>CAUUKU010000164.1:0-2522 GCA_963545665.1 uncultured Campylobacter sp. | reverse complement strand
ATTAAGAGTAAAAGAGCTTGATTTTATCAATTAGGATAGATTATGAAAGATTTTGGATTTTATAACGGCGGCACGGCACCCGTAGTTTTAAGCGATAGCGTGGAGATTTGCAGCGACGAGAGCGATATAAAAAATGAAGAATTTATCGTCGCTAATTCGCCGAAATTAAAGGCGCAAATTTACGCTCCCGAGATTGATTTTTACATCGCAAATACTAAAGATGAGCCGCTAGCGATCGCGCAAAACGTCGATATTTTGTACGAGGCGAGGGGTCTTTGCTTCGACGGCGCGCTAGATAGCGACTACGAAAAGCAGGTGGGCAAAAACGTCATCTTAGCAGGCGACGCGCCGGATGAGGAGCTTTTGGCGCTACTGAAGCAGCACGGGTTTAAGGTGATCGCGCTAAGTAGGGCCGAGATAAAGTTCGTCTACGGCGAGATCGGCGATCTTAGCGTGAGCATTTCGGGCGAGGACGGCGAGTTTGAGGTGCAAAGCGATTTTTTCTTAGTGCGGGGCGCGCAGGCATATCAGCTGCGCCAAAGCGGCTGCTACGAAATTTCGGGACTAAAAAACGATGAAATTTTAGAAATTTTACAAAGCAAAAGCCCCGTTTATCGCTACCGAAATTCTACGATTTTCGATCCCGCGATCTGTCAATATCACGGCAGACGGAACGATCTGTGCGCAAAATGCGTCGAGGTCTGCCCCACCGTTGCGATTTTGAAAAACGACGAAAAGCGCGAACTCGTGTTTTCGCACATCGACTGTATCGGCTGCGGCGCGTGCGTGAGCGTCTGCCCCAGCGGCGCGCTGAAATTTGCTAGACTGCCGCAAAGCGTTTTTTGCGAGATCGCAAAGCTCTACCGGGGCAAAATTCCGCTTCTCATCGCAGAGGGCGAAATTTCACCCGCTCTAAACGTACCCCTTCCATGCGGCGTGCTGCCGCTCGGGTTTTTCGGAGCCAAGCAGATCGATGAGGTAAATTTGCTAAGCTTGATACAAGAAAGCGGCTCGAGCGTTATTTTATGCGGCGCGGACGTAGGCGAGGGCACGCGCGAGACGGCGGAGCTAGTAAATGAAATTTCGCGCGCGATCTACGGCAGGCAGGCGGTATTTTTGGCGCAAAATTTAAGCGAGCTAAGCGAGGCGCTAAAACTCGCGCAAAGTTCACAACCGTGGGAATTTTCGCTAAATGAGTTCAACCTTGGCAAGAAAGAAATTTTTTCCAAACGAGTAAGTGCGATGGTGGGTGAAGGCAGCTTCGGCACCGTAAAAAGCGGCGAGCGGCTAAAATTCGGCGAGGTAGCCATCAACGAATCAAGCTGCACGCTCTGTCTTAGCTGCGTGGGCGCCTGTAACACCGGCGCGCTGTACGCCGATAGGAGCGATAACTCGATCAAGCTCAACGCCTCGCTTTGCACGATGTGTAATTACTGCGTGCTAAGCTGTGCCGAGAAGGACACGATGGCGTTAAACTTTAGCGGGCTTAAATTGCAACCCGAGTTTTTTTCCTATCGCACGCTTGCTAAGGACGAGCTTTTTAGATGCATCGAGTGCGGTAAGGAGTTCGCGACGGCAAAAGCCGTGATGAAGATTGCGGATATGATGAGCGCGCACTTTGCGGACGATGTCGAAAAGATGAAGACGCTTTTTTGCTGCGGCGACTGCAAGGCTAAAATAATGATAAAAAGGCAGATACAAGACGCTAAGAAGGGAGCCGTGTGATGGATGCAAATCTAATAAAAGCGCGAAGCTACTACTACGAATTTTTTGCGATACCATTTTTTTTCTATGAGACGGACGCTAAATTTAACCGTTGGCAGCAGCAGCTGGAGTTTTTAAAAGGCTCGCCCATCGCGCCCGCAGATGCGGCGGAATTTGAAAATTTGCAAAAATTTAGTTTCGAGGAATTTAAAAGCGAGCAAAATTCCGTGCTTTTTGACTTTTCGTACGCTAACGTGCCGATGAGCGCGAGCTTTTACGACGAGGGGCGAGACGACGGCAAGATGCGCCTTTCGGTCCTTAGTACGCTTAAAAAAAGCAAATTTCGCCGCAATATGGAGCTTTGCAAAGAGTGCGAGGACTACGTCGGGTTTATTTTTTACCTACATTCGACGCTTTTGCGAGGCGAAGCGGAGCGGAATGACGGCAGCGCGGCGTTATCTAATGAGCTTTTTACCAACGTAACGAACGAATTTGCGGACGAATTTACCGAACTTCTATGCGTGCACGTAAGGGCGGATTTTTTCAGATCCTTGGGCGGCTTGATGAAGAGCTTTTTTGCGCTTGAACGGTCGCTGCTTGCGGTAAATGCGCCTAAAAAAGATAAAAGCATCGCAAAAGAGGCGATCAAAAAGGGCGGTTATACGGATAAATTTCAAAATCCTAAACAGGTTTTCAATTTGGATTGAAATTTTGAAATTTTATTTATATTTTGATAAAGGCTCTTAAGAATTTAATCTAATTCTTAAGAGTTTGAAGTTCGAATTTTGCGACTATATCTCGTAATTAAATCCTTATAT
>CAUUKU010000163.1:0-2542 GCA_963545665.1 uncultured Campylobacter sp. | reverse complement strand
GGCTTAGGGGGTTAAATTTTGCTAAGCAGCGCGCCGAAGCCGACTACCGCTCGGATCTGCTGCTAGTGCGCGAAAACGCAGAAGCCGTGGCGTTTATGCGCGGAGAGGATGCCGAGCGAGGCCGCTTCCGCGCGAGTTTCGGCGAGATCATGAGAAATTGGCGCAGCATTATGAATACGGAATTTCGCCTCGAATGCTTTTCGGCAAGCTACCTAAAAATCACGAATTTAATCCCGATCTTTGCCTGCTTGCCGCTCTATCTGGCGCGCGCGATGAGCTTTGGCGATATGATGCAGGCGCGCTCGGCATTTTACAGCGTGCAGGATGGATTTGCGTGGTTTATGGACTATTACAAGCAGATCATGGAGTGGGCGGCGAGCGTGCAGAGGATCTATGAGTTCATCTCGCGCATGGACGGCGAGAGCGCAAATCTGCGTGCTTGCGTCAAACAAAGCAATGAAAATTCCGCTCGTTGCGAGGGCTTGTCGGTCTTCACGCCTGCGGGCGAGCCGCTGATCGAGGATCTACGCTTTGAGCTTGCGCCCGCGCAGTTTATAATGCTGCGAGGCAAGAGCGGCGCGGGCAAAAGTACGGCTCTGCGCTACGCGGCGGGGCTTTGGCGATATGGCCGCGGCGAGATCAGCCTACCGCGCACGGGCGTGATGTTTATCCCGCAAAAGCCCTATCTAGCGCCGCTTAGCCTAAAAGAGCTCATTTCCTATCCGCAGCCGCCGCGCGCAGACGACGCGGAATTTTTAGAAATTTTACGCCGCGTAGGGCTTAAAAAATTTGCCCGCATGCTAAACTCGCGCGCCGATTACGTTAAAATTTTAAGCGGCGGGGAGGCGCAGCGGCTTAGTTTCGCACGTATTCATTACCACAAGCCGAGCTTTGTTTTCGCAGACGAGATCACGTCCGCGCTCGATCCCACTTCGGCGCGCGAGCTGCTACTGGGCCTGCGCGCGGATCTGCCGAGCCTCGGCATGCTAGCGATCGTGCATCAAACGGGGCTTGAGGATATATTTGAGCGGACGATGGAGCTTTAAATTTCATCGTTTAAATTTCGCGCGGCAGGGATTTCGCCTTTAAATTCATATCTTTTTAAATCCAGATTTATTAAAATTACTCATTTATATTAAGAGGTGATAAAATTTAGCCGAGACGCTCGGCGTTCGTATGCATGGGCATCAGCACCCGCGCGGCTAGGTGCTCGCATGCAGTCGTCAGCACGGCGGCGTTATGGGCCATACGACTACGCAGCGGCAAGCGGCTTGTAGGTCGGTAGACGGCGCGCGATTGTGATTTTACGCGAAATTAAGTCGGTAAAATTTAAACGCAAGATGATCCGCCGAGGAGACGACGCCTAGATAAAATTTTAAGCCGCGCCGCGATCGGTAGCGTAACGGCGTGCTAAATGAGCGGGCGGCGTTAGCAGCGCGATGCACACGGCGTCGCGATAAGTCGGTAGTGCATCAGATAGCGCGCAACATATCGGCGGCGCGGGTAGCGGCCGTGACGAAGGAACAGGAATACATACCTACTCGGTGCCGTATGACATGACCTTCGCTCGGGCAAATATCATCGTAACGGCGCTATGATCGAAGCGAGCAGCACGGCCGTGACGGCGGATCGGCAGCACAAAGCGGCGCGGCGTGATTACGGCGACGACAGCATAAAATGCCGCAATATGGCAACCGCGATCGACAGAATGTGTATGTAGGTAAAGCGCAGCGCAAGTAGCGCAAGCAGCGTAAACGTCGCGATACGATGATAGCGACCCGCGGAGCGTATAAGTGAAGCAGCGGTGCGGACGGCGCAACAACGCCGAGGCGATACGATAGCGGCGACCGACGGGACGTAGCGTCGCCGTGGCGTTCGCGGGCGCTACGCCTAAGCCGCTAAATTTTAAAAACGAGACAAGGAGATTTGATGCTTAAGGCGGGAATTGTTTATAAATTTGCGCTCATCGTGCTGCTAGCTTGCGCGCTTTGCATTTTGGGCTTTTCGGGCGCCTGCTTTGCGCGCGGTGAATACGACGAGACGTGGATGAGCCTGCATAAGATCGCGGGATTCGGCCTGCTTTGCGTCGCGATTTTGCACGTGATCACTAGGCGAAGGAAGCTCGCAAAGCTATGTGGCGAGTTTTTGGACGTGATTTTAAGGCGCAAAAACCCGAGCTTTTGCAATATGGACCGCATCATCGGCGCGATCGAGCCTTACGGACTTGCCGATATCGCCGCTAAAATGGGCTTTGGCATGGATGAGCTGGGCGAGCTCTTGCGTGCAAACGGCGTTAAATTCGAAAGCGCCGATCAGAGCCTGCGCGAAATCGCCAAAATCAATAACGAAAAAATTTTCTTCATTTTAGTACTTTTGATCGAGATGAAATTTGGAAAAGTAAGCGAGCGTTAAATCAAAATTTGAAATTTAACTCTCAATTTCCGCTTGAAATTTTATCGAAATTTTAAAATTCAAAAGCGATTTAAAAAGGGCTAAAATTTAACGCTTCATTTTTATATTGATCCGTAAAGAAGCCTATAAA
>CAUUKU010000162.1:0-2630 GCA_963545665.1 uncultured Campylobacter sp. | reverse complement strand
ATAATATCTATAGTAAAATTTACATTTTGTAAAAATGTTCTTTTATAGTTTTCTTTACCGATAGGCATATATAAATAATCGCATTTTGAAAAGCCATTGTTTAATTTAATCAGTCTCAGAAATTTTACTTTATCTTCATTTTTTGTTATATGATTTATAACCTTTTTGTTTATAACAAAAAAATCGCTATGCATACTATTCAATTTTACGCCGGTAAATATAGATACTATTTTATAAAACAATTTGGACATCATTGACTCAAAAATAGTTTGCACTTTCCGCTCGCGCCTACCCATGGCTATATCAAATGTCTCTGCCTTGTCAAGAATACCAATTATATCTTTTATATCCTCATGCTCTAAATCAGCAATGCAGCAAAAATCTCCTATGCAATTTTCTATCAAAATCGTATGTGCTATTTCAACATCCACGATATTTGATAATTTAATAATTCTCGCATTGGTTATGCTCTTTATTAGATCATCGCATCGTTTTTTACATTCTACATCAATAGCAAAATCTAATATTAAAATTTCAAAATAATTATAACTGCTCTCCATGAGATCATGAAGCTCTATTATCTTTCTTGCATCGGACTCATCATAAAAAACGATACCTATTGATATGAAATTATCTTTTTTCATACAAAATTCCTTTTATCCGAATATTTCGACAATCTAATATGCACGCAAAATATAAATAGCCGTAAAAATAAATTATGCATAATTATTCTTTGTCCAAATTATAATCCATTGCAAATTTTAAAATACTCTAAAATTTAAAAATATCTTTAATCTCCGCAAGCCCTTTGGATATTGCAAAATCAGTAGATCCGTTTGCATAACCACACCTAAAAATCGGCTCTAGCACCTCGGCGAAGAAGCCGTTAAGGCTCTCTTGCGTGATTTGCGCATTGTTTTGATAGCGTGCGAGCCCCATAAATACGCCGTGTCCGATCGCGCCGAGGCCGCTTGCCTCATCGGCGATAAATTTATTCAGCACCTTGCAGACCGCGACGGCGGCGCTTGCATTTACGATCTCGCGATCGCTCAGATAATCCTCGAGCGCGCCGTAATCGCACTCGCATTTGATCCAGCGAAACGCCTTTGCGACCGATGGCGAGATGCCCCGATCGCCGCTTAAGGCGCACAGGACGTATAAATTTTTAGGCACCGCAAAATACGAGCGGCCGTCTTTTAAAACGACGCTGGCGCGCGCCCTCTCGCTCTCTTCGAAATCATCGATGACGTGGGAGTTTTTCGTGCGGATCAGCGAAAACTCGTCGTTCTCGTCGTAGCGACGATCCAAAAGAGCCGCCGCTTCACCTAAAATTTTATCCAAACTCGCAGCGTTTGCATTGTCGATCAAAAAATAATATTCGTTTTTCAAATCGCCCAAAGCCTCCTTGCATAAAGCTTTGAACTCTCCGTTTAAAAATTTCTCGCCGTAAAATCCGTCTATAAAGTCGCGGTATTCAAAATCCTCATGCAAGCAAACGTAGCGAAAATTTTTCGCCGCAAGCTTCTTTTCGGTGATTAAAGATCGCAGCCTGCGGGTCTTGCCCGTGCCGATCGCGCCGTAAAATATCGTATTTTTTGCGACCTCTTCGCTTTTGTAGTTTTTGACGTATTCGAAAAACAGTGACGAATACACGATCTTAGCCGCGCCTACGGCGTCTGCGGGATAAGGGGTAAATTCCGCGATAAAGCGCGAGCTCACCTCGTAAAATTCCGCGAAAATATCGACCTTCTCGTCATATAGCAAGCTTAAAATCTGCACGGTATCGACGCTGTAAAGAAGCGTCGGAAACTCGTCATTGCTCTGAGTAAAGACGCTGGCTAGCAGATAGAGCTTTTCGCGCGAAATCTGCGTGAAATCGCCGCTCGGCGCGACGCCTAAATTTAGCGTCCCGTCGTCGCTTAAGTAGCTGTCGATGAGATAAAAATTATCGGCGTTTATCGCGGATTTTAAAAATTCCATCAATATGAAGGGTTGATTATGCAGCGAGATGTCGAAAAAATCGACTGCCAAGGCGCTATCAACCGCGACGAAAAGCCTGTAAAGCTCGTCGTAGAAATTTACTAGCTTCTGCTTGAAGATGTCGCGCCTAGTGCGCTCTTGAGAGTAGCTATTGAAATTTTTGACGATATTTTCGATAAATACATAAAGCGAAACGATGTCCTTATCCTCGCCGCTAAGCACGCTAGCTACGCTTTTTACGGCATTTTTCGGAAAGAGATCTTTCTTGCCGACGATGCGGTCTTTAAAAACGAAATCGTAGTAAAACGCGCTGATATTGGAATCAAAAAATTGATCCATGAAAAAATACTCCGCGTGCGCGAATTTCTCGCCTAGCGATAGAATTTTAGAGCTTCGCAGATTGCCGTCGCTTAGGTTGATATACAGCGTCTGTAAAAACTCCTCTTCGGTCTCGTCGAAGCTCGCCAAGCAGCGCTTGATCCCGCCCAGATACTTCGAGACGGCGGCGTGCTTTTTGACCCAATATTGGTTTTTGTTGTGATTTTTCCAGCCGGCGACCAGCGACTCAATCTCTTCCTTGCTAAAATCTTGCATGACTCATCCTGTCTCTTATACACATCTCCGAGCCCACGAGACCGATCAGTATCGCG
>CAUUKU010000161.1:0-2667 GCA_963545665.1 uncultured Campylobacter sp. | reverse complement strand
GCGCAATTCGGCTTTAAATTTACGCTTAAATTTAAACCACGCTCGCCCAAAACCCGCAAAAGCCTTAAAATTTAGCCCTTTTCGACGCCATCAAAACGAGCCCCACCGCAAACGACGCCGCGAGCAGGTGACTGCCGCCGTAGCTCAGAAACGGCACGGCGATACCCTTAACCGGCGAAATCGACGTGATGCCGTAGGAGTTGATGATGAACGAAAAGAAAAACATAAAGCCGATACCCAGGCAAAAGAGGAAATTTACGTTACTCGGCGACTTGCTCGCGGTCTGAAAGATGCGAAAGAGCATCGCATAAAATAGCGCCACGATGAGCAAAATCCCGATAAATCCCCACTCCTCGGCGATACCTGCAAGCACGAAGTCTGTATGCACCTCGCTCAGATAGCCTAGCTTAAAGCTCCCGAGCCCAAGCCCCTGCCCGAAAAACTCGCCGTTGTTTATCGCATTTAGCGAGTGTCCGACCTGATACGGCGCGCTAGCATCCTCTATACGCAGTCCCGCGGCGGTCTCCGGCGACATAAATGACAGCACGAAATCCTGCACGCCGCCCCACCACGAGCGCACGCGATCGACCCTGTGCGCGCTCGTGACGATAAAAACGTAAGCAAGCCCCAAAATCCCCATAAAGCTGAAGCCGATGAGCTTGAAGCTCGTGCCCGCAAAAAGCGACATAAAAATCATCGTAAGCCCCAGCACCGCGACCTGCCCCAGATCGTTTTGCACGATAGCGACCAGGATCACCACAAAGCCGAAAAGCGCTACGTAAGGAAGCAGCGTCGCGATCTCGCGCCCGATGCTTTTTTTGGAGTGATCGAGCTTGCGCGAGAAGCTCCACGCCAAAAAGTAGATGAAACCCACCTTGAAAAATTCCACCGGCGCGAGGTTAAAAAACGGCAGCCTGATCCAGCGCGCCGCGCCGTTAACGTCGGCGACCAAGGACTTGGGCAAAAAGCCCATCGCGAGCATCAAAATCCCCATTATCGCAAAAAGCGACATGCACACCGGCGTTAAGCATTTATCGGGATTGGCGCGCGAGACGATCCACATCACCGCGATGCACGCGATCCCCACCGCGCACTGGCGATAAAAAAAATGCAGCGGCGTAGTGCCGAGCAAAAGCACCGTATATGAGCTCAGCGACAGCGAAAATATCATGCCGATCGTAATGAGCGCGCAGGTGAAGTAATATAGCCATTTATCGGTTCTCAATCGTCTCTCCGTTTTAAAATTTATTCGCATTTACGTGCGCCGTGCACGCTTATCGTCTGCCGCGCGAGGCTTGAAGCCTCGTATCGCGCCCGTGCCGCACGGCGCCGATCGCGGCACCGCCTTTTAAAAAGCATACGGCACGACCACGTATTGTCTTTTGGCACGCAATGTGATCGCGCATTTTTGGAGCGCGGCGCGAATTTTATCTCTACATAGGCGGCTTTTGCAGCACACCTGCGGGATAGCGTGCCACAACAAGTACGATCTCGCGCTATCCCGCAAGCGCGTATTGCGTACGCTCTATTCTAACATATCGCGACGATTTTTGACGCACGCTGCGGATAGATCGCCGCGAAGCGCAATCCACGCCGCTTTTTAAGCGTGCATTTTACTCTCGCGCATCGTGCAGCCTTTCGACGCACGCTGCCGCGCCGTAGGGCGCAACCTCGCACTATCTTTTAATAACATAGGCGGGTGCATTTACTCTGGCAGGCGTATCGCGGCGACTTTCGACACGCGATAACAAGGTCACAAACCGCAACTATGCACAATCGTGCACGAGTAGTGCGCGGTAGTTGCAAAATTTTAAGCCGCAACATCATTGCAAACACGCTCGCATGCCGATCGTTTTTCATCGCACGGGCGATGCAAAACGCGCCGCATCTTACAATACGGCCACACTGCAAAATTGCAACTTAGCTACAAAGCGCATTTGTACCGCAGACAGTGCAAAATTTTGTTTTAAATTTATTTGCCGCTACGGCGCAAATTTTATTAAATTTATGCGCGCAACGATAAATTTCATTCTAAAATTTTATGTCGCAGAGCATTTGTAAGCACTCGCTCGCAAAACATACCGCAAATGCAGTTGCACTACGAAACACGCCCGACAAAACACCGCGCGCCAAACAGCTTGTCGCGCAGCTTGCGATGCAACGGTTTTTAACGTGCAGCGCGAGCACTCGCGCTGCAAATCAGTCGCTGCGAACGACTGCGATACTCCGCTACCAACCTTCAGGCGTGGCAAATTTTTCTCATGTACTCGCGCACGGCAAGCCAATACTCCGGCAGTTTCTCCCGCTCGCGCAATTACAAACGCTTCATACCGGCAAGGCGCGATTTAAAATTCAGGTCCGCTGCGGTAAATTTAAAATTTCAAAATTTCAAAGCCCAAAAAGAAGCAAAATTTTAAAATATTAAATTCTGCCAGCCTTTGCAAATTTATAAAATTTAAAATCGCAAAATTTTTAGCGCTCAATTAAACCGCGCTTTAAATTTCAATGCGTCCTAAAACGGCGTGCCGTAAACGCAAGCTGCAAAACGCGCTGTTTGTACCGCGCTACATCCACCTTTAAAGCGCCGCCGCACCGCAAAGAACTTTGACGCATCCTAGCGCATCCGTATAAACCGTCTGCCTTGCCATAGCCACAGAGATACAAGCG
>CAUUKU010000160.1:0-2839 GCA_963545665.1 uncultured Campylobacter sp. | reverse complement strand
GCTTTTTATTATACCGTCGCGTTTATTAAGCGACGATAAAATTTGATATGTTTTTTGATAAAGAATAATGAAATTTTAACGACGCTTCACAAAAACACGGCGAGCTCGTGCTAAATTTTAAAATTTAAACGGCAAATTTGGGGCAGAAGCCCCAAATTCAGCGCTTTAGTAAGCATACTTAAACTCTACGTAAAAATTCCTCTCCGCGGACGGATAATAAATGCCCTCGCCCCTATTTGCCGTAGTGTCGTAATACGCGAAGTATTTTTTGTCAAAGAGATTTTTGACGCCGCCGGTTATGGAGAAGTTTTTCGTAAATTTATATTTTGCAGAAAAGTCCACCAGCGTCTTTGCGCCCATATATTCGTAGCTGTTGTTTAAAATTTTGGAATAATTCCTAACGGTCGTGTATAAATCGAGCTGCTTGATCGGCTTATAATCGATGCCGAAGACGAATTTCCTTTTAGCTACATACGGCAACGCTTTGGTCTCTTTTTTGCCGTTTCTTTCGAAGGTGGCTCTTGAGTGTACATAGCTGAAAGATTCGCTCAGCTTCAAAGAGTCTTCGATTAAGCTTTGCTCCGCATACAGCTCCGCTCCGTAGCGTTCCGCCTCGTCCAAATTTATATACTCCCTTTCGAATATCCTTTGTCCGAGTCCGTGTGAGGGATCTTTCCATTTTAAAAATATCATATCTTTGGTATCGGTCTTAAATACCGTCGCGCTAAAGAATTGCCCAAAGATTGTATCTTTGATGCCGAGTTCGTAGGTTTTGAAAGTTTCGGGTCTTAGATTGTTAAATTTAAACTCGGTGTGGTTGCCCACTTTTACGACGTCGACGAGCTCTTGCGGAGACGGCGAGACGAAACCTTTTTCAAATTTGAAATAAACGTTTCCTGTCTCGGAGTATTTGAAATTCGGAACCACGTCGAATGCATGGCTATTGGTGTGCTTACTCTCGTTAAAGGCGGGCCTTCTAAGAGCCCTGCTTGCGGGCCTTTTCACGTCGTAGTAGGCTCGCTCATATCTAAAGCCGCCGCCGAGCGAAAACCAATCCGTAAAGTCGTGTTTTTCGACGAGATAGCCGGAATGGATGGTTTTACCCAGCTCGTCGCCTTGAGATAGCTTATCGAATATGTCTTCGTAGTCGTATCCAAACACCAGCTCGCCGCTGCCGTATTTGAGTCTATTTTTCAAATTTAGTCCGTATTTTCTGTCGGTAAATTTGGTTTGATAGGCCTGCTTTCTGCCGCCGCGACCTACGATCTCGCCCTCTTGAAGAAATCTTGTTTTCAGATAATAGGGCATTATGCGCGTTTGAAAGCTGTCGCTAAAATCGATCGAGTAATCGATGCTAAGATCGGCTTTATTGTATTTTTGCGGATCTTGAGTTTTGCCTGATTGTCTTCTGTCCGCTTTAACCTGCTTCAGCGTAAGCGGGCCGCTTTGGTTTTTAAGTTTTTGAGAATAAAAGCTCGGCGTAATGGCGATGCTTTGAGCGTCGCTTATTTTATAATTTATCGCTCCGCTTAGGTAGTATCCTTTGTATTTTTCCTCTTTTCTATAGCTCTTCGAGTCGAAACCCTTCACGCTAAATCGCATAAACAGATCTTCGCTCAGCGGGCCGCCTATGCCCAAAACAGCATCACGGTAGCTATATGATGCGAGTTTGCTCGAGATGTTTACGTAAAATTTGCTCGGTTTTTTCTTTGTGATGATATTGATGACGCCGCCCGTCGTCCCGCCGCCGTAAAGCACCGAGCCGCCACCCGGGACTATTTCTATTCTTTCTATATCTTCGACGGCGATGAGATTAAAGGGCGTTGCGATGTTTCCGTGCCCGGCCTTTAAAACGTTAAGATCCATACCGTTTATTAATGTCCTGACGTTTGTTTTTGCATAAGGGCCTTGGCCTCTTATATCTATCTCTTCAAGGCCGAATTCTCCGGCATTTCTGATGTAAACGCCGGGAGCTCTTTCGAGCACTTCGCTTACGCTCGTGTAACCGCGATCTTTGATCTCCTCCGAAGTTATGACGTAGACGTTTTTAACCTCGTCTTTTAAAGGCGTCTCAAAGCCCGTCGAGGTTATGACGGTCTTTTTAAGCCTCGTGTTTTGCTCGTCGGTTGCATACAAATTGACGGCAATCAGTAAAAAAAGCATGGCCGATTTGCCCTGATGCTCACCCCAAAATTTTTTCATTTCTGCTCCTTAAAGAAGATTATTTTGCATCGAATTAGTAAGCATAAATACACAATTTGCGCATAAATATAGCCTAACTGAATACTATAATTTTCTTCCTTAATCAATAATTAAAATTAATATCTTAATTATATTGCGATAAATAAAAGCCTCAATTTCGATACGAAGCTTTTGTGCGTTAAATTTTGTCCTCCCGTTTCTCGTTTCAAATTTGGTCGTCCAATTAAGTCGTCAAATTTGCCCACCCTTGCAGCCGAAATTTACTTAAATTTCTCAAAATTTTTAAAATTTGCAGGATTGGGCAATGATTTTGCGGGATCGTGCTACCGCCATTTTTTAAAAAGCGTTATAATAATTTCAGGTTTAAGCGCATCAAACTTTAACTCAAGGAGCTCATGAATGACATAAGCCGAGCGCTGACGAATGAGCGCGGATTTATCAAATTTAGCGCGGCAGCCTTGGGCGAATGCCGAGCAGAGCCTAGAGGCGAATTTAAGCAACCCGCTACGTAGCTGGGACGGCAGAGATGGGGTGGGCGCGGCGACTGCTAGAAAGGCGATGAGAGCTTATGCGGGCGCACACAAGATGTTTGCAATGAGCGCTATTACGGCGCTTACGGCGCAAAATTCGCGCGGCG
>CAUUKU010000159.1:0-2877 GCA_963545665.1 uncultured Campylobacter sp. | reverse complement strand
CGGTCTCGTGGGCTCGGAGATGTGTATAAGAGACAGGGATATAGTATGCCTGCTTTTATAATATCTGCTTTAGCTTGGATTTTTAGAAAACTTGCTTTGGGTGAGCTCGCAGGGTTTGTTCTTAGAAAGGTTATTTTTAGCAAGCTTGTTGTTATCGAAATTGCTATGTTTGCTCTCATGGTAATATATTTCGGTGCTTTGCTTGCTATGGCCGTGTTTTTATTCGGTCAATTGGGAAATATTTACGAATTTATAAAAAACCTTACTAATCCTACGAGTTCTAATGAGGTTACTTCCGTTGCTTTGTCCGTTTTATCATCTCTTGGGGTTTTTAAAGCTTTTTGGGACGTTTTAAATCTTTATTCTCCATTTCTAATATCTTTATTCTTGATAATCGGCGCTAAAATGGGAATGAAGCTTCTTGAAAAGATTAGAAAATCGATAAATGAACTTACTCATTATATTACTTAAGGCTTCTAAATGATAACTTACATCGTCGGTAACCCAGGTACCGGTAAAACATACTACGCGGTTTTTAAAATTCACCAGCTTTTTATTTTTAAGCCAAAGGATACTTTCCTATCAAAGGTCATTAAGCCTGAGAAGCAGAAAGAATATTCATATTGCTATACCAATATCAACGGCTTTAAGTTCGATTTGGATGCTAAATTTATAAAATTCGACTACGAAAAGTTTTACTCCGATCTCGAAGTCCTATATCTGCTTTATATGGATAAAGTGGGCGATGACGTCCTAAACGAAAAAGCCAAGGAGCTAAATTTACACAATGTCTTAATAATCCTCGATGAGGCTCATAATTTTTTAAAAACCAAAGAGGATAATATTTTGGTTTGGTGGCTTACCTATCATCGTCATTTGTATCAGGATATTTGGCTTATTACACAGGATTTATCGCTTATAAGCAATGAGTATAAACGTATAGCCGAACATTTTGTAAAAGCTGTGGATAGCTCTAAGCGTCTATTCAAGAATAAATTTAGATATATGCTTTACGGCTCTTATAAGATGTATCAAAAAGACGTCATGCAAAAATTTCACGTTCCTTATTTGAAAGAAGTTTTTAATCTCTATCATTCGGGGCAAAACGCTTCTCAAAAGTCTTTCGTCCGTAAATTTCTTTATGTGTCGTTATTTCTATTTATCACGCTATCTATATACTTTTATTTTTTCGTGCAAAGCTTTAATTCCGATGAGACCGCCTCGACTTCCGATGATCCCGCCCCATCCGAAAACCCCTCTCGCCAAGAAAGCTCACCTAAGCCAAGCAATAACGACGACGGTCTTTTCAACGCCTCCGAACCCGATCCAAATGAGCCTCCCATAGGCTATATCTATCAAATTTATTGCTTCTACGATAAGTGTTCCATTACGAGCGGCGGTTATGAGCGCTTCGATCAGAGATACTTAAATTTCATCTTTCTGCGCTCCCCGCCTAAATTTAACGTGCGCTCGTTCAAGGGCAAAGGTATTATGTATTTTTTCGTCGGCTTTGATAAGCCCGTTTTTGATAACTTAAAAAAGGAAGAGTTAAATGAAAAAAGTTCTTTTTCTAGCGCTATTTATTCTAAGTAGCGCCTTGTCTGAAGAGATCAAGTTAAATCTGCTTGATTTCGCCAACGTTGCCAGCCATAATTCAAAAATCGATATTCTAATCAGCGATGAGATAGATCCGAATAGCTTTTACTTTTATACGTCCAAGAATTCTGATGTAACGATAAAGCACTTTCGCAAAGCTATAGAAAGTAAAGGCTTAAAGCTTATTCTAACCGACGGCTTTTACTACGTCTTTAAACAAAATAGAGACTACGGCGATGCTAACGGTAGCATTAGCGCCGAAAGACGGCTAAGGTATCTTACCCTTACAAACAATTCTTACGATGACGCGGACAAGATAGTAAGCAAGATGACCGATCAAAACTCAAGCTATATTCGCTCTACAAACTCCGTCGTATTCAAAGCAAGCGATGACGAATATAGCGACATAATAGATTTCGTGCAAAGAAGCGACAAAAAGCTCGAACAGGTAAATTTCAAGCTTACCATACTTGAAACGAATACCAATGATTACAAAGACATAGGCTCGCACCTAAATTCTTTAGGCGACGTAATAACGCGCTCCGATCTAAATTTCTTTATAAATTTAATCACTATGCCATACACCGCTCAAACCAACGTAGTAACCACAAAGAAACGAGGCTTTTACGGAGTGCTAAGCCTGCTTCAACAAAACGGCGTAACCACCATAAAGCAAAGTCCGTTTTTGGTAGCAAAGAGCGGCGCCGAGGTATATTTCTCCTCCGTCGAAAACGTGCCTTATCTCACCAACACCAGCACCTACACTCAAAACGGCACCGCCACCCAAAACAGCTATGAGTATAAAGACGTCGGCCTAAAGATTAAAATTCGCCCCGTAGTGCTTCAGAATTCAAACGTCGATTTTAGCCTTGATTTAGTGGTTGAAGACCTGCTCGACACGCAAAACACCCTCACGCCGCGCACGAGTAAAAAGGAGCTTAAGTCGAATTATAGTTTAAAGCGGGGCGAGCTTCTTGTTCTAAGCGGCATTAACAAAGACGTTGCCTATTCAAAACGTAACGGCGTGCCTCTGCTAAAAGATATACCGATACTTAAGTATCTTTTCTCTATCGAGCAGAATTATAAAAGCACTAGCGTTATAACCCTTACGATAGAGGTAAATTAAGATGAGTATGAGAGCATACGAGGTGTATTATACGACGGGCGACGGCCGCAGAGAAAAGCAAGCGACGAGGCACGAGGAGCGCGCTTTTCTCTGCTCCCTCGTCAATTTAATAAAAAACTGTTAGTTTGAAACGAAGCTTAAAGATGTTCGGATTA
>CAUUKU010000158.1:0-2910 GCA_963545665.1 uncultured Campylobacter sp. | reverse complement strand
GAGCCGTGGGGGCTAAAGCGCATCGCTGTGGCTCCGGGCACGAAGCTAAGCGCGATCGCCAAGCAGATCGGTATTTCGCCGTCGCAGATGCAGGATTACAACGCACATATCAAAAACGGTATCTCTCCGCTTAGCGGCAAATACTTCTTCTACATACCGCAGAGTAAATACGCCGAATTCGTCATAAATCAGGGCATTTTGCAAGCCTATGAGCCGCGCCTAAAACGTCGCAAACTAGCAAACGGCGAGCAGGTAGGAACGGGCGGCGCGCTAGCGGGCCTAACGGACGAGCTTAGCGTAAAAAACAAAAACGCCGTAGCGCTAAACGATATAAAATTTTATAAATAAGATCGGAGCGTAGGTGTCGTACCAGAAAATCGCCCTTCTTAGCGCGCTTTTTGCACTAATCCTTACGGGCTGCTCGTTCGGCACCGCTCAGCCTCGCTCGCCTTCGGGCGGCGCGGGCAAAATCGGCAAAAACTCCCCCGCCACCATGCGTCCTTACAGGATCAACGGCAAAACCTACTACCCCGAGCAAGTAAGCGTCGGCGATACCCAGATCGGAATCGCCAGCTGGTACGGGCCGAATTTTCACGGCAAATACACCTCAAACGGCGAAATTTACGATATGAACGGCATGACCGCCGCGCACAAAATCTATCCGATGAATACGATGGTAAAGGTCACGAACCGCGATACCGGCGCCACTGCAACCGTGCGCATCAACGACCGCGGTCCATTTGTCGACGGGCGCGTTATCGATCTTAGCAAAACGGCTGCTAATCTGGTGGGCGTATTCGCTAAAGGCACGGCGCCGGTAAAGCTCGAAGTGGTGGGCTTTTACGGACACACAATCGCCAAAGGCTCGCCGAAAGCGACCATCGTCGGCGGAAATTTTATGGTGCAAATCGGAGCGTTTAGAAACAGAAGTGGAGCGCAAATTTACGAGCGCGACTACCGCAACGCCTCGGGCTACACCGCGCTCGTCAAAGAATTTGTTTTCGAAGGCGCTCCGATATACCGCGTCTTTTTAAGCGGATTTAAGAGCGAGGACGAGGCGAGAGATTTTGCGCACGGCGGCAAATTCAGCGGCGCATTTATCGTGAGGGAATAATAGTTTAGTAATTTTAGTTCTTTTTACAAACAAAGAGATTTCTAAATACATAATAAAACTAAATCTGAAGTCAAATTTATTGATTTGTTTGCAAGGAGATCATAGTGACGTTAAATTTTATGCAAGTAGATTACAAGCGAACACCATCTGTTTCTCAACCGATGACGGTATATCTAGAGGCTGATACGTGGGATGATTTTGGTTTCAAAACGACAAAAAAATTAACTTTATTTGATAAAAATGCAAATAAACATGAGTTGGGATTTGTAAGGATAGGAAAGATTGGCCAAACGAGTGGCTATACCGATCTTCCAAAAAGTTTTGAAATATTGGATGATCAATATTTTTCGTTAGGTTTCAGCGTGGAGTATTATAAAAAAATATATAATCTAGACGGTGGTTTAAAAGAGGCTTTTTTAGAATCGATACGCGACATAGTAATACTCGACGATGCTTCTAAAGATAAAATTTTAAAAGAAGGTGTTGCAAAAATTTCTCTACTAAGATCAATAAGCAAAACTACAATAGATGGACAATACAAGAGAATTTTGAATGGTGAAGCCGAATTAACACCGTTTCATTTTAAATATTATGTTTTTAAAAATAACAAACAAAGATGTGTCCTTGATTTTGAAGTTAAACCGAATTCGTCTCCTCCGACAAATGTACATGCCATCATTGGGCCTAATGGAGTTGGCAAAACAAATTTGTTTAAAGATATGGCTAGAAATTTTATCGGCGATGAAAGATCGATCGGTAAATTCGCCTTAAAAGACTCTTTTAATGAAGATGAAATTGTATTCTCAAAGCTTGTCACTATATCATATAGTGCATTCGACTCTTTTGAAACAGTAGGACACCATCCATTATATTTTCAAATAGGCAATCTAAAAGAAGAAAATAGTCTTGGCGAAGAATTTTATAATAGCGTTAAGTATTGTTTTGCAACTCAGAACAATAAGTGGCAGGAGTGGAAAATGGCCATAAAAAAGCTTGAATCCGATCCTATTTTTAAAAGTTTAGACATTATATCTAATATGCAATATTGGCTAAATGAAGATGAAGATAAAAACAAAAATGAGATTATAAATTTCTTTGATAATTTAAGCTCTGGTCACTCGATAATTTTATTAATTATTACTAGACTAATAGAAAAAATGGAAGAAAAAATGTTAATCCTAATAGATGAACCGGAGAATCACCTGCACCCACCGCTTCTATCCACTTTTATCGGCGTTCTTTCCTGGTTGCTCATTAAAAAAAATGCAGTTGCTATAATAGCCACCCACTCTCCGATAGTCGCTCAAGAGATACCGAAAAATTGCATGTATAAATTAAGTAGATTTGGGGATATTGTAAAGGCAGAGAGATTCGACATGGAAACTTTTGGAGCAAGCATTAGCAACTTAACGAATGAAATTTTCGGTCTAGAAGTAACAAAATCCGGTTTCTACTCTATGCTTGATAAAGATGTAAATTCCAATATGACATGTGCCGAAATTTTTGAAAAATATAATAATCAGCTCGGGCTGGAAGCAAAGGCTATCCTTAATGCATTAATTTATAACAGAGATAAAACTAAATAATGCAAGCGGTACAAAAACCTAGTCTAAATATAGAACAAGTTTATAAAGAATGTTATACAAACTCACAAGAACATAGTAATTGTCTAGGTCTTGAAAGTAAAATTTTTGAAGAATATAATAAATATGACGCAAGAGCTCTTAAACAAAATTTATACACTATAAAAGCTGTCTCTTATACACATCTGACGCTGCCGACGACTAGTCGAGTGT
>CAUUKU010000157.1:0-2997 GCA_963545665.1 uncultured Campylobacter sp. | reverse complement strand
GGTTTGAGATGTTTAAAAAGATCATTCACGGGATTTTCGGTACCAAAAACGATAGGGTCGTTAAACAATACGCCAAAAGAGCGGCTAAAATTAGCGCGCTTGAGGAAAACTACGCGGCGATGGACGATGCGGCGCTAAAGGCGGAATTTGAAGCATTAAGAGCGCAAGTAAGAGCCGGCGAAAAGAGCCTCGAGGACGTACTTTACGATGTCTTCGCCATCGTGCGCGAAACGAGCAAACGCGTGCTTAATATGCGCCATTTCGACGTACAGCTCGTCGGCGGTATGGTGCTAAACGACGGCGCGATCGCAGAGATGAAAACCGGCGAGGGAAAGACGCTCGTAGCGACCCTGCCCGTCGTTTTAAACGCGATGAGCGGCAAAGGCGTGCACGTCGTGACCGTAAACGACTACCTAGCCAAGCGCGACGCCGCACAGATGGGTGAAATTTATGCATTTTTGGGGCTTAGCACCGGCGTGATCGTAGGCGGAGAATACGACGACGCAAAGCGCAAAGCCGCATACGCATGCGACATCACCTACGGCACGAACAACGAGTTCGGCTTTGACTATCTGCGCGATAATATGAAATTTAGCGCCGAGGACAAGGTGCAGCGCGGGCATCATTTTGTAATCGTCGACGAGGTCGATAGCATCCTGATCGACGAAGCGCGAACGCCGCTCATCATCTCGGGTCCTACGAACCGCACCCTAGACGGCTACATCAAGGCAAACGAAGTAGCGTGCGCGATGATCCGCGGCGAGGCGCCTGCAGATCCGAAAGGCAAGGCGACGGGCGATTTTACCGTCGATGAGAAAAACCGCGCGATCCTGATTACCGAAGCGGGAATTTCAAAAGCCGAGAAGCTTTTCGGCGTCGATAATCTCTATAGTCTCGAAAACGCCGCGCTTAGTCACTACCTTGATCAGGCGCTCAAAGCGAACAATCTTTTTGAAAAGGACGTGCACTACGTCGTGCGCGACGGACAGATCATCATCGTAGATGAATTTACGGGGCGTCTGAGCGAGGGTCGCAGATTCAGCGAGGGGCTTCATCAGGCGCTTGAGGCCAAAGAGGGCGTGCAGATCCAAGAGGAGAGCCAAACTCTTGCCGACATTACCTTTCAAAACTACTTTCGCCTTTACGAGAAGCTCGCCGGTATGACGGGTACGGCGCAGACGGAGGCAACGGAATTTGCTCAAATTTACAAACTAGAAGTAGTCTCAATCCCTACGAACGTGCCTGTAATCAGAAAGGATCAAAATGATCTTATCTACAAGACCGAGCGCGAGAAATTTGACGCCGTCATTGGTGAGATCAAGCGGCTAAATTCTAAAGGCCAGCCCGTGCTCGTGGGTACGGCGTCGATCGAAAAAAGCGAGAAGCTGCATGAGCTTTTGGTCAAAGAAAACATCGCGCACTCCGTGCTAAACGCTAAAAATCACGAGCGCGAGGCGCAGATCATTGCCGAGGCAGGCGCTAAAGGCGCCGTGACGATCGCTACGAATATGGCGGGACGCGGCGTAGATATCCGCATAAACGACGAAGTGCGCGCTTTGGGCGGACTATATATTTTAGGTACCGAGCGCCACGAAAGCCGCCGTATCGATAATCAACTCCGCGGCCGAAGCGGACGCCAAGGCGATCCGGGCGAGAGTAGGTTTTTCTTAAGCCTGGAAGATAATCTGCTTAGAATTTTCGGCAGCGACAAGATCAAAAATATCATGGACCGTTTGGGCCTTAAAGAGGGCGAGCATATCGAATCGCGTATGGTTTCGCGCGCCGTAGAAAACGCGCAGAAAAAGGTCGAGAGCCTGCATTTTGAGTCACGTAAACATATCCTCGAATACGACGACGTCGCAAACGAGCAACGCAAGACGATCTATAAATATCGCAACGAGCTTTTGGATCCAGACTACGATCTGAAAGATAAAATCATCCAAAACCGCGAAGAGTACATCTCTAGCGTGCTTGAAGAGCTTGAAATTTTCGACGGCGCAAATATCAAAGAGGTCGATAAATTCCCGATCGTCGCCAAAATCGCTCAAGAAACGGGCGAGGTACTCGAAAACAGCGAGCTAGAGAAGGTCGATGATTTCAAAGAGCTGAAAGAAAAGATCGTCGGCGCGCTTGCCGTTTCGTATGAAAACAAGATGGCGCCGATCGATCCGCAGCAGCGTAAAAGTATCGAAAAGATGCTTTATCTGCAGATCGTCGATCGCGACTGGAGAGAGCATCTGTATCAGATGGATATCCTAAAGGCGGGCATCGGACTTCGCGGCTACAACCACAAAGACCCGCTTACCGAGTATAAAAAGGAGAGCTACAATCTCTTTATGGAGCTCGTGATGCGCCTCAAATCCGATAGTATCCGCTTGCTGCACTCGATTCAGTTCAAATCACAGGAGGAGATCGAAGCCGAACAGCGCGCGATGCAGGAGCGTATGGAGAGCTCAAACGCCAAAGAGCTCGCCGCCGCAAGCACGAATGAAGCGCAGCTAAAGGGCTCAGACGAGTTCGGCGACAAAAAGCCTAAGCGAAACGATCCTTGCCCTTGCGGCAGCGGCAAAAAATACAAAGACTGCCACGGCAAAGGCGGTCCGAAAAAAGGCGGCTTTGCGAGGTAGGCGCAGCGATCGGTCGTAAGTATCGCGCGATCGGTGATTTCGATTGCGAGCATTGCGCGATCGGCGCTTTTTGATCTTGCTTTTGTATTTAGCGGATCGGTCGAGGGCGAAAGGCGTCATAAAATTTTAAAAGAGGCTTGATCGCGAGGCGGTACAGACGGTGCGTAAAGCTGCGCGAGAGGGTGGAATTTTGGTTTTGAAATTTCGAAGTACACTTGGTGCCTTTGATTGCTTGTTTTCGCAGCGCCGTTGCGCAGCGCCATGCGACAAAATGCAAGCCAATCAGCGCGTCGTGATGCTTAAATTTATTGCGCGGCTAAGATCTGTCTCTTATACACATCTCCGAGCCCACGAGACCGATCAGTATCGC
>CAUUKU010000156.1:0-3029 GCA_963545665.1 uncultured Campylobacter sp. | reverse complement strand
GCTATTTATCACGCTACTCGTACTCTGCACGGGGCTTTTTGCGAACAGCCTAGAACAAATCAGACAAAGCGGCGTCGTTCGCATCGGCGTACGCGACGCCCATCCGCCGCTTTGCGAGTCTAATAACGGTAAATTTGAAGGATTTGAGATTGATCTTGCAAACGCAATCGCTAAAGAAATTTTCGGCAAAAAGGAGGGTAGAATCGAGTTCATCCCTCTAAGCGTAAACGATAGAATTCCATTTTTACAGGAAAATAAGCTCGATTTGGTAATCGGCTTATTTAGCATCACCGCCGAGCGAAAGAGAAAGATCGATTTCTCCATCCCCTACCTATCCGTAAATTTGGGCGTGCTGACGCGCAAAGCCGACGCATTCACCGACATCACGCAGCTTTACGACAAAAAGATCGTATTCGAAGGCAATGCGACGGTGGCGGAGAAATTTTTCAAAAACAAAGGGTTTAAAAATTTCGGCCGCTGCAACTCCGCCAAAGAGTGCTACGAGATGGTCCGAGACGGCACCGCGGACGGCTACATAAACGACAATCTCATAGTGCTTGCCTACTCCGTCATCGACGATATTTTAGAAGTACCGTTTAAAAATCTAGGTCCTAGCGACTTCATCGGTATCGGCGTGCAAAAGGGCAACAAAGAGCTGCTAGAGCTCATAAACTCCCGCCTCATCGGACTAAGCAAAGAGGGCTTTTTCAAAAAAGCTTACGAGCAGAGCTTCGATCCCTTCTATCGCGGAGCGGCGGAGAAAAAATACTTTTTGCTTGACGGGATTTATAAGTTATTATAAATTTCTCGGCTCGGGTCAAAATTTCTGCAGTCGATACGCCGTCGCCGCAATGTAAAATTCTACGATCAAAATGCGTTTTAGCGGTCCTTCAAGCAGCTTTGCGAATTTGAAATTTTACGTATAAAAGGCGCGGCGATGCGGATCATCGCCGAAGCGGAATAAAAAAGCGGGCGCGGGCGCGACAAAAGCAAGCGCAATGGCAAAAAGCACGATCTTTATGAGCGCACAAAAAGCCTATAGCGATTTGCGGACGGCATGCGAGCTTGCAAGCAGTTTAAAATTTTAATGGGCGACGGGTTTAGCGAGCGTCTTAAAGCTCTGATCTGCGATTTAAAATTCCGATCCGTAGTTTGAAATTTTAAGCGAGAGGTTCGATTTTAGCTACGACTTAAAAAATTTTAGATCAAAGCTTCCGGCTCAGGTCCCGCCGCAAGCCGACGCGATTTTTAAAAACCTGCCGCCGTACTTGCAAATGCTTAGCAAATTGCGCCCAAATCGTTGCGCGTTATTGCTTTTTGCCGATTTTTTTTATATACTTCGACCGATTTTTTTAAAAAAGGATACGAGATCATGAAAAATTTTAAAATTTTATCCGGTTTGAGTTTGGCTACGGTGCTAGCCTTGATACCGGCACAGTCGCTCGCAAAGAACTCGATCGTCACGCAGGGCTCGCTTACGCAAACCAGCGGTAGCGACATCTACTCGGGCGGGTTTAATAAAAATACCACCGGCTCCGGAAGCACCAGCTCAAACAACAACCGCACCACTCTAAGCGGCACCGACGGCGGGGGCGTTGATTATTCCAATAGGATCGTGTACGGCGGCGGCAACGGCGACGGTACTAAAGCGGACGGAGTATATAAATTTGAAGAAAACGCTCCCGTGGTAAAAAATGAGCTTACCATCAATAAAGAAGCGGACGTCGGCATCGCAATAGGCGGCGAGGGCAAAGGCGCACAAGAAAATACGCTCAAGGTCTCAAACGGCATCGTAAATATCGCGGTCGGCGGCAATGCAACGTTTGCGGGCAACGCTAATTACTCAGGCGATGCTATCAAAAACAAAGTCGTGATCGAAGGAGATAAAAGCGTCGTAAAAGGGACGAAAAATAACTTCGGCGAAAACCGCATCCTAATCGGCGGCAGAGCCGTCGGCAATAAAAAAGCCGTCGGCAACGGCGTTGAAATTTCAGGCGGCACCATAGGATCTGCCGGCAACGCTAAAAATTCCGTCGTAGGCGGCTACGGACAGCAAGGCGAAATCAGCGATAACTATGTCAATATAAGCGGCGGTACGTTTAATAACACGCACGTTTACGGCGCACAGGCGGATTTCGGCGGCGCGGGAATTTTAAAAGGAAATAGCGTCACGATAAATAGCGCCGGCAGCGTCTTGAAAAACGTAATAGGAGCCGCGGGCGGTAACGCCTCTAGCGGAAACAAGATCGTTTTTAAAAATGGAACGGCAGACAATCTATACGGCGCGTATAATGCCAAAAATAGCACCGACGACGGCGTGGAATTTTCAGGCGGCAAGGTAAAGAATATTTACGGTAGCTTTGCCGATATAGCGGGTGCTCAGATCAAAGGCAGCAAGGTCGATATGAGCGGCGGTATCGTCGAAGGAGACGTGACGGGCGCCCGCAACGATAGCGGCTCCGTGACGCAAGCGAACGTAAATTTAAGCGGCGGCGAAGTCAAAGGCGGCGTCATCGGCGGACAAGGCAAAACGAGCGCTACAAAAAATACGGTGCATATCCAAAACTCCAAGATCGGCAAGTCGGTCTACGGCGGATTTAGCCCCGAAGGAAAAGCCGATGAAAACACCGATATAAAAGTAAAAAATAGCAATATCGGCTCGGAGCTGATCGGAGGCTGGGGCAAACTAAGCGCCTCGGGCAACGTCTCTACCGTAGAAGGTAGCACGATCGGCAGTAGAGCCGCGGGCGGTTACAGCAGCCACGGAGCGGCGAATAATAATAAGTTAAATTTTACGAATTCCACGATAAACGGCAGTAGTGCCATAGGCGGCAACGGCCAGACCGGCGCCGCAGGGAACGAGATAGTCGCGACGAATACGAATTTTAACGGAAAGGCTATGGGCGGCTATAGCGAAAGAGGCGTCGCTTCCTCTAACAAACTAACTCTAAACGGAGGTAAAGTAGCAGATGCCGCTTACGGCGGACAAAGCGCAGATGGAGACTCCGTATCCAACACCCTTACTTCAA
>CAUUKU010000155.1:0-3043 GCA_963545665.1 uncultured Campylobacter sp. | reverse complement strand
TTTTTGCACTTTTCGCGATTAAAATTTTCGCTTTAGATATTGTAAACGGAGACGTCATTATCTTAAAATTAGATAAAAGCACGGGCGAATTAAGCTTCGGCTCAAAGCAAATTCCTCTCATCACGGCTCCGAATTCTAACGACAAAATCGCCGTTTTGGCGGCAAACTACCGCGCTAAGGGAGATTTTGCGCTGCGGATAGTAGATCAAAGCGGCAGCCGCGAGCAGATCGTCGCTTTAAAAAAAGGCGAGTACAAAAAAGAAGCGCTCATCGTCCCGCCCGGCAAGATCAAGCCCCCAAAAGACGCTCTTGCGCGCATAAAAAGGGAGCTTGACGAAGCCAACGCTGTTTATGCAAAAACTACGCCGCAGTATCTTTTCGCTCGTCCTTTCGCGCAGCCTTCTGATTCTAAGATCACCTCCGCATTCGGCAACGCCCGCACCTTCAACGGCGAAGTAAAAAGCTATCACTCGGGCGTCGATTATCGCGCCGCGGTAGGCACCTCCGTGCATGCCGTAAATGACGGCGTCGTAGTCATCGCCAAAGACCGCTACTACGCGGGCGGCTCGGTCGTGATCGATCACGGCGGCGGCATCTACTCGCAGTATTATCATCTAAGCGAGATCAAAGTATCGCTCGGAGATCGCGTGGGTAGGGGCGATCTGATCGCGCTTTCGGGCGAGAGCGGCAGAGTTAGCGGCCCGCATCTGCACTTCGGCATCGCGATAAACGGCGTGAGCGTGAACCCGTTAAGCTTCATAGTCAAATTTAACGAAACGGTCTTTGGTGAGCGCTAGCATGCCGTATAATCCAAAAGAGCTGATGAAAAAAATTCTAGCCGGCAGCGAATACCGCCTAAAGGGCTCCGTCAAGGGACGAGTGCGCGTTTCGGGCAGGGATGGGGCGATCGTAAATTTCACCGCCGCGGACTTCGGCGTGCAGAGCCTAAGCGATAAGATCATACTTAGCGGCGAGCAGTTTGAGCGCTTTAGGGCTAGAATTTTTGGGATTTTAAACGCCGGCGGCGATGAAATTTCAAACAGAATTACGACCGGCCTTACCCCTAAAAAGCGCTACCGCAGCAATGTCTCGCGCGGAACGCATTCGTCTAAACCGCGCTATGCGGGCGGCCCTGATGCGTCGGGGGCGCGGGAAACGGCTCGCTCCGGTACGCCTCAGGCAGCCGTATTTGATGCAAGCGGCGAAACCGTCTTTTATACGGATCGCACGAGCGAGGCCTGTGTATTCGGCGACGGTGCTTTTGAGGCAAACGGCGATCTATACGCACAAAATTTTAACGGCGCCGCGATTGACGAGCCGCGTGCGCGAAATTTTGAGAATTTATACGCTTTAGATATAAACAGCGGCTCGGGCGCGTTAAATTTTAGCGTTGCTGCGGACGACGATCTGTGCTGCTTGGACGGCGATATGAGCGGCGATCTGCACGCGTCAAATTTCAAAGGCGACTCGCGTGCCGTGGGCTTGAGAGCCGAACGCGGCGGGCTAAATTTAGCGAGCGCGAGTATCTTTGATGAGCGAGGTTTTGAGCACGCGGACTTCTATGATGATGAGAGGCGAGGCTTTTGCGGCGATGAACGGGATTTTTGCGAGCCTTATGCGGAGTTTTGCGCGAGCATCGTGCCGCAGGATAGATATTCGCTCGCACCGGATGAAACGGAGGATCTGAAATTTGCGCCGCAAAAAACGACGCAGATCCCTATCTTGCGCGGCGATGAGGCGAGCTTTAGCGATATGATTTTAAATTTAGCGATAAATTTCGAGCAAAATTCCAAAGATAGCGACTTGGCGCGATCTAAGGCCGCGCGGTCGCAAGATGCGCAGACAGTACACGGGCAAAATTTTAACGGCGCGAGCAGATTTTCTAGCGGCGGGCAGGAGGCCTTGGGCGGCGCGCAAAAGGGCCCGAGCGATACGCTAGCTAGCGGCGGAGAAGGAATTTTAAAGGACGCGCGAGGCGTTTTAGGCGGCGCGCAGGAAGGTTTCGGCGATGAAAAAAATCTCGCGCCGCGGATGAAAATTTCTACCGCCGAAGGCTTTGCGCCGCGAACCAAAGCGCTGCAGGGAGCCGCCGCCTGCGAGCAAAGCGAGAAATTTGACGCAGCGCGCGCAGGGGATGAGCGGCTCGCAAAGCCCATCCAAATCGTTTCAGACGGACAATTGCCAAAGCCCGCTAGGGCTGCCTCTCTCGGATGCCTCGCTAAACCCGCTCAAATCGATGATGAGCGGCTCATAAAGCCGACCGAAGCCGCTGAGAGCGGACGATCCGTAGAGCTCGCTGAAAATGTCGAAGACGAGCGGCTTATACTTGTTCGAACCGCCCGTGATGAACGATTTGCGGGGCCCGCTGCAAATTCGAAGGGCGCGGCAAGCTCGCTAAAGCCCGTCCGCGCTAAAAAAGCCGCGAATTTTCCACTCGCGGAGCGGCTTGAGAATTCTGTCGTTCCGCCGTCTGTGCAGCAGCGCGAAAATTTCGCCGTTATGCCGCTTGCGGCGCAGTCCGCAAACTCCCCTCTGCCGCCTGCGAAACATGCGCGTCCCGCCGTGCTCGCCGGGGGCTCCGTAGCGTCCAAAGCGGCTAGGATTATCGAGCTTAAGCCACGCTTCATAGGTATCGCGCATAGGATTAAAATTTCGTTTTTAAAAAAGAGCGCAAGCGAGCCGGGCGAAGGGGTTTTGGCGCGCGTTCGTATTCCGCTTTTGATGGAGAATTTCGGCCTTAATGACATCCTTTCGTCCAAGTCGAACCATCAAATGGCAAAAAAGATGGTGCGCACGATCGCCGATCTTTACATCGCCAAGGATCTGCGCGGCGTGCATATCGATGTGCCGGTGCGCCTTGAAATGGGCTTTAAAAGCGGCATCTCCGACGTCAGCAACCACGCCTTTATTTTCAAGCTCGTCGAGGACAGCCTCGTCAATAACGGCGTCATCGACGACGATAACGCAGATATCGTGCGCGAGATCAAGCTCTTCAAGCCTGTCTCTTATACACATCTGACGCTGCCGACGACTAGTCGAGTGT
>CAUUKU010000154.1:0-3072 GCA_963545665.1 uncultured Campylobacter sp. | reverse complement strand
ATTTAATATAATGGCGGCGAAATTTTGAAATTTAAGGAGAAAAAATGTCAATTTCAAGACGAGATTTTTTAAAGACATCTGCTGCGGCCACGGCGGTAATCTGCTAAAATCCCCTTATAGCCAAGGAGAGCAAGATCAAAAGCATACCGCACGCTTCAAATCTAGGCGCATTTTATGCCGATGTCGATGAAAACGGAAAGATAGTAAAGCTAAGACCGCAAACATCCGATAAAGACCCCGAATATCCCGGAATCGAGGCATGGATAGATAGGGTTTATTCTGATACCAGAATAAAATATCCTTGCGTTAGAAAAAGCTACTTAGAAGGCAAAAACGCTCCTGAGCTTCGCGGCAAAGAGGAATTTGTGCGAGTAAGCTGGGATGAGGCTATGAAGCTAATAGCCAAAAAACTTCAAAGCGTAAAGACGGACGAAATTTATAATGCAAGCTATAGCGGCTGGGGGCATCCCGGTCTTCTTCACAACTGCAACTCCGTAGCAGGTAGATTTTTTAATACCGTTTTTGGCGGAGCAGTAGGAACCGACGGCGAGTATAGCAACGGCGCTGCGGGTAGAGTAAACACGACTATCGTTGGAGATCTGGAAGTTTATTCTCTGCAAACCGCACATGAAGTAATGCTGGAAAACACGAAAGTTTATGTGATGTGGGGCGCCGATTTGTTTAAATGCAACCAAATTGATTACATGGTGGCAAATCGCGGAAACAATCCTTACTTTGAAAAATATGCAAAATCGGGAATAAAATTTATCACGATCGATCCTCAATACACGGAAATAGCTAAGAAATTTAACGCCGAATGGATTAAAATTCGTCCAAATACCGACGTAGCACTTATGCTTGGAATGTGCCACTATCTATACACAAGTAACCAATATGATAAAGAATTTATCGAAAAATACACTTTTGGATTTGATAAATTCCTACCTTATCTGCTCGGCAAGAGCGAAGACATGGTAGAAAAAACTCCTGCTTGGGCAGCCGGGATAACGGGTATTGAAGAGAGCGTTATAAAAGCGCTTGTCGATACTTTTGTAAAAAATCGCACATTTTTAGCGGGCAACTGGGCTATGCAAAGAGCTCAGCACGGAGAGCAGGCCGACTGGATGCTTATGGTGCTAGCTTCGATGATAGGGCAAGTGGGGCTTCCCGGCGGCGGATTTGGATTTTCTATGCATTATAGCGGCGGCGGTCAAGCGTTTTCGGGTGTCGGCTTGCCTGTAGGTTTGCCGCAAGGTAAAAACAAAGTAGATGCGAAAATTCCTGCTTCAAGAGTTAGCGAAGCCCTGCTAAATCCGGGTAAAAAGATCAAATTCAAAGGCTCTGAGATAACTTATCCTAATATTAAAGTTATGTATCTAACAGGTGCAACCGTTTTGGGACACCATCCAGATACAAACGAGCTTATAAAGGCTATTCGCTCGCTTGATACGTTGGTCGTTCATGAGCCTTGGTGGACACCGATAGCAAAGATGGCCGATATAGTGCTTCCTTCTACAACTCCGCTTGAAAGAGACGATATAAGCTATGGCGGCTCTTATTCGCAAGATTATGTTTATGCGATGAGAAAGGTTATAGAGCCGCTTTTTGAAGCCAGAAACGACTATGACGTTTTTGCTCAGATGGCAAAAATGGTGGGCGAAAAAGAGCATCGTAAATTTACAAGCGGCAAGAGTAAAGAGGAGATCATAAGAAGCTTTTATGAAAGAAGCGATTGCGTTAATCACGTGAGCTTTGATGAATTTTGGGAAAAAGGATATGTGTATTTTGAACCAAACGAAGAGGCAAAGAAATTTGTTCGCCACGCGGCATTTAGAACCGATCCCGTAGCAAATAAACTGGCTACGGAAACGGGTAAAATTCAAATTTTCTCGCAAAAATTTGCTGATTTTAAACTTGATGATTTTAAGGGACATCCTATGTGGTTTGAGCCTGCAGAATGGCTCGGTAATAGCGAACTTACAAAGCAATATCCGCTTCATTTACTAAGTCCGCACCCAAAAATCGCATCCACTCTCAGCTCGATAACTCTTTTGTAAGAAAAGCATATAAAGTAGGAAATAGAGAGCCTGTGCTTATAAACGATGAAGATGCTAAGAAATTTGGTATAAAAGACGGCGATACGGTTGAAGTCTATAACGACAGGGGTAGAATCTTAGCAGGAGCCGTCGTAAGCAAAGACATTATGAGGGGCGTCGTGTCGATAAACGAAGGTGCTTGGTACGATCCTGAAAATTTAACAGATGAAAACCCAAGATGTAACGCAGGGCACGTAAATTTATTAACCAGCTCAAGACCTACTTCGACTATGGCCCAAGCGACTTCTATAAATACCTGCTTGGTGGCTATCAAAAAAGTTGATGCTAAGGCCTATGCCGGCGTTAAAACACCGATAATAAAAGGAGCATAAATGAGAAAAATTCTATTTTTAACGGCGGTTTTGGCAAATTTTGTTTTTGCAAAAGATATGTTTGTCTTCGATATCAAGGCTGATTTGCTTGATGTTAAAACCAAAGAGGTCGTAGGCGAAATTTATGAAGGTACGCCCGTAAAATTTATAAAACAAGATGGCGATTTATCGCTTATCGAAGTTAGCGGGGAGGTTACGGATAATAAAAATATCTTAGCCTACAAAAAAGATCCGTTGATAACCTTTTTGATGCTTAAAAATCAGGAGGCAAAGCCGAAGGCGCAGTATTTAATAGACAGCAAAAAATTAAATGAAAATAGCTACGCCTCATGGGAAGAGGCGGAGCTTGTTTATTATGATACCTGCAGCTCATGTCACGCGGCTCATAAACCAAAAGAGCATTTGATGAACGAATGGGACGCATATCTAACCGCTATGCAAACATTTGCTAAAATAAACGATGAAGAAAAATCTAGAATTCTCCGCTTTATGCAAGCCTTCGCAAAAGACGGAATCGCAAAAGAAGAAGATTAAAATTTTAGGCCAAATTTGGATAAAAATCTAAATTTGGCTTCTTATGAGATTGCAATAGCTACTAGCTGTCTCTTATACACATCTGACGCTGCCGACGACTAGTCGAGTGT
>CAUUKU010000153.1:0-3099 GCA_963545665.1 uncultured Campylobacter sp. | reverse complement strand
GAGATACTGATCGGTCTCGTGGGCTCGGAGATGTGTATAAGAGACAGAAATAAGCGTTAATATTTTATTCGAAGAGATCAAGCGATGCAAAAGAATGAATTTAGAAAAATCTGCAAATCGCGCCTGAAATCTCACGCCGTGCGCGCTGCCAGATGCGAGCATTACGTGCTTTTAAGGCGCATAGAGGGGCTCGTAAAATTTTTAAAAGCGCGCAAAATTTTGATATTTTTGCCGATGAGCTACGAGCCGAACGTTTTGATTTTAAGAAAAAAGCTATCAAAAAGCTGCGAATTTTACGTCCCGTTTATGGTGGATATTAGTTTAAAAATGGTAAGATTACGTTTACCTTTTAAAATTTCGCGCTTTGGGTTGCGGCAGACGCTTCCGCAAAACGGGTATTTTAAAAAGGTCGATCTAGCCGTGGTTCCAGCTATCGGAGTGGATGGCGCAATGGCTAGAATAGGACATGGGAAAGGATTTTACGATATGTTTTTTTCAGGTCTTAAGTTTAAGCCCACAATTGCGTTCGTGAGTATAAAAGACTGCTTTTGCAGCGAAATTTTATCGCTTGATCACGACGTAAAGGGCGATTTTTACATAACTCCGAGCCAAAATTACCTAAAAAGAGGAAAGTATGATAGATATTATAATCGCCTTGTGCGCTCTTGCGGTGGGCGCTGGCATAGGATACTTAGTAGCTAGAAAGATCAATAACGCCAATTACGATTTCTTCGTCGAACAAGCCAAAGCTAAAGCCAAAGCGATAGAATTTGAAGCCGAGGGCATCTTGCGAAATTCTAAAATTTCGGTGCAGGAAGCTGAGTTTGAAGCGAAGAAAAAATACGACGAAAAATCAAGCAAACTGCAGAAGGAATTTAACGTTAAATTTGACGAGCTCGGCAAAAAAGAGCGTGCGCTTCTAACCGAGCAAGAAATTTTAAAAGACAGCAAAAAAGAGCTCGAAAGCGCCAAAAAAGAGGCGAAATTCCTCTACGAAGAGGGTTCGAATTTAAAAAGAAGCTATGAAGAGAAGCTCTCCGAGGCGCTTAAGGTGCTTGAGCGCGTAGCGGGCTTTACGCAAGACGAGGCGCGCGCGCAGGTGCTTAAGAAGGTCGAGGAGCAAAGCCGCACCGACATCGCCCACATCGTGCGAAAATATGAAGAGGAAGCCAAAAAAGAGGCGCGAAAAAAAGCGAATTATATTTTAGCGCAGGCTACGTCGCGCTTTGCGGGCGAGTTTGCGGCAGAGCGGCTTATCAACGTCGTAAATATCAAAAACGACGAGCTCAAAGGCCGTATCATCGGCAAGGAGGGGCGCAATATAAAGGCGCTTGAGATGACCCTGGGCGTGGACGTCATCATCGACGATACCCCGAATGCGATCATCGTAAGCTCGCACAATCTCTACCGCCGCGCCATCGCCGTTCGCGTTATCGAAACTCTTATCGAGGACGGCAGAATTCAGCCTGCACGCATCGAGGACATCTATAAGAAAATAAGCGATGAATTTGAAGCTAGCATCGCCGAAGAGGGCGAAAATATCGTAATGGATCTAGGCCTTAGCAAAATTCATCCGGAAATTTTAAAACTCATCGGCAAGCTTAAATTTCGCGCCAGCTACGGGCAGAACGCCCTTGCGCACAGCCTTGAGGTCGCGCATCTTGCGGGCATCATCGCGGTAGAAACGGGCGGGGATCAAAAGCTAGCCAAGCGAGCAGGTCTGCTTCACGACATCGGCAAGGCGTTAACTCACGAATACGAGGGCTCACACGTAGATCTGGGTGCTGAGGTTTGCCGCCGCTACAAAGAGCATCCGATAGTGATAAACGCCATCTACGCCCACCACGGCCACGAGGAGGCCACAAGCGTAGAAAGCGCCGCAGTCTGTGCCGCAGACGCGCTAAGTGCCGCGCGCCCAGGCGCTAGACGCGAGGTTTTAGAGAGCTTTTTAAAGCGCGTTAGCGACATAGAGGCGATCGCGATGAGTAAAACCGGCGTCAAGCAGGCCTACGCGATCAACGCCGGTCGCGAGATACGCGTCATCGCAAACGCTAAGCTTATGAACGACGACGAGGCGGTTTTGGTCGCTAAAGAGATCGCTTCGGAGATCCAAGACAAGGTCCAATTCCCAGGCGAGATCAAGGTCAACGTCATACGCGAGCTGCGCGCGGTCGAGATAGCCAAATAAGGAGCATAGAATGAAAAAATTTATAATCGCTTTATCCTTGCTTTTGAGTGCGGCATTCGCCGAGGATGAGCTCATCATCGATAGCGCCAGCGCCTACTCATCGGTAATGCGCACAAACTCGCAATACAAATACCTAGCGCAGCAAGCCCGCGCGATAGTGATCTTTCCGAGCGTCAAAAAGCTAGGCTTCATCATAGGCGGCATGTACGGCGAAGGGATCGTCATCTATAATAACGACGGCGCGCGCAGCGTAGGCGGCGCGGAGATCAGCAGCGCCAGCATCGGGCTTCAGATCGGCTACGAGGATAACTATTTGGTCATTTTCGTGATGAACGACTCCGTGATCGAAAAGATGCGAAAGTCGCAAATCACGCTCTCGGGCGATGCGACGGCGGTCGCGGGTAACTACAGCGCGGACTCAGGCGCCATCGACGTGCTAAATCAAGATATGTACGTCTTTACGAACAAAGGCGGGCTGTTTGCGGGCGTGAGCCTAGGCGGCTCGGTACTAGAGACCAAGAACGACCGCGCGTTTAATCCAAACACCGAGGGTTACGCGCTTTTGATGCGCGTGATCGGCGCAGAGGGCGAGTATTGAGCGCAAATTTAAGATCAAATTTAAGCCTTTCGTGCTATTTCGTTCAGGCTGCGGCATGACGGAATTTCGCAGTTAAATTTTAACGCGCAGCGCGTTAAAATTTTATGCGCGGTTTACGACGATGCGGTTGATTTCCTATGCGGTATAGCGGCCGCCGCTCTGAGGTAGGGTTTCGGTCTGTTTAAGCGCCGAGTTCGTTTAAATTTGATCGCGTGCGGCTCGTAGTAAAACCGAAGCTAGGCTTTGAAATTTTACGCTGCGGCAAGCCTGGCGCAAATACGCTTAAGCTTGGCTGCGACAGGCACGGCGCCGA
>CAUUKU010000152.1:0-3136 GCA_963545665.1 uncultured Campylobacter sp. | reverse complement strand
GATACTATATGCCGCGCTGTATTTTTTAATAACTGATTTGATAAATTTATAAGTTAGTTTTCGATAAACTCCGAGTGTTAATTTTAAATTTTAAAAAAGGCTTAAGCTCATGAAATTTATAAGTCAAATGGTGCATAATTTCGCTAAAAAATATGCCGCCGACACTATGCAAAAATCCCTCTACAACTCCCTCAGGATCGACATCACGCAAGAGAACATCGCTAAAATTCCAAACCCCGATAAAAAATATATGCTCTACATGCACGTGCCCTTCTGCCACACGTTTTGCCCGTACTGCTCCTTTCACAAATACGCCTACGAGCGCGGTGCGTGCAAGGAGTATTTTAGCGCGCTACGCGTAGAGATGCAGCGCACGAAAGACGCAGGCTACGACTTTGAGACGCTTTACGTCGGCGGCGGCACGACGCTCATCGACGAGGAGGAGTTAGCGCGCACGCTGGAGCTTGCCAAGTCGCTTTTTAGCATCAAAGAGGTCTCGTGCGAGAGCGACCCTAACCACATCGAGCCTGAGAGCTTGCTACGATTTCGCGGGCTCATAGACCGCCTAAGCGTGGGGGTGCAGAGCTTTGACGACGACATTTTGCGCAAAGCGTCGCGCTACTCAAAATTCGGCTCGGGCGAAATTCTACGAGAAAAGGTATCGCGCGCAGTGGGAATTTTGCCGATTTTGAGCTTGGATCTGATTTTTAACTTTCCGTTTCAAACGCGCGAAATTTTACTGCGCGACATCGAAGCGGCAAAAGCGGTAAATCCCGAGCAGATCACGCTGTATCCGCTGATGAAATCGCCTTTGATGCGCGATCAAATAGCGCGAAGTCTCGGCGTTAGCAACGTCGATAACGAAGAGGAGTTTTACTCCATCATCTGCAAGGAATTTTCTAGCTGGCACCGCAGCAACGCATGGGCCTTCGCTCGCGAGAAATCAAACATTAACGACGAGTACGTCGGCACAAACCACGAATACGTAGGCATCGGAAGCGGCGCGTTTAGCTTTTTGGACGGCAGGCTGCTCGTAAATGCGTTTAATCTCGAAGAGTACGCAAACAGGGTGCGCAAAAACGAAAGCACCGTCATCGCCACTTGCGACTTTAGCAGATCCGAGCGCACGAGATACCTCTTTTTGACCGAGCTTTTCAACGGCGAAATCGACATCGCTAAATTTAACGCCGCCAACGACGCCGATCTGCGCCGCGAGATGGGCAGAGAGCTTAGCCTGCTACGACTATCCGGAGCCGTGCGCATCGAGAGCGAGATCATCCGCACGACGGAATTCGGCGCGTATTTGTGCCTTGTTTTGATGAAGGAATTTTACACCGGCATGGATAAGGTGCGCGCGGCGTTTCGCGACGATGCCAAGATCAAGCGCAGCAAGCAGCTCATCGTGATGGAAGAAAGCGAGCCCGCCGCGCCGAAGAGAGATACGCTAGCCTCGTGACGGCGGCACGGCCGCAAGATACGGCGCGTGCTTAAAAGCAGTGCGGCTGCTTGATTAAAATTTTAAAATTTACCGCGCGATGCGTAAAATTTTATAAATCAGACGCGCGGATCTGCGCGTAAAATTTGTGTGGCGGTCGCCGTAGGGATGAGCGGCTTAAAATTTCATCGGCGCGACATACGACTTTACTCGCGCCCTCTTTACTTGCGCCGTCGCCTTGCGCTTAAAATTTTATCGTATCGGCGTGCGAGCCGAACGATACGCGACCAAGACGCAGCGCACGTGAGACGACCGCGGCTAAAATGGCGCGCTAGGGGCGGCGGGGATCTGTCTTGGAGCGAGCAGAGATAAAATTTGCATGGCGGCGGGGATCTCCAATCGGAATGAAATTTTAACCGCGCGGCGCGGTTTCGCGGTTCACATGCCTCCAGCGCTGCGACCTACAAAATTCTATTTACGAAGTATGAAATTTCAAACCCGCATCGATTGCGATCTGGGCACGGAGTATAAAATTCTAAGTTAGCTGAGCGGTAAAATTTGATCTAAATTCTATATATCTAGTATCTACAACAAGCTTTGAAGCGATGAAATTTCATTCAAATTTGCACGGCGTATCTATAACCCGTCTAGTAGCGGGTGCCGTCAAATAAACACTGATAAATTTTACACGACGCGGCATCGTTAAATTTAACGATAACGTCGGTCGCCATATCTCAGACGCTGCGAAGCTCGCCGTATGAAATTTGAAATTTTACGCCGCAAGTTTCACCGAAACACTACATAGACACAAAGCGCGCACGCGGTGCGTCGCAGCTAAGTACGCAGCGATGACGCACTGCAGATAAAATTTCAGCATACGGATAGCGCACCGCGGATCGATGCGGCGTAATCAAACGCATCGATAGCCGTGCGGGCGATGTGCCGCCGATCGCGCGCAGCCAAATATACCGTCATTAACGCCGAGCCGAGTGCGCACGAACCGGCGACAGCGTACCGATAAATTTGATCGATTTATGTGCAGTTCGGATCGGCGCGACAAACGCGATAAATTCCATTGATTTTCATCGGCGTGACGTTTGGCTGCACGCGCATAGCCAAAACGCAGTGCGGCTAAAATGGCGCGCTAGGGGCGGCGGGGATTTGTCTTGGGGCAGGTAGAGATAAAATTTACGCGGCGGCAGGGGGTCTCCGATCGGAATGAAATTTTAACGCGCGGCGCGGTTCCGCGGTTCGCATGCCCCAGCGCTGCGAATTACAAATCTATTTGCGGAGTATGAAATTTCATGGCTCGCAACTGTTCGGCGCTGCGGCTCGCAAGCGGCAAAGGCGCGCCGAGCAGAACCGATTTAGCGCTAAATTTATAAAATTTATCCAGTCGGCCGGGCCGACTATGCTACTGAGCGCGTTTTTGAAATTTTACTACTTCTGCGCGATTTGATATGGTTTAAATTTTAAACGACGCCCGTCGCGCGATGTATAAATTTTAAAGAAATTTTAAATCAAAATTTATAAATTTTGACAAGTCGTTTTGAAAACAGATAAAATTTTGCTTCAAAAAAGTATCTTCTCGCGCGTATTTTCAGCTCCTCTTAAGCATAAAATCCTCTCGTTTAAAAATTTTATTCAAATATGAGTCTGTCTCTTATACACATCTCCGAGCCCACGAGACCGATCAGTATC
>CAUUKU010000151.1:0-3137 GCA_963545665.1 uncultured Campylobacter sp. | reverse complement strand
CTGATCGGTCTCGTGGGCTCGGAGATGTGTATAAGAGACAGATTATACATTGATATAAATGGATATAAAAATGAGTAATGGTGACCCACAGGAGATTCGAACTCCTGTTACCGGCGTGAGAGGCCAGCGTCCTAACCACTAGACGAGTGGGCCATGGTGTCCCGTGCGGGGTTCGAACCTGCGGCCGCCTGATTAAGAGTCAGATGCTCTACCAGCTGAGCTAACGAGACGAAAAAGAAATGTTATTTTAGTATTTTTTTATAAAAAACAGATTAAATCTGTGTAAAATTTCGCTTATTTTATTAAATTTTACAAAAACCTCCCGCTCGTTTTGAAAATTTAAAGCGAAAGTCGCGATCATATATCTCGCGATGATACGTCGCAATGACGCGGTCCGCTCCAAATTTAAAGTAAAATTTAAGCGGGGGCTGTAGCTTGGTATAGATTACGGGGGATCAAGACGGTTTAAAGTAAATTTAAGTAGAGGCAGATTCGCAGCACACAGCCAAAATTTGTCGAAATTGGCTAAAATTTAAAGCAAATCCGCAGTGCTAAACCACGGATTGCGAACCCCCAAGCCGACTAACCCAATAGATATCAGTCGTAAGCCCCGAGCCGACTAGCGCTACCGACTGCAAGCATCGGCTCGCAAACTCTACCCGTCGCAACATCAAACAAGCCGCAGATCATGAGCCTTGTCTAAAGCACAGCTCACTCTGAATTTAAGGGAAAATTTAAGCGAAAGCAGTTCCATGGCGCACGGCTAAAATCTGCCGAAATTTAAAACAAATCCGAAGTAACAAATCACAGATCGCTAGCCCTAATCCGAAGTGCAACTTTAGTATAAAATTTAAATAAAAGTAGATCCGACCGGCGTCCAAATATCGAATTGCAGGCTCCACTCCGTCTAGCAGCGCCGATCAAACCGCGGATCGTAAATCTCGGTCCGACCGGCGCCGTTAGAGCGCAGGATGTATTTAGCCCGGTCGACAGACACCAACGGTCGGCGGCACCAAATAGATCCAAGCGCGTCTACCGAGCCCAGTGCTAAAACTAAGTTGCAGCGCGTTGCTACCTAGCCCGGTGCCGATTAAACCTACAACGCGATTTACAAAGCCCGATGCTAAAGCGAGCCTGTGCAAATTTATTCTATTGAAATTTGAAACCTGCATCGCGCGGCGCCAATGCAACGGGCGGCGGCGTGCAAATTTACTCCATTGAAATTTTAAACGCGATGCAGATCTGACGCACGACGAGGTTGACGCCGTGTAAATTTACTCCGATGGAGTTTGGAACAGCTCTTTGGTTACGTAAAGCAAGAGATGGTTAAGGCGTAAATTTAATCCATTGGAATTTGAAACTTCGTTCGCTAAGCCCGATGCTAAAGCATACCGCAGGCCGCAAGTTCGACGCCGCTAAATCGCAAATTTTATTTTGGCGCCGTCAGATCGACGCTAAATCGCAAATTTTAATTTAGGCGCTGCCAAATCGGCGCTAAATTATAAATTTTAAATTTCGACACCGCTATATAATTCGCGCGAATTCCAATCCGAGCGACGACAAATCAATACTGCAACCGGTCCTTGCCGAAGTCGAATTTATACGAGAACTGCACCCAAAGCTCGTTTTGATCGAAATCTTTGTGTTTGACGCCCGAGTTATAAATTTTTTATTAAGCGAAGTATAAGTTACGCCGAAATTTAAACCCTTAACGCTAGCAACCGCGTATTTTACGCCCGTAGAAAAGCCCTTGATCCGAGAGTTTTGCCCGGCCGGCGTATGCCCCGCTCTGTGCTTCGGCGCGTCTTGATCGCCCCGGCTATATTGAAAATTTGCCTTCAACCCCTTTGTGCCGATCTTTTCGAAGTCATAATCGAGCGCCGCTTTGTGCGTATCCATGCCCGCATACCCCGTATAGACGAACGGCCCGCGGATAGGCAGGCTCGTGTATGAGCCCGGTCCGAAACCCACGCCGAAAATCAGCTCATCGCCGTCGCTTACCGTCGTGTAGGCGTAGCTTAGTCCGAAGCCCTCAAAATCCTTGATCGAAGCGCGCACGCCGAGCATATCGCCGTCGTAGTGCATCTTTTCGAACTCTCCGTTTAGTTTCGAGCCCTTGTAGTTGATGTCTAAGCCCAGCTTTAGGATGTCAAACATGATCGGCGTGATGAAATTTAACTCGGCTAGGTATAAATTTACGTCGGTCTCTTTGTAGCTCGCCGCGAAATCATAATCGCTCACGCGAGCGTAGGAGCCGGTTAGCTTAAGCTCTTCGATAGGCTTTGAGATGACGTTTGCGGTGTAGATGTTATCAAACTCGCGTGCTGCCAGGCCGTATCCGCCTAAGACGACTTTGTTTTTGAAATGCGGCGCCCTGCCGATCTTATCGGTAGCGGTGTGGCTCGTGCGGCCTTGAAATTTATAAAACCAGCCGCCTGAAATTTCTGTTTTTGGGATATTTTTATTCGAAATCGTCACGCCCTCGAAGGATTCTTTGAAAGCACGCGAGTAGTTTCCCGCCACGAGCGGCATCTGCATGTATTGACGGCCCGCTTTAACGTCTGTCTTGCCGATCAAATACTTTAAATACGCCTCGGATAGTACAAGGCCGCCAGCGTACCAATCGCGACTAAATATGCGCCTTTCGTTCTGCTCTAGCGAGAAAGGATTGCCGCTTGCTTGCATGCTAAGCCCCAGCTTAAAGCCGTAAAGCGGATCCGTCACATACCTCAGCTCAATGCCCGTAGCGAAAAGGTGCTCGTTGCGATACGCACTATTTTCGTTGGTTTGATCGGCATACGTAGCCTTGATCGTAGCGCCCAGATTTCCGTTACCGAAGGCCTCGCCCAGCGAGTCCGCCGCGCTTACGACGCAGGCGCCGCAAGCTAAGATCGCGACGGCAAGACTGAGTTTTGAAAATTTCATCACCGCTCCTATTTGTAACAATTGAATTAATTTTAACATTTTGTTATTATATTTTTCAATGAAATTTTGGATGAAATTTATAAAATTTTTACTAAAAATTAACCGTTTTTTTAAATCAAATCGTTACTTTTCTCGCCTTCTTTTGAGACAAATCTTACTCGCTGTTTTTGCCCTCTCGCGTTATTTTTTGCTCTTTCGCACTACTTTTGCGA
>CAUUKU010000150.1:0-3225 GCA_963545665.1 uncultured Campylobacter sp. | reverse complement strand
TGTCGCCGTAAGCTGTCGCGCCGGTCTAGGATTGCGCTCCAGTAATTGCACCCGCGACCGACGATCTTTGCAAAGATAAGTCGTTTCATATGGGATCGCCGTCCTTGCTATGCCCGCCGCCGACGCTGCCGCCGATCGTCGTATTTTCGGAAGTGACTTTGTTTTGCGTGGCATCATTTTTGGCGTATCCGCCGTAGACGTTGCCGCCGACGTTGCCGCCCGTTAAGGTCACGGAGCCTTTATCGACGCTACCCGTAAGATTATATCCGCCGTAGATATCGCCTCTTACGGTTCCTGCGCTCATGTTTACTTTGCCGTTTGCTACCTTGCCGCCGGCGCGGTCGTTGTAGCTGCCGTAGACATTTTTATTAACGCTGCCGCCGCTGATCGTAACCTCGTTACCTTCTCCGTCGCCGCCTGCGTCTTTGGCGTTGTACGTGCCGTATAGGTTATCCGCTTTTCCGTTTTTGAAAAAGACCTTATTGCCCTTAGCGACGTTGCCGCCCCATCCTCCTATGACGTCTTTTAGTACGCTATTTGCGCTATCGATCGTGACGGTGTTATTCGTTAGAGCGCCGTTTCCGCCTAGGTTGGCACGCCCTCCTACGATATAAGAATTTTTAAAAGTTCCGCCCGTTATATTTACGCTGTTATTGCCGACCTCACCCTCTTGTCCGAAGCCGCCCGCGATGTAGTTTTTGCTCGCAGTGCTAGCCGAAGCGATGTTTCCGCCCGAAATATTGACGCTGTTTCCTTTTGAGGCCGAGGTGCCGGTAGCTCTTCCGCCTATCGCGACGTAGTGCTCTTGCGGGCTTGCGTTGAAGCCGTTGAAAGTCCCTTTTATCGTGCTGCCTTGTTTTATATTGACCGTATTATCGGTCGCATCGCCGCTGTGATCTGCCTGGCCGTACCAAGTGCCGTTGCCGCCCACTACGGTATCTACCGTGGCATTTTCGACGTTTAGAGTGTTTCTTTGCGCGCCTTTGCCTTCGCCGCCTATCGCGATCCAGGCAGAAGCGCCGTCTTTTATAGTAAGCTTATTGTCTTTTGCCGCCTCGGTCTGCTCGAAACGATATACGCTGCCGTCTTTTGTACCGTCGCCTATACCGCCGCCGTATATGATAGAATTTGAGTAGTCTTTGCCGTTAGGATCGCCTCTCATTTCGACGGAATTTCCCGACGAAGTAGTGCCGCCTTTACCGCTAGTGTTTTTGTTGAAACCGCCCGAGTAATTTTGGTTGGTAGCGTGCCCGAGCTCCGGCGTCGCTATCGAGTTGGAAAGCGACTGTGCGGGGATTAGAGCTAGCACGGCGGCTAAACTCAAACCGGACAAAATTTTAAAATTTTTCATGTTTGTGTATCCTTTCTTTTTAAAAAAATCGGACGATTATACAAAAAACAATAATAAAAATCAATGGGTTTGTAATAATTTTAAAATGCCTAGCGATTTCGTATATTTAAAAATGCAGCCCGCAAAAAACCAAAAATACGCAGTTTTGTACGCTATTGGATATGCGAAAAAAAATAATATTTTTTTAAGCGACGTTTCGGCGGTAAAATTCCAAAAACGGAGTAAAAAATTTAAACGAAAGCGCAAGATTGCGCCGCAGGCTTGCCTTGATGCGAAATTTATAGCGCGACGATTTTCGTTAAATTTAAAAAGCTAAAGATATTTAGCTCATCCTGTCTGCGGTAGGTAAATTTTAGCCCGTGCGCCTTGGCGATGTTATCGACGATGTAGAGCCCTAGGCCGAAGCTCTGCTTGGCGTTCGTGCCCTTGACGAAGGCCTCTTTGTAGTAGCTAAAGTCCTTCTGCAGCGGCTCGCCGAGCGTTATGAAGTCCATCGACTCGGCATCTAAGCGGATTAAAATTTTACCGTCTGCGGCGTATTTGACGGCGTTGTCGATTAAATTTTTCACCGCGACGCAAAAGAGCTTCAGATCGACGTTTAAGCTCAGGCCTAGCGGATTTTGCAGCGTCACGCAGCAGGGCTCGATCATCGCGATGCCGAGCGCTTCTTTTAAAATTTCATCCATGGGAAAAATTCCGCGTTCGACTAGCGCCGTGCCCGCAGTCGCGCGCTCGACCGCCGCAAATTCGTTGATTAAGCTTTCCAGCCGCTCAAAGACCGAGATGAGGCGCTCTTGATTTTTACCGTGCTCGATCATCTCGACAGCGATGCGACCCTTTGTTATAGGGGTTTTGAGCTCGTGCATTATGTTTCGCAAAAACAGATGGCGCGATTCGTTAAGCTTATTTATCTGCGTGACCGCCTCGTAAAATGCGTGCGAAACCTCGGAAATTTCGTCGTTTCCTACGCTTACGTCCTTGATTTGAAGATCGCCTTTAGCAAATTTATCGATCTGGCGCTTAAGCTTGCGAAGAGGGCGAATTTTGCGGATTATAAAGATATACGCAAGCAGAATGATCACCAAAATGACGCCGTAGATCGCCTTGAAAATATCGTAGCGATAGGGCTGATAATCCTTGTCATTTAAAAGCCGCATCTCGCCCGCGTGAGTGATCTTTAGGTAGTGTTTGCGCTTAAAAAGCAAGATGTCCGCAGAGCCGATGTCCGCGGAGATGCTGTCTAAAATTTCGGCGCCAGCTATGATCTCATCGCGCTTAGCTTCATCGCGGATTGTCGAAAACTCGAAATTTGCGACTTGGCGGTCATATTCGGCTTCGCTAATGAGCTTGCTCATCTCATAGAGGTTCGCGCGCGCGACGATGGAGTATTTGGAGTTTAGCTCGCGGGTGTAGTTTTGCTGATCGTAACCGATGAGCCAGAGTAGGGCGAGCGAAACGCCCACGGCGGCGAGCGCGAAGATGAACGTGATAGTGTAAAAAATCGACGATCTTACTTTCATTAAATTTATATGATCCTTAAATTTTTAAAATTTTAAAGCTTTGAAGCCGCGGGCTTGCTTTGCTTTTGGCGCGCAGACCGGCTTACGCTCGTTCGGCTTTAAATTTACGGCGCGTCTTAAAGGCGCGGCGCGTAAATTTTAAAATTTTATCGCAAAGCGGGGCGCTTTTAAATTTAACATCCACGCTGCTTTAAATTTTAAAATTTGCCCCTTCTCGCTGCCCTTTGCTCTGCTTTTTACGGCTGTCATTGCCCGCAGCGCCGAATTTTGCCGAAATTTACAACGATAAAATTCCACGCCCATTTAAAATCTGTCTCTTATACACATCTGACGCTGCCGACGACTAGTCGAGTG
>CAUUKU010000149.1:0-3336 GCA_963545665.1 uncultured Campylobacter sp. | reverse complement strand
AAGAGCACAAGGTAATCACTATTCAAAATTTTGGGGCGAAATTCGGTGTTATGTTTTTGTATTTTTTGATTTTTTCAAATATTGGATTTTATTGTTTTTGCACCTCACAAAATAAAAAGAAGAGAGAATTTCTTATTCCGTGCTTATGCGCATTATGCTTTAATTCTATTTTTGGATTTTTAGTTATACCTTCTATAAATTATCTAATAGGATTTATATCATTTAGTGTAATTTTTGCGATCTATTATATAGATAATTATATCAATGAAAAGAGGCTTTTAAAATGATACAGGCAATAGTTAAAAAAGGTAAGGTTTTGGCGGAGCAGATCCCCGCTCCAAGCGTTTCAAGGGGATGTGTTCTTATCAAAGTAGTAAATAGCTGCATATCGGCGGGTACCGAGATAAGCGGCGTATCAAATAGCGGCAAAAGCCTGATCAGAAGGGCTTTGGAGCAGCCTGAGAACGTCAAAAAAGTCATCAATATGGTGAAATCCGACGGCATAGCCAGCGTCTATGCGAAGGTAAAAGGCAAGCTTGATAGCGGAAATCCGACTGGCTATTCGCTTAGCGGCGTCGTCATAGCAGTCGGAGAGGGCGTTTCAAATTTTGAGATCGGAGAGCGCGTCGCCGCAGCCGGTGCAGGGCTTGCAAACCACGCAGAATACGTAGACGTACCTAAAAATTTAGTTATGAAAATGCCGCAGGATATGGACTTTGAACGGGCTTGCACCGTGACGCTAGGCGGCATAGCGATGCAAGGCGTTAGGCGGATCGATCTAAGGCTGGGCGAGACCTGCGTAGTGGTCGGTGCGGGGATATTAGGGCTTCTTGCGGTGCAGATGCTTAAAATTTCAGGCGTGAGGGTTGCTGTCAGCGATTTTGACGATAGGCGCTTGCAGATAGCTAAGGAATACGGCGCCGAGCTCGTCATAAACCCGTCAAGAGACGATTTGCTAGACGTCGTTGCGTCTTGGAGCGGCGGGTACGGCGCCGATGGAGTGCTATTTACCGCCGCTACGAGCAGTAGCGAGCCGCTATCGCAAAGTTTTCAGATGTGCAAGAAAAAGGGCAGAGTGGTGCTCGTAGGCGTTGCCGGTATGCAGATAAATAGAGAGGATATGTATAAAAAGGAGCTTGATTTTCTCATCTCCACATCCTATGGTCCCGGTCGCTACGACAAGAGCTACGAAGAGCAGGGGCTTGATTATCCGTTTAGCTACGTCAGATGGACTGAAAATCGAAATATGAGCGAGTATCTAAGGCTGGTAAATGAAAATTTGATAAAGCTGGATAAGCTCATAGACGCGAAATACCCTATCGAGCAGGTAGCGGAGGCGTTTGAGTCGCTACAGACTTCGCAGAATAAGCCGCTTATGGTTTTGCTTGACTACGGCGAGGCAAATTTAGCCGAGCTTGATAGCTATTTAAATCACGATAAAAAAATCATCATAAGCTCCGCGCCAGTAAACAGGGATGTGATAAACGTCGCGTTCGTCGGAGTCGGCGATTTCGCCGTCAAGACACAGCTACCAAACTTATCGAAGTTTGCGGATAAATATAAAATTTACGCGATAATGAACCGAAGCGGGCATAAGGCAAAGACGGTGGCACAGCAATACGGAGCAAGCTACGCTACTTCAAATTTAGACGATATTTTAAACGATAAAAACGTCGATCTAGTGATCATCTCCACAAGGCATGATAGCCATGCGGAGCTTACTTTAAAGGCGCTTGAAGCGGGTAAAAACGTATTTGTAGAAAAGCCACTTGCGACAAACAAAGAGGAGCTTGAAAAGATAAAGAAATTTTACGCTGAGGGAGACGACAAGCCCCTTTTATTCGTGGGATTTAACAGGCGATTTAGCGCTTGTGCAGAGGAGATAAAAAAGCACACGAGCGCTAGAATAAATCCTATGATAATCAGATATAGAATGAACGCGGGCTACATACCGATGGATCACTGGGTGCATGAAAGCGGCGGTAGGATGGTTGGCGAAGCGTGCCACATAATAGACCTGATGACGGCGCTTACGGGCAGCGAGATACAGAGCGTATTTTCGCAGGCTATCACGCCGGGCAACGAAAAATATGGCGCCGAGGATAATAAATCCATCGTTTTAAAATACAAAGACGGCTCGGTGGCCAATATCGAATATTTTGCAAATGGCAGTAAGGAGCTAAGCAAGGAATTTATGGAGATCCACTTCGACGGCAAGAGCATCGTTTTGGACGATTATAAAAGCCTAAAAGGATACGGAGTGGGCTTGAAAGAAATTTCAACGAGCGTAAGCCAAAAGGGACAACTCGAAGAGCTTAAGGCGCTATTTGAGGCCCTAAAAGGAAGCAAAAAAAGCTGGCCGATAGAGTTTTGGGATATGGTGCAGACGACGGAAATAAGCCTTGTATTGTAAATTCGGATCAAAATAATGTGTGGAATAGTCGGTAAGGTCTCTTATAAAGGAATAACGCAGAAAGATATCCATGATATAAAAAATATGTCAACTGCGATAGCGCATCGAGGACCCGACAGCGAAGGTTTTTACTTTGATGAAAATGTTGCATTTGGACACAGAAGGCTGTCTATACTAGATCTATCTACTGCAGCTAATCAGCCGATGAGTGATGACGAAAATACTTTAGTTTTGATTTTTAACGGCGAAATTTATAACCATCTAGAGATTAGAGAGAGATTAAAATCAAAATATAGTTTTAAAACGGATCACTCTGACACCGAGACTATTCTATATGCCTATAAAGAATGGGGGTTAGAATGTATAAAATACTTTAACGGTTTTTTTGCTATTGCCCTATACGATAGAGCAAAAATGGAAACTATTCTTATTAGAGATAGGGCAGGCAAGAAGCCGTTGTTTTTTACTATGAGTAATAATGCTCTATATTTTTCTTCTGAAATTCATGCATTTTTTAAGGCGGGCGTAGTCGAGAAGCGCATTAATGAGGAGGCGATATATAATTATCTGACATTTTTAACAACCAGTGCTCCTGATACTTTTTTCGCCAATATTTATAAATTAGAATGTGGTCATTATTTAAAAATTACAAAGAATAAAGTGGAAAAAGTAAGATATTGGAATATCGCGGATTTTATTAATGTCGACAATGCGGATAATTTTTTACAGGCTACCGAAAAAACTGAAGATCTGCTTGTAAAATCAATGAAATATAGAAATATAGCGGACGTCGATATAGCTATAGCGCTTAGCGGCGGTATAGATAGTTCGTTAAATTTATTTTATTCAAATAAAGAAAACAGAAATATATATGCGATTAATATAGGCTCTGTCTCTTATACACATCTCCGAGCCCACGAGAC
>CAUUKU010000148.1:0-3392 GCA_963545665.1 uncultured Campylobacter sp. | reverse complement strand
AGATTTAAATTTTAAAATTTTAATTGCAAAATTCGCTTTGCAGAATTCTTGCAACGAAATTTTTGCTTCGGAATTCTGCTGCGGAATTCTTGTTATCAAATTCCGAAGTGAAATTCTAGTCCAAATTCTGACTGCAAAATCAGAATTTCATACGCTTCAAGTACCGCGAGTAAGCAAAATTTCATCTAAATTTTATGGCGAGGAAAGCGGGAATTTTATATAATCCGGGAAATCTAAAGGACCGCTCGTGAACCAAGCCGAAAGCCCCATACGGATAATTTTCATCTCGCTTTTGATCTCTTATGCAAGCTTCGGCGTCGCAGGATTTATGCTTTTTACTATTTTAAACGAGCTTGGGATCGAAATCGATTTTGCCTCCACCCCACGCTCGCCTATTTTTGCCTATTTTCTCACGTTTGCGCAAAAGCTCTTGCCCGCTTTTTTATTCGGCGGGTATTTCGCATTTAGGATGATTAGATACAAAATTCTGGGCATAGATTGCAAGCTGGATTTTATGTTTTCATAACATTTTGCGCATGCTTTGCGTCAATGATCGTGATGGGCTCTTTGTGTTTGATATTTGGATTATTGCTTTTACGGTACGAGCTTTACTTTTTCGGCGGCGCATTTTTATTGTCTGCGTGCCTAACATACGCGTTATTTAAACGCTCTGGTTTTATGCTAAGCGGGCTTTTGAAAAATCTAGGCGCGAGCTTTAACGTAGATTTTAAGCTCCGCATCATCGTAGCGATACTGCTCGCGCTCATAGCCTGCTTCATGCTTTATTGCAAGCTCGCATAAAAGTAGCAGTGCAAATTGCGTCTACACCCGGCGCGATTCGCGCCGCTAAATTTTAAAATTCCGCGCCGTAAATTGAGCTGCAAATCGAGCCGCAAATTTAAACTACGCTCAAAATTTTGGCTAAATTTAACTCATTAAATTTTCCTACCTATTTGAGCCTGTTAAAAGCAAATTTGACGTATAATCTCGCGAAATTTCAGGGAGCCAAGGTGCGCAAAAACATAAAATACCTAATTTACAAGTTCTTTTTGGGCAACGTCTTTTTGGCCATTTTTGTGATTTCATTTTACGTTGTTTCGTGGCATATTGAAAATATTTCAAATATCGATCTTATGAGCCTTTTGAAGGGATATTTTTTATTCCCGGGCGATATTCGTCTGCCTTTTACGACGGCGATTCTTGAGCTATTCGCATTTTATATCAGCAGCAGTTTGAGCGATTTTTACGTCAAAGGCATCGATCGCAAGCTAAATTTTATATTTTTCATCGCCTTTGCGACGGTAGGAATTTTGGCGCTTACCGCCGTTACTTATATCATAGTATTCGGTTTTATGCTATTCGGTCTGGATTTGGATAAAAAATTAGTAGCGATATTATCCGCCGTGATATTATTCATAGGCACATATTCCACGGCATTTTCATTTCGCAAAAGCGATTACGAGCTCGGTAAATTTTTACAAATCGTTAGCCTAAAAAGGCGCTGGAATGCCAACGAAACACTATCATCTATTTTATTGCTTATAGGCGTAATAATATGGTTAAACTTTATCGTTTTTGAATCCAAATAAAGCTAAGCGCGCTACCTTTCGATCCTTATAGTCGCAAGCTTTAAAATTTTGCTATCTTTTGTTCTACTTTAAAATTTTAAACCAGCCGTAGAAGTCGTTCGCTTCCAGGTGCGGATCGCCCGCGCTAGAGATAAAAAGCGGCTGTAGCGCGGAATTTGCTCTAAAATTTCCCGCGTCCCTCATCTGCGCGCTGTAAAAAATAAGCGCGTGGCTCGCAAACTGCGCGAACTCGTCAAACGAACTCGCCCCCGCCTCTATCATCGTGATTTTCGCGTCCGCAGGCAGCGACTGCGAGACCTCCACCCTGCGATCCGCGACGCCGAAAAGCGGAATACTCGCATCAAAATCCGAAAGCGCGCGGCGCGAGTATATCCAAACGTCGGGTGCGCGCGGCTTTAGATTTTGCGGCGCGGCACACGCGTCTAGCACCGGCATATCGGCTCTGCCTGCCAAAGCGCTAATTTCGTCAAATTTAGCCGCACGCACGTCCAGCGTAGGTCTGTCGGTGCGCACGGTCTGCCCGCCCACGCCTACGTAGTCGCACACGCCGCGCAGCTCGTGCACGAACGCGCGCTGCTTCTCGCTGCCGATCCGCCCATGCACCGCGCCGTTTAGCGCGGCGTTGATTTTGATGAAGCAAAAGCCGCTCTCGCGCGCCAAATAAAACGGCTCCGCAAGCTCCGTCGCCGCGGCACGGCAAACGTCAAATTTCACCTCTATGCCACCGCGGCGTAAAATTTCCGCACCGCCCGCAGCCTGCGCGTTCGTATCGCGCGCGCCGATTACCACGCGCGATAGCCCGAGCTGTGCCAAAAGCTCGGCGCAAGACGGGGTCTTGCCGCGGTGCGCGCAGGGCTCGAGCGTGACGTAGGCGCAAGCGCCGCGCAAAAGCCCGCCGTGGCGGTTTAAGATAAAATCATAGGTGAAGCTCGGCTGCAAGAGCGCGCTTTTTAGGGCTTTTGTGTTTTGAAATTTAACGCCGAATTTGCGGGCGTATTCGCGAGCGAAATCCCGCGCAAAATTTACGTCCAGATCGCACAGCGCGGCGAAAACGGCGTTTGCCTCGGCGTGCAAAAAGCCCGCCTTTTTGTGCGCGCCTATGCCAAGAACTCTGCCGCTCTTATCCAGAAGCAGGCAGCCCACGGCGGGGTTTGGTAGCGTCAAGGCCTGATAGCGCCACGCAGCCCGCAGCGCCAAATCCATATAAAATTCGTCGTTCATAAAAGATCCAAAATTTAAATTGTCCCGCTCCGCCGCCGCGATTGCTTAGCCGAATTGCGGCTAGTCGGCAACCTCGTCTGCCCGCAACGGATTACGCCTCGGACGCAACCCACTTGCCCGCCTAGCTCGCCCGTGCCGTACCGGTTAAGCCAACTCACGTTCCAAATACATTTGCTGCTACAAGCCTTGCTTTAAACGCCAAATTTATCGGAGCTTACAAGTCGCGCGCCGTATGTGCCTGAGAGAAATTCTGCGCAGAAGCGAAACTGCGAAATCTTACCACAGGTTTTAGAATTTTATCCTAAATCGCAAATTTTGCGGCGTCCGTTTCGCGCGCGAACGGCACAAAATTTTACGCTTATCGTGCAAAAGAGCGTCTGCCGATAGCGCGGAGGAGCCGGCTTTGCGAAGTAAAATTTTAATAGGCGCCATGGCAGAACCGCAATCGAGCGTGAATATACAGCCCCAAAAGGCACGGCTTAATTTCAGCTCAAATTCAGGGGGGGGGGGGGGGGGAATTACATAATTTTTTTAAAAGGAGTAAAATGTCTGAACAACCGACCGTTCAACCCCAATCAAACG
>CAUUKU010000147.1:0-3461 GCA_963545665.1 uncultured Campylobacter sp. | reverse complement strand
CGAGATACTGATCGGTCTCGTGGGCTCGGAGATGTGTATAAGAGACAGACGCATACCGAAAAAGGATTGATATGAAACGAATTGTTATCTGCGCTTTGGGTGCGCTTTTGCTGGTCGGTTGCGCATCAAAAGGCCCGTCCGCGTCGCATAGCCAAAGGCAATACGTTATAAATGATCACGAGCAGGGGCTTACGTCGGTTCCGGGGAGCAAATTTAATCACACCCTGATCGCCTCCGTGGATAACTACATCGGCACGCGCGCGGGCGGGGATTGCAGCGGCTTTATCACCGTGCTAAACAGCAAACACGACGAGCTGTTTTTTAACTCGAAGGATCTGCCGAAATATTTTACGAACGGGCGCAAATCTCAGGCGATCTACAACTACTACAGCCGCAAAAATTTATTGAGCGATACGCCTCGCATAGGGGATTTGGTGTTTTTCCAAAACACTTTGCGCTCAAATAAGGGCAAGATCAATAACGAGATCAGCCATATCGGCGTCGTGCGCGAGATATATGCCGACGGGCGGGTGAAATTCGTCCACAATACGCGCGGCAGAAATCAAGAGGATTTCGTAAATTTAAATAAAAAGAACGTCCACGTAGCGGGGAAAAAGATGGAAAATAGCTACATCGTTCGCTGCGGCAAAGACCGCATAAGCTGCCTAGCGTCGAACCGCTTCGCAGGATACGGGCGGGTGAATAATTAATTTATGTCGCATCGGCCTCGATACGGGTTACGAGGCGAGCGACTGCGACGTCGGCCGCGGAAATACCGCTCTGCCGCCTTTTGCATGAAAAATTTTAAAATTTTAGCCGCGCCGAAGCCCAATAAAGCCGCATCCGTCTTTTAAAATCCGCAGCCCGTGCGCCGCAGCTTTAAGACACTGCGCGCAAAATTTCAAATTTTATGTCGCGGGCAGGATATTTTGCCCTGCAAATCGCTCAAATTTTACGCCTCAAAAAGTCTGAAACCCTCGCGCCTGGATAAATCTACAGGCCAAGATCGCCGTAGCGACCATCTGCCCGCAACCAAAGGCGAGGAAACAAAACTGCTTCGCAGCGGCGCGAATTATGGTGCGGCGCGAATTTTACCGCATCGCCTTATAATCTGTCGGCAAAATTTTTCGCACGCACCGTAAAATGCAGGCCCTGATTTCGTCCCGCAAAATGTTAAATCCGCACGCCATAGCCGGGCCTTGCCCGTCAAACGAAATTTTAAAATTTTAACCGATTAATGCAGCCTTGATTTGGCGCGACCGCTAGATCGGAAGATGCGCCGCTGCGTTAGAATTTCGCGTTTACATCGATGCATAGGAGCCGTACTGCTCGCCGCGCAAAAATGCGTAAATTTAAAATTTAGCCAAAATTCGACCGACAAACGCGGAGCACGACTTGGAAATTTCATCGTAAATTTAACCGAAATTTCGCTAGTATGCGCAAAATTTATCTAAAAAATTAAGGAATTTTATGCGATCAGGCAAATTTACGCTCGCTCTCATCGCGGCAGACGTTCTGTTTTTCGCACTCTCATTTATGCTGGAGGAGTTTTGGGGCTTTAAATCCTACTTGGCTTTCGGGCTCAATCCATACTTTTTCGAGGGCATGCCGTGGCAGCTTCTAAGCTCCTTTTTTATGCACGGCGGTATCGCGCATCTGGCGATGAATATGGCGGTTTTGTATCAATTCGGCGGGATTTTGGAGCGATTGATGGGCGGCGTGAAATTTACGCTACTTTATATCGCAGGCGGCTTGCTTACTAGCGCGCTTTGCCTCATTTACGTTCGGTACGCGCTAAGTAGGGGCGAGCTCGTAAACATCGTGGGCGCAAGCGGCGCGATATGCGTGCTTCTGGGCTTTATAGCGTGTTTTGACAGACGCGGCGCAGGCGGGATATTTGTCGCGATACTGTTGATGAGCTTCGCGCCGATGCTAATGGGCATAAACGTAGCGTGGTATGCGCACATAGCGGGATTTGCAGTCGGTTACGGCTTTGGACTGATCCAGAAAAGATTTAGAATTTTGTAGAATTTAGCGCTAAATTTTACATAAAATTTTATGAAAGGGCGCGGATGAAACGGATATATTTTATTAGACATGCAGAGGCGCAAAGCGGCGGCATAAGCGATTTTGAGCGTAAGCTGAGTCCTAGAGGCGAAGAGGATGCGCTGAGGCTGGGCGAGCTTTTGCGAAGCAGGCGCGTTGCGCCGCATCTAATCGTCTCAAGCTCCGCCGTCCGCGCGCTTACGACGGCACAAATCATCGCGGACGCGCTAAACGCGCGCGAAGTCTTAAAGCCTTTGCGAGAGCTTTATGATCTAAATTTATGGGCTTTGGCGGAATTTATTCGCACGCTAGACTGCGCTTCGCAGAGATTTTTCGGCGCCGATGAATGCGATTTGAAAGCCAATCGGTATGTTTTGCACGGTGGCGTGAAGCTAGACGGGTCTGTTTTGCATACGCATGGCGCAGATATATGCGCCTCGGGCGCTTGCAAAGGCGGTGGAGCGGGCGATGATTTGGCGGATGCGCATGCTTTGAACGATAGCAACAAATTTGCGAGCGAGCGCGACCTAAGCTTCAACGTCGGGCGCAAATCAAAGGACGGTGTCGCAAGAATGGGCACTAGCGGTTCAAAAAATATGCATTAAGCTCGAAAACCGCGGATTTAAGACCCCAAAACTCCTCTAGCGCGAATGAAATCGCGAAAAATAATATGTCGGGCGATGCGAAAAATTTAAGCGCAAGCGGCGGCGCTTCGGCATTGGCGTGCGGACCGAGCGATATCGCAGGCGGCCTAATAAGCGACCTCGGTTGCGGCGCAAATAACATAGCGGCCGCGAGCCGACCTGCTAGTCCGATCGGTCTGAATGACGCGCAATGCGTACTTATCGTCGGGCATAATCCTGCGATAAGCGGAATTTGCGAGCTTTTGGGCAAACGAGCGATAGGAAAATTTCCGCCTTGCGCGATTTGCGGGCTAGAATTTGACGTGCAAAGCTTCGCGCAGATCGCAGATCACGGCGGCAGAGAGGTGATGTTTGATTGCCCTCGGTAGCACACGGCGCAACGTGCGAAAAATCCAAGCATGCAAACCCAAATGCCTAAAACCGCTACCTTTTCGCACTCCCGCGATACGCGCCGCAACGCAAACCTAGCCGCGATACCAAACTATACCAAACCCGGCAAATCGCTCATTTTAATTTTTAGATATCTGCGCAAGCTTCTGCGCAGAAAAACATAGCCTAAATTTTGCGCTAAAACTCAGGCGGTCAAAATTTGCGCTTAAATTCGGCCAAAGCAACGGCTAAATTTTAATACCCACGGCGCAATAAAAGCCTAAGCGCAGGCCAGACGACAAAACCGCACCGCAATGATTTTAAATTTCATAGAGCACAATGGCTATGTTCTGTCTCTTATACACATCTCAGAGCCCACGAGACCGATCAGTATCTCGTATG
>CAUUKU010000146.1:0-3593 GCA_963545665.1 uncultured Campylobacter sp. | reverse complement strand
CCTTTGCCGCGATGGAGCTTCGGCACGGCGGCGGAAGTGGATAAAATCCTAGCGCCGCGCGAAAGGCTCTTTTAAAATTTTAAATTGCGAGGTTATTTATTTCTCGCGGCGGCCTCGTAAAGCGGCAGAACTTTCGGCATCACCTCTTTTAGATCGGCGATGCGATCTTCGTTTGAGGGGTGCGTGGACATAAATTTAAGCGGATGGCTCTCATTTAGCTTGTTCATCTTCTCCCAGACGTTTATCGCCGCCCGCGGATCATATCCTGCGCGTGCCATCAGCTCGACGCCCATCAGATCGGCCTCCGTCTCATGCGTGCGCGAAAACGGCAGCGTGAATGTGTATTGCGCCGCCATATTTAGCGCGCTCGCACCCAGATCGCCCAGGCCCGCTACTTGGCTGACGGTGAAAATTCCTACGTTTTTGAGCTGATCGCTGGACGCCTGCTCGCGGCTGTGCTCGCGTAGCGCGTGCGACATCTCGTGCCCTACGATAGCGGCCAGTTCGGCGTCGGTGAGCTTGAGCTTATCGATGATGCCCGTATAAACGACGATGCGGCCGCCAGGCATACACCAAGCGTTGATCGTTTGGTCGTTGATGACGTTGACCTGCCAGTTCCATTTCAGCGCGTCTTTTCTAAACACCCCAACCTGCTTGATCAGTCTGCTTGCGATCTGCCTTACGCGCGCGGTTTGCGTGGCGTTAGTGTTTAGGACTTTGTCGTGATTTGCCTTCGCGATTATCTGTTTGTACGCAACCGCCGCGCTTTGATCCATTTCGGCTTCGCCTACGGTAAATAGCTGGCTGCGATCCGCACCGACGACGCCGCTTTGCGTAGTGCTCGCACAGCCGCTAAAAAGTATCATCGCGACGAACGATATTAAAAGAGCTAATTTTTTCATCTTTTCTCCTTGGAATTTTGCGGCGATTTTAGCAAAATTTGGTTAAATTCTTGCAATTTCGCTTTTATTCAGCGCTTTGTTTGTCTGGCGGCTCGTTTTGCGAGCAAGCGTGCGGCGTGGAATTTACGCTGTGCGAGGGATAAATTTATCGCTAAATTTTAAGCACCCGCTGAACCGCACGGCGTTAAATTTAATGAAATTTCGGCGTAGAGTTTAGCGCGCAATTTGGCTTAAATTTTAAATGCGCATTGCTTGCCCGCTTAGGTTTAATACAAACGGCGACGGCAAGCGCGGGATTTAGTGCCTGCAAGTCATGACTGCGGATTTTCAAACGATAGCGCTCGCTTTCTTTGCGGCCGTTTTGGCGCGCATTTGTTTAGCGAGTTTCGGCCCAGTTTGTTTTGATACTTCAAACCGATCACGTTTATCTACGCCCTATTTTCGGTGTGCAAATACAACTGTAAAGCTTATTGATGCGCGTTTGCACGATCTGTTCGATTCACATAAATTTTGTGCTTCGCCGCCTTGCAAGGTTCGCTTTTGCGGCACTGCGTGCGATTACTCCTTTTTGGACTTTAGCTTGGTGATCGTTTCTTTTGCGGCCTCGTAAGCCTTAGCACTCATCTCGCGCGCTCTTTCGCTTACGTTTTTAGCGACCTCGGAGCTTTTTAGCTCGGCAAATTTTTGGCTCATCTTCTTTTCAAATTCGCTAAGCTCCTTTTTGATCGCGTCGAGCTTCTCGTCCAGATCGAGATTTTCGATGATTTTGGCGCTTTTTTGGCTCAGCTCTTGAGTGATTTCGCGCGCCTTGGCGCTTGCCTTTTTCGCGCGCTCGCCAAGCTCTATTTCGCCGATTTTAGAGCTTAGCTGCTCGGCAAGATCGGTTGAAATTTTTCTAAATTTAGCCAGATAGCCGTCGAATTCCTCATCGGCGATCTTGGCGATCTCGCTTTTGGCGGGCTCCTCCGAGCTTGCGACCGCGTCGCTTAAAACCGTGCTAAATAGCTCGCTCATCTGCGAAATTTGAAACTTTTTCTCCTCTAGGCTCTGCGCGTCGTCTGCAGGCGAGAAACTTAGCTCGTCGCGATATCTTTCGGCGGCTTTGTTTATGCCGTCGTAGCAGCCTAAAATCGCGCCTCTAATCAGCGCAGCGGCGGTATTTTTGCTCTCGTTTGCGACGAAAATCGCGCGATTTATGATGATTTTTGAAATTTCTTTTGTGCGGAATTTCGTAAATTCCCCATCTCCGATAGCCGAAAATGCGATGTTTTTCGCCGTCTCGTGCGCGGTATCTTCGATGTCGGTGCCGCTTTCGAGTACGCTTATGAAGGCTAGCTCGCTTGCTTCTTTAAGCACGTCCGCAAGCGGCAGTTTGCTCGCAATCGCTCGCTGTAGCGCCGAGCTTATGCGCTCTTTTGCTTCTGTTTCGTTTGCGCTTTGCAGCGCGGTATCCAGATCGTCGTAGCTGCGCAAAACAAGGGTTTTAATCGCCTTTTGCTTACAAACGATCTTTTTGCGCAGATCGTCGTAGTCGTAGATAAGCTTGTAAAGAGCCTGCTCGTCCTCGTCGCACAGCGCCTTTTTCACCCCTTCGATTAGCGCTTCGGAGGAGGCGTCCTTTAGCGCTCCTATTTCGTCAAGCTCGGCGGCAAAGCTTAAAATTAGCTCGGCGCTTTTAGCGCTTTTTGCATCTTCGCCTAGCCCGCACAGAGACTTCAGGCTCTGTTCAAAAGCTAAATTTTGCACGCAGGCCGCTAGCTCGGCTTGTGAAATTTGCGCGAGATCGGCGCCGAATTTTTCTATCAGTTTTTCCTTCATATCCTCTCCTACAGTATGTATTTAAAATGAGCCCTCAAGCGCTCGAAAATTTCATTTCTGTGCGTATCGCTATTTACGAAGACGCTTGCGTTGAAGCTCATATATTTGCCGCCGTTTGAAAAGCGTGAAAAGTCTATTTTGTAATTTTCGCCCTTTAAAATTTCATCGATCTGCTCGCGCTTTTGGGTGCTTGCGTCCAGGATGATTTTGTATTCCCAAAAGAGCGGATAGTCGATTTTGGGCTTTTCAGCTCCTAGTATACACGCCACTCTTGCCCCCCTCTTTGCGCTGCAACACGACGTCGGTGATCTGCATCGATTTATCTATCGCTTTTAGCATATCGTAAATCGTCAGTAGCCCCACGCTCACGCCCGTTAGCGCCTCCATCTCGACGCCCGTTTTGCCGGTGATTTTTACCGTTACGAAAAGCTTAAACGCGCATTCGCTCGTAAGCTCCTCAATATCGGTTTTAATCGAAGTAATCGTAAGCGGATGAGTCATGGGTATGAGTTCGCTCGTCTTTTTAGCGCCCATTATCGCGGCAACTACGGCGGTTTGAAGCACGGGACCTTTTTTGGCCGTGTTTTGCTTGACGGCGGCAAACGCCTCCGCGCTCATTCGTATGATGCCGCTAGCGGTGGCTACGCGCTCGCTATCATCCTTGGCGCCGACATCCACCATGCGCGGCATATTGTTTTCGTCGATATGTGAAAGCATAAAATTTCCTTGCAGTTTTTGGCGGGATTATAGCAGAATTTCGGGTATAAAAAAAGCCCGAGCTTTTACGCTCGGGCTTCATACAAAAAGGAGGTTTTATCTTGTCGGACGAGAATGATTATACTATTAAAATGGTAAATATAAATATAATATAAT
>CAUUKU010000145.1:0-3729 GCA_963545665.1 uncultured Campylobacter sp. | reverse complement strand
AGATACTGATCGGTCTCGTGGGCTCGGAGATGTGTATAAGAGACAGTTTAAAAGATGGCGATAGCGGGATTTTTATAGATGACTCAGAAATGCATTTAAAAAAATGTGAGCACATAAAAAGACTTAAGTTATTACAGCCTGACTGGGGATATGTAGAGAGGAATAGTAAGTATATAGGCGATATTAAAATGATATTAAGCGTATTGGAGGAAGAGGTATGAATATAAATGAATTTGAGATGATAGACGTACTTAAAAGGCTTAAAAACGAATATGGCGTATTTGAGTTAAAGGCCGAGTTTGAAGCAGAGGGAAGTCGTATGGAGGAGATGATGCGTTTGCGAGATATTGCCAATCGAGCAGATTTGCCTATCATCTTAAAGATCGGTGGAGCCGAGGCGGTTACGGATATTTATAATGGTATCATTTTGGGCGTAGAGGGGCTTATTGCGCCTATGGTAGAAACCCCGTATGCTGTTTATAAATATCTAGGCGTTATAGAGAATTTAATAAATCCAGACAACCGAGATTATATAGATTTTGCTATAAACATTGAGACAAAAACCGCAGTAGAAAATATAGATGAAATTTTAAAATTAGAAAAAATTTCTCTACTAAGAAGCATTACATTCGGTAGAAGCGATTTTGCACAGTCATGCGGTTTGGCTAAAAAAAATGTAGATAATGAGAAAATTTTAAATGCCGTTCAGCGAGTATCTCGCGCCGTAAAAGCGAAAGGTTTAAAATTTGCAATAGGCGGAAATATTACGGCTAAATCTATTGATTTTATCAAGACTCTAAAAGCAGAAAATTTAATAGACAAATATGAAACCCGCAAAGTAGTTTTTGCTATAGACTCTATTAATGCCAATCCGCGCGAAGGAATCAATGCGGCATTAAAATTCGAACTGTTGTGGCTAAAGTCAAAAAGAAGATTTTACGCAAGGATAAAAGCCGAGGATGAGCAGCGTATAGAAGATTTAGAAAAAAGGCTAAGTAACAGATGAATCTTTTCATCACGGGCGGTGGCGGTTTTATTGGATCGCATTTAAAAAAGCGTCTTGCGCTAAATGGAAATTTTAACGTTTTTGCTCCAAAAAGTAGCGAGTTAAATTTGACTGACGAAAGCGCGGTTGACAATTTTGTCCGTGCGCATGAAATCGATACTATCGTCCATCTCGCCAATCGCGGCGGCGGTCGCGATACGCTGGATATGACAAATGTGACCGAGTATAATCTGCGTATTTTTTTCAATATCGCCAAGCAAAAAAACAAGGTCGCAAAGATCATATCATTTGGAAGCGGTGCAGAATACGGCAAACATAAGCCGATAATAAATGCTCGCGAGGATTATAAAAAGACGCTCCCGCTTGATGAATATGGTTTTTACAAAGCTATCGCATCGCACTATATCGAGAATTGCGCGGATAATATCATCCAACTTCGTTTGTTTGGAATTTACGGCGAGATGGAGAATTACCGCTATAAATTTATCACAAATACCGTAGTAAAAAATCTACTGCACTTGCCTATCACGATCAATCAAAACGTATTTTTTGATTATATGTATGTTGAAGATCTGCTAAATGTAGTGGAATTTTATATAGAAAATGATGCACGACATAAAATTTACAATGCAAGCAGCGGCACGAAAATCGATCTGCTTAGCCTAGCTGCGCTAGTAAATGAGGCGAGTGATTTCAAATCCGAGATAATCGTGCTAAATGAAGGGCTGAATAACGAATACACTTCCGATAATAGCTTGCTAAAATCCGAGATGGAAGCTAGATTTAAGCTCACGCCGCACGCGGAAGCGATCGGTAAAATTCACAAATATTTTAAGCAAAATTTTACTAGCCTAGACTTAGTGACTATCAAAAAAGACCCATATTTGGGAAAAATCAATGAAATTTGGAAGGGTAAAAAATGACGCCACAGGAATTAAAAGCCGAAATTTTAAAAAAGACGAAAGAGTATTATATGCTGGTTCATGAGCCGGCGCAAAAAGTCAAATTTGAGCCGGGCAAAAGCCGCGTAAATTATGCAGGCAGAGTTTTCGACGAGCACGAAATGATAAATTTAGTAGATAGCTCGCTTGATTTCTGGCTCACATACGGCGCATATTCTAAAAAATTCGAAAAAGAATTTGCCAAAATGCTTGGCGCAAAATGGGCGTTTTTGGTAAATAGCGGAAGTAGTGCGAATCTGCTTGCGTTTTTTGCGCTCACTTCACCTCTTCTAAAAGAGCGCCGCATAAAGAGGGGCGACGAAGTTATAACCGTAGCGGCGGGCTTTCCTACGACGGTTTCGCCTATCGTGCAATACGGCGCCGTTCCAGTTTTTGTCGATATGGAGCTTGAGTATTTTAACATAGACCATACGAAGCTTGAGCTTGCGCTTAGTTCAAAAACGAAAGCCGTCATGGTGGCTCACACCCTGGGAAATCCTTTTAATATAAAAGCCGTGAAGGAATTTTGCGATAAGCATGATTTGTGGCTTATCGAGGATAACTGCGATGCACTGGGTTCTCTGTATGACGGTAGGCCGACCGGCACATGGGGAGATATAGGCACAAGCAGCTTCTACCCGCCTCATCATATGACGATGGGCGAGGGCGGCGCCACATACACAAACAATCCGCTGCTTAAAAAAATTATGCTAAGTATGCGTGATTGGGGACGCGATTGCTGGTGTGAGAGCGGCGTAGATAATACCTGCGGGAGGCGCTTTTCGCAGAAATTTGGTAGGCTACCGCTTGGATACGATCATAAATACGTTTATTCGCACTTCGGATTTAATTTAAAAGCCTCCGATATGCAAGCTGCGGTTGGATGTGCCCAGATAGAGAAATTTTCTAACTTCGTGCAGCGTCGTAGACAAAATTTTAAAAAGCTTTATGGCGGCTTAAAAGATATAAAAGAGCTTATTTTAGTTAAAGCTCAGCCGCATTCCGAGCCTAGCTGGTTCGGCTTTATGATGACGGTTGCAGACGGGGCAAAATTTAGTAGAAATGAGCTTAGCGAGCATCTAGAGAAAGCGGGTGTGCAAACAAGAAATTTATTCGCGGGCAATATGATCAAGCATCCGCTATTTGCAGGCCTTAAACTCGGAGTCGATTATAAAATTTCAGGCGAGCTAAAAAATGCCGATAAGATAATGAACGATAGCTTCTGGGTAGGGGTATATCCCGGAATGAGCGATGAGAAGATAGAGTATATTATAAAGGCGATTAAAAGATTTATCAAAAACAGATGAAAACAGTTCATGGAGGTGCTTTATAATATTAATGTTTATAAAAGTGAAGTTGGGGAATGGACGAAAGGTGTCTTTGATCCATATGATGAGCGCCAATGCAATGAAAACGCAAAACAAAGGATCTAAAATCTGAGATTTTAGTGAGTTGTTTGTAAAATTAAAATATGACATTTTAGTAGAAAGAGATGAGGGCTATTGATGTTTATAAAAGAAAATCAGAATAATATATCTCCAGACCTTAGAAGAAACGGCTTTATAGATTTTTTAAAATTTATTTTTGCCATTATAATATTAATGCATCATGGCGGGCAATTTTTTTCTATACTACCGATAGGGTATATTGGGGTGGAATTTTTTTTCATAGTTACCGGCTGGTTGATGGCTAGAAAATTTTATAATTTTGAGGCTAACGAAAATATATTTGTTATTACTAGAAATTATATAATCAGAAAAGTAAGAATATTTTATTTAGAGT
>CAUUKU010000144.1:0-3745 GCA_963545665.1 uncultured Campylobacter sp. | reverse complement strand
TCTCGTGGGCTCGGAGATGTGTATAAGAGACAGATTATGCAATTTTCAAAGGAGAAAACATGAATAAATTTCTAACCAACCTCGCCGTAGTCGCGACTTTTGCAGGTGCCGCCCACGCCGCGGACGCAAGCGTAGCCGCTCATCTTACGACCGCACAGACGAAGCTTAGCGTAGATGAAGCGGTGCAAAAATTTAAAAATGCGGCGGCATCTCGCGACCTAGCGATTTTCGACGTTATAGAGCACTCAAAGCTCGCCGATAAGGTCGGGCTTAAAATGACCGATACGACGGTGGTGGTGTTCGGCTCGCCCAAAGTAGGCACTCTTTTGATGCAGTGCAAGCCGTCCGTCGCGCTGGAGCTGCCGCTTAAATTTTTATTTTATAAAGACGGCGACAAAACCGTGATCGCCTATGAGGATGCCAAAAATATCGCCGCCAGATACGGCGCGCAGGAGTGCGAAGCGGTAGGTAAGCTAAGCGGCGCTCAGGCAAATTTACTAAAAGAGGTAGCGCAATAAAGCTCACGCGATCGGTCGCAACGCTTTCGACCGATCTTGAAATTTTACGTAACTGTCTCAAATTTTACGCGGCTAGCTTAAAAATTTATACAGCTAGCCTCTATCCGTATCCGAGCCGTATGGATTGATACTAGCGCGCTTCGTCTCATCGCGCTTTGACGCCCTATTCTAGACCGCGCTAGCTCCGTCATGCACGCGCCGTGCTTATCGGTCTAGATACCGCAACCCTGCGCCCGATAAACCGCGCTCCGCATGTAAAACGAACAGAAAGCGCGGGCGTGCGTGCTCTTTTTAGTCGCAGCACGCCTTGCGGTGCAGGCGCCGTCTTTTGCGGCTCCGCGATACGAGCGGCGAAACGCGGGTGCAGCCGAACTCGGGATGCTAAATTAAAGCCGCCTAAAGCTCGCGGTGGAATTTTAAAATTTTACCGCGGCACTTAAAATTTTAAAACGCTTATAGCCGTTTTGCTTCGCGTATCCATTCGCAGTAACGCTCGCGCGAAATTTTTATATTTTCATATCGCAAGGTATCCGCGCGAAAGCATTTTAGGCTCAGTTCATTACCCTCAAAGCCCGCAAAATCAGCCTGCTCGTAGATGTCGTAACCGCCCTGCATGCAGTCTAAAACGTCTACATATCTCTGCTCTTCACTCATCGGCTCGGCAAAGCTCACCAAATGCACGCCGTTTGGAGCACCCCAGTAGCAGCCGTCCACCGCCAGCGCGTCCCAACCCCGCAGATAGTGCACGCCGCTGAAGATAAAGCTCTCCTTGCCGAGCGTCCAGGCGTCCGGCACGAAGCGCATGATCCGCCCACGATCCAGTTCAAGCACGCTGTAGCCGTATAGATCCTGGCGAAAAACGAGGTAAAATTTGCCGTCTGCGTGGCGGATCAGGCTAAAAAATTCCGCCCTATCGTCTATACAGCGCCAGCTTTTTATCTGCGTTTTGCGAGCATCAAACAGCGTGTATTCGCCACCGCTAAAGCTTGCCGTGCTGGGCCTATATGCGTCTTTTACGATCTCATATCCGCCGCTTAAATTTATCGTTTGGCACCGGGTAAAATTTTGCTTCTCAAAAAGAGCTTCTGCCTCCCTTAGCCGCGCTTGGTACTGCGCGGAATTTACGGCGTTTGCCATCGTGCGCTCCTTAAAATTTTATGCAGACGGGTTAAATTTTGCGCTGCCGCCAACGGCTCTCGCTTCCTGAATTTAATGCGAACCTAATAAATTTAGCCTCGCAGGCGGCAAAATTTAACCGCTAGACGGCAAAGCTCAATCATTTGGCGGCAACCGATAACCGCTAAGCGCAGTCTATGGCGGGTAGCCGCGCGCCCTAAATTTCGCCCTCAACTTGCGAATTTCATAAAATTTACGCGCAGTTTCGGCATCCTACGGATATCTTGCGATACTGCGCCGCTTTTAAATGCTCGCGCACGAGAGCCTGAAATTTTATGAGCGTTTGAAATTCCATAGTATTTAAATTTCACGATATTCAAAATTCCACGGCATTTTAAAATTTCACGGCGTTTTAAATTCCAGCGGAATTCGAAATTTCGCAAGTATTTGAAATTTCACAATCTTTAAAATTCCTCTAGCGTCTTAAATTTTTCCGACGCGAGCAGGCAAACCGCCCGGACGGGCAGGCCGCTCAAATTTGCTCGCCTGCGCTGTGCCGCTAGATATTACTCAAATTTACTCTCCTCCGTAGCGACGTTAGCGTATAAATTTAAAATTTTACTCGCCCAAGGCGCTGCGACTATTACTCGGATTTATTCCCCTCCTTGGCGCCCGAAATTTTATCCAGCACCTTTTTGCCGACCTCGCTTTGATTTAGCGCTTCGAGCATCGCGGCTAGCTGCGTGCCGCCCTTGGCGCTTAAAATTTCGCCGAATTTACTCATCCCCTCGCCTACGCTGCCTTCGTTTGCGATGATCTTAAGATCCGCCGCGCTTAGCGCCTTGGCCTGCTCTAGGCCGATGTCGCGGTTCGCTTCGATCTGTTTGATCGAAATGAGATAGGTCTGATAGCCCTGATTTTCGCCGATCTCGCGCGCGAGCTCGATCTGTGCGTTTACGGGCGCGAGCTCCTTCAGCCTAAGCGCCTCGGCCTCGGCAGAGCCTATCTTTAGCGTGCCCTGCGCTTCTTTATCCTTCATCTCCAAAAGCGCCGCGGCGGCGAGAAACTGCTTCTCTTTATCGCCCTGCGCTACTAAAATTTGATTTTCCTTGATCGCTTCGGCATCGCGGATTTTGGCGTTTTTGCGCGCTTCGGCGTCGATCTCGATCTTGCGCTGCTCCTGCTCGGCCTTTACGATCTCCACTTGCTTTTTGATCTCGGCCTGCTTGACGTCGTTTACCCGCACGACCTCCATCGCTTTTTCCTGCGTGATCTTTTGCTGATCCTTGATGAGCTGCTCGGCCTGCTCTTTTGAGATTGCGACTTCGCGCTCGTTTTCGACGGTCTTAAGGCCCACCATCTTATTGGCCTCCTGCTGGCGCACTTCGGTTGCCTGCGCAGCTTCAATCTCGGCGATTTGAGCAAGCTTGGTGTTGTTTGCGACCTCGACGCGGCTTTCCTTTTCGATCTGGGATTTTTTCTTCTCCATGATGTTAAAGATAACCTTGCTGCCGCTGCTATCGCGGATATCCATGAGCTCGATGTTTTTAACGGGCTCGATACCCCAGTTTTCAAGCTGCGTCTTTACCGCCTTGGTAAAATCATCCCCAAGCTCGGAGCGGATCTGCAAAATGTCCTCAAGCACGCGGCTTGAGAGGATCGAGCGGATCGAGCCTTGGATGATATTTGTGAGCTGATTGTTCAAATCTTGAAAATTATTGACGCGTTGCGCGGCTAAATTTGAATCCACGATCCTAAAAAACGCCGTGATATCGACTACGAAAGGAAGCCTACCCAGATCATACGCCTCATAATCCTCGATCTTGATGCTAAAGACCGAGACCGGCAAAACGATCTTTGTAACGCCCAGCGCCGGCACCCAGCTCGGGAATTCGTAATAGCTGTTACCGTTGCCGGTATCTTTGCCGTAGCTCGTCGTCTTGCGCGCGCTCTGGACGATATGCACTTCGTTCGTCTCCACTACGCGCCTGAAAAACAGCGGCACGATGATGAAAAGCACCGCTAAAATCCCGACTGCGGCGCCGATCAAATATAAAATTTCACCCATTTTTCTCCTGTCTCTTATACACATCTCCGAGCCCACGAGACCG
>CAUUKU010000143.1:0-3863 GCA_963545665.1 uncultured Campylobacter sp. | reverse complement strand
TCGGCGCGAAACGGAAATGTGATTATACAAGAGCGATGCTTAAAGGGGGCTGAATAATTGGTAGAAAAATGAGGAGTTTTTAAACGAAGAAAAATTCACGAAAAGATAAAATTTTAAAGAAAAATGCCAAATGAAAAAAGCGAGGAAATTTAAAAGCAATCAAACCAGCGTAGCTTTTGCATACAAAATTTTGCTCTTAAAATTCCCTCATATTTTAAAATTCCTACGAAATTTCTAAAATTCTAATACGCCATCAGCTTCGCGCCGAAGGCTCCGCGCACCAAGCTCTCGCTTTTATTCGCCAGCTTATCTATCATCTTTTCGTACGCCGAGGGTTCCTGCCAGATCGGATCTGCTACGCCGCTAGCCTTTATGAGCGCGCTCTTAGCGTCTTCCAAAGAGCCCACCTCGTCGATGAGGCCGACGCCTTTGGCGCCGCTGGCTAAAAATACTCGCGCATTCGCCCACGTATCGCGCTTCCTAAGATCCAGCGAGCGCGCCTGCGCCACCTCGCGCGTGAATAGCTCGTAGCTCTCGTCCACCAGGGCTTGCAGGCTCGCGCGCTCCGCGTCGCTCCATTTTCGCATCATCGTTCCCGCTTCTTTGAGCTCGCCCGCTTTGACGATCTGTTCGGCAAAGCCTAGCTTAGCGGCCGCTTCGCTCACGTCTAAGCCTTGCATGATTACGCCGATAGAGCCGATGAAGCTGCCCGGATTTGCGTAAATTTTACTCGCCCACACGCCGCCTAGGTAGCTGCCGCTCGCCATCGTGCCCTTAGCGTAAGCAACGACCGGCTTGCGCGAGTTTAGCGATTTGATAGCTAGTGAAATTTCCACGCTCGGGCTTAGCGCGCCGCCGGGACTATCGATCAGCAGAAGCACTCCTTTGATTGCCTCGTCATTTTTCAGAGTTTCGATCTTTTCTAAAATTTCGCTATCGTCCATTATCGCGCCGCTTAGCGAAAGCTGAGCGAGATTCGCGCCCTTTTGTTGCGCGCTTTCGCCGCCTGCAAAAATCAAAAACAAAATGAGTAGAAAAATCAGGGATTTAAAGTATTTGTTGATAAACCCGAGCACGGCGCCGATCGGCGCAAAGATGTTTTTTAGAAATTGCATTTCATTCCTTCGATAAAAAGTGATTTTGCGTTTTTGCTCTGCAAAATGAGCTGTAGCGGCAGCTGGCTTTGCTCGCACTCAATGCCTTCAAAAACGGCGATGTCGGCGAGCTTACCTGCTTTCAGCTCGCCTAAATTTAATCCCAGTGCGGCTGCCGCATTTCTCGTCGCGCCTAAAATTAGCGCTCGCGCCAGCTCTGCCAGGCCCAGCTCGTCGTGCATCATTAAATTTGCGCGCAGCTCGTCTAAAAAGCTTAGGCTAAAATTCGAACTAAGCCCGTCGGTAGCGATGTTGTAATTAAGACCGCTTGCGAGCAGCTTTTTAAAGCTTAGCCGCTTTTTGCTAAGCAGGCGGTTGGAGCGCGCGCAGTGCGTGATCGAGTGGAGCTTCGGATCAAAGATGCTAAAATCATCCACCCAAACGCAATGCGTAAAAAGCGTGCGAAGCCCGCTAAAATGCGCTACGAAGCTCTGCGGCGAGTAAAAAGGCGCGGGAGAAGGGTCAAATTTAGCAAGCCGGGCTTTAAATTTGCCGCGACCCGTGCGCAGCCACTGCCGCTCATACGCGCTCTCCATAAAATGCGTGCTTATAGCAAGTCCGTTTTCTCGGGCAAACTTCGTCGCAAACTCCGTAATCTGCGGGTGCGTCGAGTACGGCGAGTGTACCGACACGGCAGGGATAAAAAGCGAGCTTGCAAGCGCCTTTGAGCGCTCAAATCGCTGCTTAAATTTCAAAATATTCTCCGCCGCAGCGTCCTTGCTCGCGCCTAAAATTTCATTGAAAAATACGGTTCTAATGCCGCTTTGCGCGCAAGCTTCAGCCTCGCCGCCGAAGCTTGAAATTTCGCCGATCGTGCCCACGCCGCTTCGCATCATCGCGGCGATCTGCTCTAAGATCAATCGTCCGCGCGCCGCGGCGTCAAGCTGCTGTCTTGAGGCGATGACGCTGCCTAGCCAATCCAAAAAATCGCCGTACCGCAGCGTGCCTTTGTTTGCGCTAAATTCCAAATGCACGTGCGGGTTTATAAACGCAGGCATCGCTATGTCGCCTCCGAAGTCTAAAATTTGCGCATTCGGATATTTTTTGCATGCGAGTTTAAAATCGCAAATTTCTTTGATTTTATCGCTAAATACGACCGCCGCGTCTTTTAAAATTTTAAAATTTTCATCGCATAGCAGGAGGTATTTCGCCTTTAAAATTTTCATCGCTTTCCTTTTAAGGCGTGATTTTAGCATAAAATTCTTTGCGCGAAATTTAACGGATAAAATTCGCATTATTTTGGACGGGCGGATTTATTGCGTAATTTATAGTAAAAAATAAGCTCGCTTTGGTTATAATTTTAGATTAAATTCCAAACAAAGGACGTAATAATGAAAATTATGGTAATTCAAGGGCCCAATATCAATATGTTGGGTCTTCGCGAGCCCTCTATCTACGGCGCTATGAAGATGGAAGACATCCACAAGCAGATGAAGGCGGTCGCCGATCAAAGCGGCAACGAGATCGAGTTTTTCCAAAGCAATTTCGAAGGCGAGATCGTCGATAAGATCCAAGAGTGCTTCGGTACCTGCGACGGCATCATCGTAAATCCCGCCGCGTTTACGCACACTTCGGTCGCCATTCGCGATGCGCTCGCCGCAGTCGGTCTGCCCGTGATCGAGGTGCACATCTCAAACATCGCCCGCAGGGAAGAATTTCGTCAAAAAAGCCTCGTAGCGCCGATTACTGCGGGTCAGATCATCGGTTTCGGCCCCGTAGGATACCATCTAGCGATGATCGGGATGATTCAAATTTTTGAGCAGATCAAGGCAGTCAAAGCTTCGCAAGAAAAATGAATTTTATCTTAAAAAATGAAAACGCCGTTTATTACGAGTGCGGTTACAGCTGCGACAACTGCGCGTTCATGCGGCTGGGCGAGCAGGCGTTTTTTCTAACGGACGGCAGATACGCTATCGAAGCGCGCGAGATCATAAAAAATGCCGAAATTTTACAGACCCGCGGTGCATTGAGCGACGAGATACGCACTCTTTTGCGCCGCGAAAAGGTAAAAAAAATCGTCTTCGATCCGCACGATTTTAGCTACGCGGAATTTAAACGATTGAGCGATCATTCGCACGTATATTTCGCCGCTAAGCCTCATTTTTCCAAGCTTAAACGCATGGTAAAAAGCGCGCGCGAAATCGAGCTTTTAAAGCAAGCAGCACGTCTGGGCGCGCAAAAATTTAGCGAATTTGCTCAGTTTTTAAACGCGGCGGGCGAGGGCCTTAGCGAAAAAGAGCTTTTTTACAACGCAAATTTGATCTTTACCGATCGCGGCAATTTGGATCTGTCGTTTTCGCCGATAGTAGCGATAAATCAAAACGCCGCAAAAGCCCATGCACTGCCCGGCGGCGATGTCTTACGCAGGGGCGATCTGCTCCTGCTCGACGCGGGGGTTAAGTTTAATCGCTACTGCTCGGACCGCACGCGCACCGCGCTTTTTGGCGTCGCAAACGGCACATCGGCGGACGGCGCGGGAAGCGCAAACGGCAAAAATTCCACGTCCGGCGCGGATGGGAGAAAATTTAGTTCTGAAGCGGGCGGAGAAAATTTTAGCTCCGTACCTGGCGAGCAAAATTCCGATTTTGAAGCAGCCGGTCAAAATTTAAACGCTGAGCCGAGCGGGCAAAATTTTGATCTCAAGCTAGCCGCGGAGGGGCAAAATTTCAACTTCGCCGCGCGGGCAAAAAGTTGCGGGCGAGCGGACGG
>CAUUKU010000142.1:0-3909 GCA_963545665.1 uncultured Campylobacter sp. | reverse complement strand
AAATATACACACCGCTGTAATTTTAAAAGGGTTGAAATTCTATCGCAGAAAGAGGTGAAATTTAAAGCCCGAGGGCTTTAAATTTCACGATTTTATAGGCCCGTGCCGCGCGTAAGCACGCGCTTGCGGTAAACCTCCGAAACCCTAACCGCGTCGCCTACGATCAGAGCGTTAGTCGAGCAGATCGCCGCGCACATCGGCACCTTGCCCTCTGCGATACGGTTTTGGCCGTATTTGTGAAGCTCCTCGTGAGAGAAAGTCTCCTCCGGCCCGCCCGCGCACATAGTGCATTTATCCATCGCGCCTTTCGTGCTAAACGCTCCATCTCTTGGGAATTGCGGCGCACCGAACGGGCACGCGTATAGACAGTATCCGCAGCCGATACATTTGTCTTTGTCGTGCAAAACGACGCCGTCTGTTCTGATATAGAAGCACTGAACGGGGCAAACCTGCGCACAAGGCGCGTCGGTACAGTGCTGGCAAGCGATAGAGCTTGAAACCTCCTGCCCTTCGATGCCCTCGTTCAGAGTGATGACCTTGCGCCTATTGATCTCCACCGGGACTTCGTGCGCCGAGCTGCAGGCTACTTGACAACCATAGCAAGCGATGCAACGCTCGACGTCAACATAAAATTTTAATCTTGCCGGCATTTTATCTCCTTATGCTTTTTCTAGTCTGCAAAGACCGGCATTAAATTCCGAAATTTGCGTATTTATGTCAAAGCCGTAGTTGGTAATCGTATTTGAACTCTCGCCTATGATATACGGCTTAGCGCCCTCGGGATAGCGGTCGCTTAGATCCTCGCCCTGGAAAATTCCCGCGAAGTTATACGGCATAACGATGCGATCGGGCGTAACCGAATGCGAATAGATACACTTTACCTTGATCTTCGTGCCTTGAGGCGCTACGACCCACATCATCTCGCCATCCTTTATGCCGCGATCTGCAGCTAGCTTCGGATTTACGTGCGCAAACATCTCGGGCGTAATCGCCGAAAGATACTTACTCGTGCGCTCGATCATGCCCGCACCGCTTAAATTTACGAGCCTTAGCGAGCTTACGATAGTAGGGAAATCCTTACTCCAGTCCTGCTTTTTCTGCTCGGAGATAAATCGCGTGAAGACGCGGAAATTTCGTTTTTGATCCTCGAAGGTCGGATATTTCTCGACCAAGTCCCACCTAGGCGAGTGGATCGGCTCGCGGTGCTTTGGAATTTGATCCGCGAACTGCCAAACCTTCGCTCTTGCTCTTGCGTTTCCGTAAGGGCAGATCCCGAACTCGCGGCATTTTTTAGCGATGATACCGCTGTGATCGGTACTCCACGTAGGCCCCATCTTGGCTTTTTCATCCTCGCTTAGCGTGATGCCTAAAATTTGCTCGATATTTTCCTTGGTAATCTCCGCGTGTCCACCCTTGATCTTAGAGCCCGGAAGGGTAATGCTCTCGTCGGCTAGCTGCGAAACGCCGTCGTGCTCCAAGCCGAAGCGATTTCTAAAGCCCATGCCTCCATCTGCATAAGGCTTAGTTACGTCGTAAAGGATCGGCGTGCCGGGATGCTGCGTATCCCAGCAAGGCCACGGAAGCCCGTAGTATTCGCCCTCTACCTCGCCGCCTATGCCGCGTAAGGTATCGGGATCGAATAGATGCCAGTTTTTCTGCTGCCTGCGAAATCTAGCTGCTGTGCGGCCGTTGTTGCCGATGCTTTGGGTATTGCGCGCGACCTCGTCGGTAGCGTCGTCGGGCCAAACGAAATCATCTTTGACCTGCTTAAGCTCGCCGTCAACGACGCCCATTTTCATACCGCGAACGTATTCGTCGTAAAAGCCGAATTTTTTCGCGAATAAAAACATTACGTCTTGATCCTCTTTGCTCTCAAATAGCGGCTTAACGATCCTCGTTCTCCACTGGCCGCTGCGGTTGGTGGCGCTTATATGGCCTTCGCTCTCAAACTGCGTAGCTACCGGCAGGACGTAGATGCCGTCCGGTCTGTCGCTAAGGATCGCCACTTCGTTTAAGAAAGGCTCGGCTACGACCAGCATATCGATCTTATCGAGCGCCTCTTTGGTCTCTCTTATGTGAGCCATAGAGGTGATCCCCGTGCCTTGTACCCAAAGGACGCGGACGTTGCCGCTGCTTAAGACGGGTTCGTTTTTCAAAACGCCCTGCCACCATTTAGATAGCGAAAAGCCCTTTTCGTTGCGCCAGTTTATCACGTCCTGCTCAATACTCGGATCGTAGTGGAAATACTCAGTGAAATTTGTGCCCGCGACCTTCTCGCCCTGCTTTTCGTGCGGAGCTTTAGTGGAGACGGCAAATCTTTTAATAAATTGCTCGTAATCGACGCCCCAGCCCTTAGTAAAGTGCTTCCAAGCGTTATCGCTCAGTCCGTAATACGCAGGCAAACTATCTGCGAGGTTACACATATCGGTCGAGCCTTGGACGTTGTCGTGTCCGCGGATGATGTTGCAGCCGCCGCCGGGTTTGCCCATATTTCCTAATATCAGTTGTAAAAGAGCTAAAATTCTAGTATTCGAGCTGCCGATAGAGTGCTGCGTGATACCGAGCGCCCAGCATAAAGTAGCGGGCTTTGTAGTAGCGAACATCCTCGTAAATTCTATCAGCTCCTCTTCTTTGCAGCCGGTGACGTCGGCCGCCTCTTTCGGATCCCATTTCTCCGCCTCGGCCCTGATCTCTTCTACGGCGTAGGTTCTTGTTTTTATTAACTCTTTGTCCTCCCAGCCGTTTTTGAAAATCAGATGAAGCATCCCGTAAACGAACGCGATGTCGGTTCCGGGGCGTATCCTAATAAACATATCGGCTTTTGCCGCGGTTCTTGTAAAATTTGGATCGACGACGACGATTTTTGCGCCGTTTCTATCGCGCGCCTGAAGGGCATGTTTCATGCCGCCCACGGGATTTGCCACGGCGGAATTTGCGCCTATGAAAAGGATCATTTTGGAATTCTTCGCCATATCGCCGAAGTGGTTCGTCATAGCTCCATAACCCCAAGTATTCGCCACACCGGCGACTGTCGCGCTATGTCAAATTCGTGCTACGTGGTCGTTGCTGTTCGTACCCCAAAAAGCCGCAAATTTTCTAAAATAATATGCCTGCTCGTTGCAAAATTTAGCCGCGCCTAGGAAAACTACGCTATCCGGACCGTCCTCTTTACGGATCTGAAGCATCTTATCGCCGATCTCGTCTACGGCCTGCTCCCAGCTGATGCGCTGCCACTTGCCGCCTACCTTTTTAAGCGGGTACTTAAGTCTCATTTTAGATTTAGTTAAATCGATCTGATCGATCCCCTTACAGCAGTGGCTGCCCTGCGAGATCGGATGATCGACCGCCATATCCTGCCTGATCCAGGTATTGCTGCTCTCGTCCACTTCGGCTTCGATGCCGCAGCCCGCCGAGCAGATCGAACAGATCGTTCGCTTCATAACCGATCCCGGGAACGGATTTTTTAGCTCCTGTTCGGTTGCATTTCTTAGCGTATTATTTTCGCCGAATGCCGCCACGCTGCTCGCTCCTAAAGCCGCAAGCTTTAAAAACGACCTTCTTCCGATTGCGTTATCGCTCATAGAAATCCTCCTAATAAGCTACTTTGTAATATTTTTTCCACGCTTCACTCTCCCAGTAAAGCACCTCTTTTTTCGGTGATTTTCCGCGAACCGTATCGCCGTAGTCCTTTTCGCCTTTGGCAAGTGCCTGCGATGCGGCTACGCCCGCGGCGCCGAGCGCGCCTATTTTTAGAGATTTTTTGAGGAAATCTCTGCGTCTATCTTCCATGGCTCGTCCTCCGTTTAAAATTTCATACGCCTAACAGTAATGACTATTACGTAATTTAAAACAATGGATTATAACTGTCTCTTATACACATCTGACGCTGCCGACGACTAGTCGAGTGTA
>CAUUKU010000141.1:0-3931 GCA_963545665.1 uncultured Campylobacter sp. | reverse complement strand
CGCCGAGCTCCGCGTAGTTTATCGCCTCAAAGTCCGCCTTAAGCGCGAAGTCGCCGTTATATATCGGAACGCGAAAAATTCCGCGCTTTAGATAGGCGGGGTCGATCTGTGCTACGAGGGAGTAGTTTTTAGGCACGATGATGAAATTTTTCTCTACGCGCCTTTTTACGAGCTCGTTGCTGCTTTTGTCTATCGCTTCGATTATCTCTGCGTAGGGCACGACGATCGCAAGGCCTTGGATTTGCAGCTCGCCGCCGACGGGATTAAGGATCGATTCCTCGGCGCGCATTTTGGTATCCGAGCGCGAATAGGTGATATTATCGATGAAGGTAAGCGGGATCAGCAGCAATAAAAGTAGCACTAAAACGATGAAAGGCTTTGTCCAAAATGCTCCTCGGACCGAGCTCTTGGCGGGGTTAAACATAAAACGTCCTTTTAAGTGAGATGCGGTATTTTAACAACGAACGGTAAATGAACGGAGCGGCGATAAAATTTTAAAATCGCAAGCGGCGACAGATCTGTCGCGACCGATCTTATATATCGTAGCGATTATCAAAAACGCACGGAGATTTTGAAATTTTAAAAGCGGTCTTGTTTCGGAAAGAGCGCCGAATGAGAAAATGAAATTTGAATAATAACCATCAAAAATTTAAGTAAAAATTTATTGACAATAAAAATTACTTTTGATAAAATCATCCGTTTTAAGTAAAAAAACTTATCAAAATTAATAATATTTTGAAATCGTAAGGAGAGCTTATGGGCATTATGGAATTTTTGGCGCGCTACGTGGATTATATCATCTTTTCGATCCTCGGATTTATGAGCTTTTTGGTCGTTTGGTTCAGTATCGAAAGATCGCTTTTTTACTCGAAGGTTAAGGCGAGCAACTACAAAAGTAAGGCGCTTTACGAAGAGGCTTTGACGAAAAATTTAACGACGCTTTACATTATCTATTCAAACGCTCCATATATCGGTCTTTTGGGTACGGTTATCGGCATTATGATCACGTTTTTTGATATGAGTACCGCTAGCGGCATCGATACCAAATCGATCATGGAGGGCCTTTCTCTAGCGCTTAAGGCTACCGCTACGGGCTTGATAGTCGCGGTGCCTACGCTCATCATCTACAACGGCTTCGTTCGCAAAGTGGACGTACTGCTAAATCGCTACGATGAGGTAGGAAAATGAGCATCCCCAGACGAGACGGACTAAATATCGTCCCGTTTATCGATATCATGCTGGTTTTGCTAGCGATCGTGCTTAGCGTATCCACATTTATCGCACAAGGACACATAAAGGTTAATCTGCCCTCGTCTTCGAGCTCGCAAACCCCGCAAGAGGACAAAAAGGTCACGGTCAAAGTAGATAGCGAATCTAAAATTTACTTAGACGACGTCGCCGTCAGCGAAGAGGAGCTGGAAAGTAAAATTTCAGCGCTCGATAAGAACGATATGGTGGTGCTTGAAAACGATAAAGATTCGAAATTTTCCTCTTTCATCTCGATCATGGACGTTCTTAAAAGGGCCGGACACGAAAAATTCGCAATCGTGACTAAAAAAGAAGAGAGCAAATAAGCGGCATAAGCTCTGCCGCACTAGTGCGGCGGGCGCGCTCGCGCTTATGCGGCGTCCATATTCGTGCCGGCTCGGGCTATGCGCATTTGAGGCGGCGCCCATCCTAAAGCCGAAGCGTTAAATTTTATAATCCCGCCTCGTGAAATTTGCAAACGACGAACCGATTCGGGTTTCGTTAAAATTTCACGGGCTTTGCCCGCGCGCTAAAATTTTAAATTAGCGGCGAAATCGCGTGGAAATTCTACTGATTTTAATGGAAATTTCACTATAATCTCGCTTAGAATTTAACGGATCAAAGGAAATTTCATGATAGACGTTTATGATCTTGCCGTCATCGGCGGCGGTCCGTGCGGCATAGCTTCCGTAGTCGAGGCGAAAAGAAACGGGCTGGCGCGCGTGCTGCTGCTTGAAAAAGGCGATAACCACTCTCAAACTATTAGGCAATTTTACAAGGACAAAAAGCGCGTAGATAAAGAATACAAGGGGATGGATAGCCATACTCGCGGCTCTATCGCCTTTGAGACGGGCACTAAAGAGAGCGTGCTAAACTACTTCGACGAGCTGTTAGACAGTGACGAGATCGATACGAATTTCAAAAGCGAGGTCGAAAAGATCGAAAAGCGCGGCGAAGATCCGTTCTGTATCACTACGGCAAACGCCGGCTACCGCGCGCACAACGTGATCGTGGCTATCGGCAGGATGGGCAAACCGAACAAGCCGAGCTACAAAATCCCGCCGTCCATCACGCAGCGGGTAAATTTCAATCTCGATAAATGCACGATCAACGAAAAAATTTTGATCGTCGGAGGCGGCAATTCCGCCGCAGAATACGCCCTTTCGCTGTGTAAGAGCAACGTCGTGACGCTGTGCTACCGCAAGGAAAAATTTACGCGCCTAAACGAAACGAACGAAAACGACGTCATGCGCGAGACCAGATACGGCAACATCATCCTGCGCTTAGGCATCGACATAGCGGCGCTCGAGAACGAAAACGGCAAGGTGCTGGTGAAATTTGATAGCGGAGCCGAGCTGGTGTTTGACCGCGTAATCTACGCGATCGGCGGCACGAGCCCGATCGATTTTTTGAAAAAATGCGGCATAGCATACGACGAAAACGGCGTGCCGATCGTGGATGAGAACCTCCAAACCGCCACGAAAGGGCTCTATGTGGGCGGCGATCTAGTCACCAGCAGCGGCGGATCGATCGTCGTGGCGATAAACCACGCCCATACCATCGTCGAAAATATCCGCAAATGAGGCTCTATCAGCCTAAAAAGGGTTATCGCTACACGAGCGATACGATTTTTTTGTGGAATTTTATCAGGACGCGAGGCCTTAAGGGCGGACAAAATTTTACGCGCGAGCTTCGTGCCGACAGGGATTTGGCGGCGATCCGCACCTGTCGTTCGGCATCCGCGGCATGCGACGATCTAAAATCCGCCTTGCGAAGCGGAGAAATTTCAAGCGAGTTTGAGTGCTTTGATTGCGCTGCAAACGGCGCCTCGGATGCGGAAAAAATTAAAAATTTTACCCACGTTGCGGGCGGCGTCTCGTCTGCAAAGGAGGGCGAAAATTTTATCTGCGATACGGATTGCGACGCCTGTGAGGCGCAGAGCGGCAAAAATCCCCCGCTCGGCACAAGCGACGCCTCGGATGCCGAATGGGGCGAAAATTTCATCCCTCATGCAGACGGCGAGGCCTTGCTTGTAGAAAAAGGCGAAAATTTTACCTCCTGCTCGGGCGATGTTTGCGGGGCGAAAGATAGCGAAAATTTTACGTGCCGCGCGGCGTTTAATCCGCGAGCGATCTACGGCGACGTGCTGGATGTGGGCGCGGGATGCGGGATTTTGGGGTTTTTGTTAAAGCGAGATTTTAAGAGCATTAATCTAAGCCTGCTAGAAATCCAGGAGCGAAATTTAGAAATTTTAAGGCTAAATTCGTCGCAAAACGATTTGCCTGTCGAGATTTTGCATGCGGATTTCGCGGAGTTTAAAAGCGAGAAGCGCTTCGATTTCATCGTTTCAAACCCGCCGTTTTATCGCGAGCGCATTTCGCTTAGTAAAGAGCCCCACATGGCGCTTAGCAAGAGCGCGGCGAGCCTTAGCTTGCAATGCTTCATAAGATCGGCGAACTCGCATCTTAAGCCGAACGGCACGCTGATTTTTTGCTACGATGCGGGCAAAATCGCTAAAATTTGTGAAATTTTAGAAGGCTCTAAACTAAATTTAACGCGCCTAGGTTTTGTCTATCCAAGCTGCGATAAAGCCGCTAAGCTCGCTCTTATCGAGGCGCGTAAGGGCTCGCGCGCGCAGTGCGAGATCATACCGCCGCTGTATGCCGCCGCGCACGGCGAGCGC
>CAUUKU010000140.1:0-4067 GCA_963545665.1 uncultured Campylobacter sp. | reverse complement strand
TTACATACCCGCTGATCTCTATAGCGTGGCGAAGAAATTTTTACTTAAAATTCCAAACCTTTATGCCAAAAACGAGCGCGTGATCTTGAAATGCAAGATGCATAACGGCGGGATTTTGTGGATGGTTTTCGTGGGTGCTTTAAATGTCGGCAAGATGAGATTTGATTTCGATGCGCGAATACAGACGAATGCATGCACAAGTAGAGCTGAGGCGCTTTACGAATATGAAAATTTAAGCTTTAAAAAGGGCGATCATTTGGGAAATTTTGAGCTGGGCTCGACGATCGTGCTCGTAGCGCAAAGCGAATTTTTGAAATTTAGCGTTTCGTCCGAGACGGCCGTAAAATTTTCGCAAAAAATCGGCGAATTATATTGAAATTTAGTAAAATTTTATATAAAATCAGATATTTTTTGTTTGGCTAAAATTAATTTTATTTAAATTTAGCTATAATCATTGTTACTTTAAATCAAAGGATTTAACATGAAAAATTTAAAAGCTTTTACAGTAATTGAGCTTATTTTCGTTATCGTCGTTTTGGGGATTTTGGCGGGTGTCGCCGTGCCTAGATTAGCCGCTACGCGCGATGATGCCACGATCGCTAAGATGCGCGGAGATATCGCCGCTATTAGAAGCGGACTTTCGCTAGTTAGAAGCGAGAATATGATGAGAGGCGTAAGTACATGGCCTGCTTTGGAGGGCTCCGATGAGGCTACGCTTTTTGACGGCGTTTTGCAGCAACCTATCTATCCTATGAAGACGGGCGGCAGAAACGGCTGGACTTTGGTCGCAAAAGGCAGTAATAATGCGACGTCTACATATACCGCTAGCGTAGCAGGCAAAAGTACTACTTTTAATTATTATCCGACCTCGGCTCTAGCTACGGCAGCAGGGAGAAATGTGGGTTCTTTTGATTGCAATCACGCTGATGATCTTTGTCAAGTCTTAGCTCAATAGCTAAATGCTCTATTATGAAGTTGCGGTTTTGGGCGCCGGCCTAAAGCCGCTTACTTATAGTTCAAATTTTAAAATCCCATCTTATCAAATCGTATCCGTTCCCGTAAAATCGAGCGTCAAATCCGCCGTACTCCTGTGCGAGGTTTCAAAGCCGACTTTCAAAACCAAAGAAATTTTAGAAATTTCGCAGCTTAAATTTACGCAGTTTCAAAGCACGCTCGCAAATTTTATCGCTAATTACTATGTTAGCGAAAAGGGCGTTGCATTCGGGATTTTCGAGCCTACAGGCAAGACCGAACCAGATTTTGCAAATCCTGCTACCAAACAGAACTACATCTCTGAGCAGACTCCCGCCGATAAGCAAAATTTTGCGCTCGGTAAGGATACTGGCATCACGCAAAATTTCGCTACCACGTCGAATTCTACGCAAAAACAAAATTTAAAGCAAGTGCCGAATTCTATCTCGCAAAATTTGGCGTTAAATTCTACCGCCGTGCAGAATTTTGTCCAAGAGCGGGACTTCGTCGATGAGCAAAATTCCGCTTCAATTCAAAATTTCATATCAGATCAAAATTCTGTCGCCATGAAGACCGCCATAAATTTTGTTGCCGAACCTGATCCTGCACACAAACAAAATTTCGCTATTGCGCAAAATTCGATCCAAGAGCGAGATTTTGCCAAGGGGGAGAATTCCGTTTCGATTCAAAATTTTACTTCACCGCAAAATTCCGTCCTAATTCAAAATTCCGCCGCCACAGCGCAAAGCCCCATTTCGCAGTCGCTATCCCCGCTTAAAATAGGTAAAATTCCAAACCTCACCCCCGCGCAGGAGCAAGCGCGTAAATTTGCCGAAGCCAATGCAATCTCGCTGATTTTCGGCGATACGGGCAGCGGGAAGAGCGAAATTTATATTGCGCTGATCGCGCAGGCGCTCGCCGCGGGCAAGCAGGCGCTGTTTTTAATGCCCGAGATTTCGCTAACGCCGCAGATGACGAAGCGGCTACAGAGCTATTTCGGCGAGCGGCTCGGCGTCTGGCACTCTAAAATTTCGCCCAAAAAAAAGCGCGAAATTTTAGCGAAATTTAACGCAGGCGAGATTCGGCTCATCGCGGGTGCCCGCTCGGCGCTGTTTTTGCCATTTAGCGGTCTGGGGCTCATCGTCGTGGACGAGGAGCACGACGACAGCTACAAATCCGCCGCCGCGCCGCGCCTAAATGCCCGCGATGCCGCGATTTTCGTCGGCAAAAAGCTCGGCATCCGCGTGGTTTTGGGCTCTGCGACGCCTGCGCTTAGCACCTACGCGAAGCAGCCGCACTTCCGCCTGCGCGGCACCTATTTTAGCAGCGCCAAGCGCTTTATTTTTGACGAGAGCGAGACGGCGCTGAGCTCCAAAATTTTAACCGAGATCGGGCGCAGCCTCGAAGCCGGCAAGCAGGCGGTCGTGTTTTTGCCCACGCGCGCGAACTACAAATATATGGTCTGCGAAAACTGCGGGCAGATCGTGCGCTGCCCGTTTTGCGCCGTCGGGATGAGCTACCACGCGGACGCTGCGGCGCTGAAGTGCCATTACTGCGGCTTTAGCACGTTTTACAAGGCGTCTTGCGAAAACTGCGGCGGCGAGGTGATGCAGGCGCGCAAGATCGGTACGGGCGAGCTCGCGGCACAGCTTACGGCGCGTTTCCCAAGCGCCCGCATCGCAAAATTTGATCGCGACGAGATCACCACGCAGCGCAAGCTTGAGGCGCTGCTAAATAACTTTAACGCCCATAAAATCGACATTTTGGTAGGTACGCAGATGCTTAGCAAGGGGCACGATTACCATGGCGTCGATCTTGCGGTGATAATGGGGATCGACGAGCATCTGAGCTATCCCGATTTTAGGGCGCGCGAAAAGACGCTAGCGCTTGCGATGCAGGTGGCTGGCCGCGCGGGTCGCTCGGGGCAGGGCAGGGTCGTCATACAGACGCGCCAGAGCAGCTTTTTTAGAGATTATATCGAAAACTACGACGATTTTTTACGCGACGAAGCGGAGTTTCGCGAGGGGCTCTATCCGCCGTATATGCGACTTTTGCGCGTGCTAATCTCGCATAAAAACGAAAAGGCGGCGAGCGAAATAATGAATGCCGCGCTTGAGCTTTTACGCCGCAAACAGGCGGGAAGTAGCGCGTTTGTATTGCATGACGGGCTGGATGCGAGGAGAGCAAATTTAAGCGCTTTAAATTTAGAAAATTCTGCGCAGCAGGGCGGCAAGCAAATATCAAATTTTAAATTTCAAAGCCCGGATCTGCGCGCGAGCGATGTAAATTTAAGCTCCCAAAAAAACGTTTCAAATTTAAAAAATGCCGCGCAAATTTCAGCTTGTGACGCAGGCGCAGGTAGCGTAAATTTAAAGCCCGAAAGAAACGGCACCGCGCAAAATTTTATAAATTTAGCGGCCGAAAATGCTGCCGAAAATTCCGCGCAGTATTTGAAAGAGAAAGCGAGCGAGAGCTTTGAGATCATCGGCTACGGCAAGGCGGGTATCGCCTATATCGCGTCGAAATTTCGCTTTGAAATTCTGCTGCGCGCCGGCTCGCACGTGCCGCTGATCAACGCTGCGCGCACGCTTGAGCATCTGCCCGTCGAGATCGATATGGATCCCGTAAACTTCGGCTAAGCGCGATTTATAAAATTTTATCGACATAAGCCTTGCCAGCAAAATTTTACGCAACGAGGCGATGAATTGATGCGAGAAAATAGATTTTGGCGGCGGTATGTCTTGCTACCTTGTATAATCAAATGCAGCGATACCATAATAAACGGCGGCAATAGCCATTGCAAGGTTTACTATAATCTCGATTTCGACTATATCCATTTTTACGACGGGCGAAATCAAGATATTGCGCTGGGTTACGACTTTGATAACGAAAGCATTGAGTTTTATAAAAAATTATCAGATCATTATGATTACAAAGGCAAAAAATGTAGATCGCGCAGGGTATACAGCGAGCACCATGCGACATTTGCGATTGACAATTTTGAGCACGCGACGTTTTGGTTGGGAGATCATGGCGAATTTACTCTAAAAGCTGTCTCTTATACACATCTCCGAGCCCACGAGACCGATCAGTAT
>CAUUKU010000139.1:0-4095 GCA_963545665.1 uncultured Campylobacter sp. | reverse complement strand
CCACGGCAAGCGCCAGCATCGACAGCGCCGCGCGCAACGCAACATTTAACGGCGAGTTTAAGAGCTTCAATCTCAAAGCGAACAATCGCGAAATTTTAAAATTTCAAAACTCAAAAGACATCATCAGCCTCGATTTTAGCGGTAAAGCACCCGTTTTGCACTCGCAATTCTTAGGCGCGCGCATGAGTTTCGGCGATAAGATCGAGATCGGCGCGGACGATATCGCAGGGATATTGCCCTTCTCGCCGCTTTTAAAATCGATCGGCATCACGGGCGGCGACGTGCGCGTTAGCACGAGCGATTTTTCAAATTTTACTATCGACAGCAAGGCGCTGAAATTTGACTTTGGGCTCTTTTACAAAAACGGCAGAGCCTACAAAAGCGACTCTTTAAGCGCTAAAGTCAGCGGCGGCGAGCTTAGCGGCTCTAGCGGGAGCGGCGCGCTTAGCTTCAAAGCGGGCAAAAACGGCACCCGCGTGAGCCTAAAAAACATCGACGTCGCGGTAAATACCGCCGTGCAAACCAGCGAGTTTAATTCAGACGCGAAGGCAGTGCGATCGGCATTCGACTTTAGCGGCGAGGGCTCGTCGATCATCATAAGCGATATGAATAAAACGCTAAATTTCACGAGCTATAACGGCACGCTGGAGGGGAAAAATTTAAACCTATTAGCAAATTTTAAGCGCGGCAACGTGAAGCTGATCTTCAAAAAGAGCCTGCTTCAAATTTTTGCGCAAAACATCAGCGGCGAGGCGCTTAATCAGTTCCTGGGTTCGCAGAGTTTCGACGGAGGCGTCTTTACGCTCAAGGCTAGCGGCATCGACCCGCGCAACTACCGCGGTGAAATTTTGATCGAAAACACCTTTTTGAAGGATTACATTTTGTACCAGAGGCTGCTTAGCTTCATAAACTCCGTGCCGTCGCTGCTTACGTTTAAGACGCCAGATTTTAACGACCGCGGCTTCAGCGTGCAAAAGGGTAAAATTTACTTCCGCCGCAGCGGCGATAAAATTTATCTAAACGCGATGAGCTTTACGGGCAGTAGCGCCGACATCGCGGGCAACGGCGAAGTGGACGTAAAAAGCGGCGCGCTAAATATCGATCTGGAGCTTAAATACCTCAAGGACGCAAGCTCGATAATCTCAAAAATCCCTATCATCAATCAGATAATTTTGGGCGACGATAAGACGATCTCGACGATCATCGAGATACGCGGCACGATAAACAGGCCTACCTATTCAAACGGCGTCGTAAAGGACATATTAAAAACGCCGTATAATCTCATCAAAAACACGCTGATGCTGCCGTTCGTGATCTTCAAAGAAGAGGAAAAGAAATGAAATTCCCGCTCGATTATAAGGACAGCTTTGAAAAATCGCTGCTGTTTTGGCTCGTAAAATTCGTGCGCTACAAGCTAAGCGCGCTATCGAATAAGGAGCTGAAAAACGACGTGCTGTTTCGCCGCGCGAGCCTAGCGCTAAATCATGAAGTAGCAAATATCAATGAACTCGAGCGGCTCGCAAAAGATGCGCGAAATGCAGGCCTTACCGGCATCAACACCTATTTTAATCCGCTTAAAAAATTTTACGAAGCGATCGTAGAATATAACCTTGAAAGCATGAAAAATATCGACGAGGAGCTTTTGAGTGAAATTTTAGCCTCGATTACGGGCGGACTGAGCGATGCGAGCAAAAAAAACTACCGCATCGCGCTAATAAATTTTTTCGGCTTCATCGACCGCCAAAACGAGCAGGACGGCACCTCGCACAACTGCGGCATCGAGCTTAAGCACTGGGGCGGCGTTAGCGGTAGCCGCGGCACGAAGCTTCCGGAGTTTATGAGCGAGGAGGAGCTGAAGCGGTTTTTGGACGCGATAAATCTAAGCGAGTTTCCCTCCTTTGCCCACCGCAACCGCCTGATCGTAAAAATCATCGTCTACACCGGCATCCGCGTGGGCGAGGCGATAAATCTCAAGCGCAAAGATATCGCGCCGGAGGGCGATCTTTTCATCATCCGAATCCGCGGCAAGGGCAACAAATACCGCATCGTGATGATCAAGCGCCGCCTGATCGAGGAGCATCTAAGCGCACTAGAGACGAACTTTGCTAACAAAGAGGGCTATCTTTTCGTCACCAAAAACGGCGCGCCGCTCACGCAAGCATACGTCAGCGGCATCGTGGAGAAAATTTTAATGAGCGCGGGCATCCGCAAGGAAAAAAACGGCGCTCACATGCTGCGCCATACCTTCGCAACGATGCTTTATAAAAAGCAAAAGGACCTCGTGCTCGTCCAAGAAGCCCTCGGCCACGCGAGCCTCAATACTTCGCGCATCTACACCCACTTCGATAGCGACAAGCTGCGCCTTGCGGCGAAAGTCGCGGAGGAATTCGAGGAGTGAAATTTTAAAATTTGCGGCGATTTAAATTTTAAATCCGCTCTCATCATGGCGCGATTTTTCGAACGCGCGCGAGATTTGATAGGCTTGGGCATGCGTGAAGCTTGGCGGGCGAGAAATTTTACAAGTTCGAGATTTGGAGTGCAGATTTTCAGCAGTTCCGACGAATGCGCGAAAGCTAGCTGGCGCAAGACACGTAAGAGGTTGATATGTGCGAGTCCGACCGGGCTAACTTGACACGCACCAAACGTAGCGCGAGGGCCGAATTTAATCTTTGGATTTAAAATTTTACTTTGCGATTTTGGGATTTTTGCTTCTGAAATTTTATCTTTGTTAAAATTTAAACACAGCGCGAGCTATCGGCGCTTAAAAATCATGTCGTCTTGGAATTTCGCCCTTCAAAATTTAAGAATTTAAGCTTGAAATTTTGCTGTACCAAATAACGCAAGCCGTATCTTGAAATTTTAAAATGAAATTTATATCTGCACTATGTAAATTTTAAATTTAGCCGAACTGACTGAATTAAAACGAAGAAATTTCGCCCAAAAAGGGCGAAATTTCATTTCTTAGGGGATAAGAAAAGGAGTTGTGGGCTAAAAATTTAGCCCGAGATTTCGTCAAATCCGCGACCTGCGCAGAAAAAGGAGCAAAAGACGAAATCTCGCGCCAAATTTCAAAATACCGCCAAAGCAGAGCGATGCGCGCCCAAACCCTAGCAAGCTCTAAACAAACTACGTGCCGCTAGCCGGCGATCATGCCGTACCTAGGCTTTGCGAACGTAAAATTTCAAACCGGGCGCCCTCGCTACCAAAAAAACGCCCGCCGCTCGTCTCTACGTAAAATTCAAGCCGTTTAAATTTAAACGCGCCGTATAAACGCAAACGGCGCGGTATTTGCGCGGCTCACCTATAAAGCAGCACCGCCAAGGTCTCAAAACGACGCTAGGATCAAGCGCGAATTCAAAACTGCGCTATGTCCGCTAAAAACATGCTCTCTCGCAAGCGGCAAACTACGCGATCCTCTGCCTTTTTAAAATACTGCCTAGGCGCCTTACAGAGCGGACAGGCGCCGGGAGCCCTTTTGCCGCGATGGACGTGGCCGCAGACCTCGCACACCCAAATTTCCTCGTCGAAACTCTCGAAAAAGCCCTCCTCTAGCAGGATCTTTTGAAGCTCGTTGTATTCGCGCTCGTGCTCCTCCTCGACCCTACCGATAGCGTTAAAAAGGCGCGCTACCTCTTTTTTACCCTCTTCGGTCGCGATTTTAGCGAAGCTAGGATACATGCTCTCGTGCTCGTAGCGCTCTCCTGTAGCAGCGTCGAGCAGATTTTTATCCATCTTATCAAGCGCTATGCCGACAGCCGCATGATGTGCCTTCAGCTCGGCTCTGGCGTGCCATTTTTCGTTTTCGGCGGCCTCGTAAAAATGTCGCGCAATGGCGTGAAAGCCCGCCTCTTTGGCCAAATCGCCGTAAAGATCGTATTTATTGCGCGCCTGGGACTCGCCTGCGAACGCCTTCATTAAATTTACCTGCGTCAAATCCTCGGTGATGCATTTCATCGGCTCGCCGCAGCAGCTAAGCGTGCCGCCGCCTACGTTTTGAACCTCGACCTCCGCGCCGCACTTTTCGCATCTGTAGGTTTCATACTGCCTCATTTTCAACATCACCTATTAAAAATTTTCAGAATAATAGCACAGCGA
>CAUUKU010000138.1:0-4095 GCA_963545665.1 uncultured Campylobacter sp. | reverse complement strand
TACCGAGCCGCGGGCTAAATTTAAACTCGCGGCTCGGTCGCGCGCCTTAAAATCGCGCTAAATTCCAACCGCTTTTAAATTTCTTAGAAATTAATATTGTTTTAGATACAATTTTAGATTAAATTTTAAACAAAGGATCAAAATGGCGAAAATCCAAGAGGCCGAGCTCATCTGGAAAGACGGCAAGCTAATCCCTTGGGCAGAGGCCACTACCCACGTTTTGACGCACTCTTTGCATTACGGAAACGCCGTATTTGAGGGCGTGCGCGCCTATAAAACCGACAAAGGCTACGCGATTTTCCGCTTGGATGAGCACACTGCCCGTCTTGAAATTTCGGCAAAGCTCTGCCTAATCAAGCTTCCGTTTAGCTTCGAGCAACTTCGTCAGGCCCAGATCGACGTCGTCGCGAAAAACCGCTTCGATCAGACCGTTTATATCCGCCCGCTAGCATACTTCGGCTACGGCTCGATGGGCGTTTCGTCTACGAATTGCCCGGTAAACGTCATCGTCGCAGCGTGGCAATGGGGCGCGTATATGGGCGAAGAGGCGCTACGCAAGGGCATCAAAGCCAAAATTTCATCGTGGATGAAGCCGGCGCAATTTTCGATGATGGCAAAAGCCAAAGCGAGTGCGAATTATTTCAACTCGCAGATGGCAAATTTTGAAGCGGTCGATGCGGGATACGATGAGGCGATACTGCTCGATCCGCAAGGCTTCGTCGCGGAGGGGCCGGGCGAGTGCTTATTTATCGTAAAAGAGGGCGTCATCATCACTCCTCCGAACGATACCAGCCTGGAGAGCATCACTCAAAACTCGGTCATAAAAATCGCGCGCAGCCTGGGCTACGAAGTCCGCAGAGAGCGCATCGCTCGCGATCAGCTCTATGCCGCAGACGAGGCGTTTTTTACCGGCACCGCCGCGGAGGTCACGCCGATTAGCAATATCGACGGTAGGATCATCGGCAAGGGCGAAATGGGCGAGATCACGAGCCGCTTGCAAAAGGCGTATTTCGCCGTCGTCACGGGCAAAGACCCAAAATTTGAGCACTGGCTCACATACGTAAAATAAGGAAAAGCATGCCTGCAGATTTAAACGATTATTTCAACAAAAAAAACGGCGGTGGCAAGAAGCCCGAAAATGGATTAAATTTCAAAATGCCTAACTTCTTGGGGTTCGGCAAGGCTTCCGCCTTGTTATACATCGCGATCGCAATTATCGCACTACTTGTGATCGCCAAGCCCTTCGTCACGATCCAATCGGGCGAAGTGGGGATCAAGTCAAATTTAGGTAAATACGATCCGACGCCTCTTGGCGCGGGACTACACTTTTTCGTACCGTTCATACAGGACGTATTCGTCGTAGATACTCGCACGCGTATCATCAACTACACCAGCAGCGAAGATATGAGCGCAGGCATCGCCACTAAAAGCGGTACCGCGGGCGGTATCATCAGCAAAAACTCGCTCTCGGTGCTAGACTCGCGAAATTTACCCGTCAGCATCGACATCACCGTGCAATACAGGCTCAATGAAGCCACGGCGCCCAACACGATCGCCGAGTGGGGCTTTTTATGGGAGGATAAGATCATCGATCCGCGCGTAAAGGACGTCGTGCGTAGCGTCATCGGCAACTATGCCGCCGAAGAGCTGCCTACCAAACGCGACGAGATCGCTAAAGCGATCGACGACGGCATCCGCAAAAATATCGAAGCGCTGGCGAATTCGCCAGTGGATCTGCTAGCCGTGCAGCTTCGCGAGATCATCCTGCCCGCAAAGGTAAAGGAGCAGATCGAGCGCGTGCAGATCGCCAAGCAGGAGGCCGAGCGCACCAAATACGAGGTCGAGCGCGCAAATCAAGAGGCGCTTAAAAAGGCCGCTCTTGCCAAAGGTAACGCAGACGCCGTCAAAATCGAGGCTCAAGGTCGCGCCGATGCCGCTAAGATCGAAGCCGACGCGCAAGCCTACGCCAACAAAGAGGTCGCAAAGAGCTTGGATGCAAATCTTTTAAGCCTCAAGCAGATCGAGACGCAGGCTAAATTTAACGAGGCGTTGCGCGAAAACAGCGACGCGAAAATTTTCCTAACGCCGGGCGGCGCGGTGCCTAATATCTGGGTCGATACGAAAGACAAGGCAAAGCAAAGCGCCATCGAGCGGGAAAATTAAAATTTCAGGCGGTTATGCGCCCCGATTTTGCGAACTAAATTTAATAGCGAGTTACTCCGGACGCATAAGCTTAACTCGCGATTTTGAGAGTTAAGCTTATGCGGCAAGTGCGAAAGCTCGCGACGAGCAGAACTCGCGCCCGTCGCAGCTTAAACCCAGCGGCCGCTTAAAATTTAGCCGCTAGGCTTGTCCTTTAAATTTACTAGGCGCGCCGCTTCGTAAATTTCAATAACTCAAATTCCGCGTACGGCGGCTAAATTTAAAGCGTGCGCAACTTCGCAAACCAAGGATCAAAGATGAAGGTAGATTGGCAAAAACTGGGCGGGCTACTCCCCGCGATCGTGCAAGATGCCGAGGGCGGCGCGGTTTTAATGCTCGCGTATATGAACGAAGAGGCATTAAATTTAACGCTGCGTACCGGCTACGCGCACTACTTCTCGCGCAGTAAAGGGCGCCTCTGGAAAAAGGGCGAGAGCAGCGGACACGTTCAGCTCGTGCGAGAGGCGTTTTTAGACTGCGATAACGATACATTGCTACTTAAAGTCGAGCAATGCGGCGGATCCGCCTGCCACACGGGCTCGCGAAGCTGTTTTTTCAAAGAGATTTCGCTACAAAAAGGCGGCGAAAATTTCGATAGTTCGAGCGTTTGCGGCGCGATAAATTTCGCAGAGTACGGCTCTGCAACCTCTCTCGCGCAGAAAAATTACGCAAATTCCCGTGCAGGGCAAAATTCTACAGCTTGCGACGGCTTGCAGAATTTAGCGCCCAAAAATTCTACCGATTCCTGCGGTAAGCAAAATTCCGCAATGCAAAGCCCCGTTGCGACGAATTCCGCGTTCATAAATTCCGCCGCAGAGCGCAGCGAGCAAAATTTAGACGCCGCCGTGCAAAATTCTACGCTCGAAAACTCTACGGAAAAAAGCCCGTACGGAATTTTAGACGAAATTTATCACGCTTGCTTGGATCGCAAACTAAACGGCGAGTCCGCGCTATCCTATGCCGCCTCGCTCTACGCGAAGGGCGAAAACGCCTATCTCAAAAAGATCGCCGAAGAGGCGTGCGAGTTCGCACTGGCGTGCAAGGATCTATCGCGCAGCGGGCTTTACGCAGACGTCGCGCGCGAGGGCTTCGGCGAACACAGAGCGGGCGAGCCGCGGTATGACGTGATTTATGAGGGGGCGGATCTTTTATTTCACCTTCTGCTCGCGCTTGCAGCGCACAATATCCACCCGGACGCCCTACTTGACGAGCTAACGCGCAGGCAGGGGCAAAGCGGCATCGAAGAAAAGCGTCGCCGCGAAAAAAGCTAAATTTTAAAATTCCATTCGGCAAATGGGCCTTGTTACCAAAACGAGCTTTGATCAAAATTTTAAAGCCCTCGCCTCAAAGATTTCTCGTTTGGCGAGGCACACAGAGAGCGAGCGGCAAATCCACAGCGTATTTTAAAGCTACGGCCTTTTTCGCGATCGTGCAGGATACGGCGCGATTTTGATGCTCATGCATATGAACGAGAGGCATTAAATTTAACGCTACGTACCGCGCGCGCAACTTCTCGCGCGCTAAGGGGTGCAGGCCCGAAGCAAGATCTGTAAGGGCCGTCAAATTTTAGTGCGACGGACGGCTTGCTAAGCAGCATCGATATTTGCTCCGCTCAAACCGAAGCGCGGTTCCTGCGAGTGCGGCAGAGGCGCGCAAAGTAGAATTTTACAAGCGGCGCCCGCGAGGTAAATTTCAACCAAGCGGTCGTGCGCAATAGGCACTTGCGATGCAAAAGGGGCGCCGTGCTAGTATTTGCAGAGATAGCGGACCGAAGGGGGCGCGTGCTCGCCCGCAAAAAGATCATACCGCAAAGCAGAATTTCAACCAAACAAAATTATCAAAATTTTATCTCGGGGCGCAAATTTTATCGACAGACCTTCAGTTCTGTCTCTT
>CAUUKU010000137.1:0-4135 GCA_963545665.1 uncultured Campylobacter sp. | reverse complement strand
GCCGTGACGTAGCCGCCGCCTACGGTGTGCATAAATTTAGCTACGCCGAAGTGCGCTTTGCAATCAACATAAGCCGTTAATGAAAATCCGCTATGGTTAAAATTTTTAAAGCATCGGCAGCGCTTGGATGCTGCTTTCAGTTTGAAAAGCGCGCCTCTAAAAGCAGCGTTGATCCCCAAACTAGCGTCGTCTTATTATCTTTCGCAAAAACCAACGCACGAAGAGACAATATGTTTTTTAATCTTAACTCGCATTTTAAAATTTGAAATTTACGCGAGAACGGATATAAATTTTGGAGTTAATTTATAAATCGGTTTGGAATTTTAACTCTTGAGTTAGACGAAATTTAACCAAATCTTTTCAGCGGAGGCGATCCGGTCGATCATATTTCAGCTCTTAGATTAGACAAAATTTAGCGGCGATGAAATTTAGCAAGCGCCATTTAGTAAAGCGCTATCGTGCGTTCTTGCCGCCGAATTTTAAAAGCGCGCTGCCCCACGTAAAGCCGCCGCCGAACGCATCCAAAAGCATTAGCGAGCCGTTTTTGAGCCTGCCGCTCTCATAAGCGTCGTTGATCGCCATCGGGATCGACGCCGAGCTCGTGTTGCCGTATTTGCCGATCGTTAGTACGCACTGCTCGTCGCTAAACTCTAGTCTCGCCTTGACCGCCTCGATGATACGCAAATTAGCCTGATGCGGGATAAAAAGATCGACCTGCTCGGGCGAAATTTTATTTTTTGCCAAAATCTCCACGACGTCGTTACTAAGCGTCGGCACCGCGATCTTAAAGACCTCGCGCCCCGCCATCTGCATGAAGCCTAGCTTTTCGTCGATGATCTTTTGGCTGAGCGGATTGACGCTACCCGGAGCGGGCGTAATGAGCAGGTTGCCCTTGCTGCCGTCGCTTGCGGTGTGAATGTCGATGATTTCATTTTCGTCTGCAGGCGCGATGACCGCAGCACCCGCACCGTCGCCGAAAAGTATACACGTAGCGCGGTCGCTCCAATCTACGATCGAGCTTAGCTTTTCCGTGCCCACGATCAGGACGTTTTTCTTCGCGCCGCTTTCGATCAGCGATTTTGCAAGCTCTAAAAGATAGATGAAGCCCGTGCAGGCGGCATTTATATCAAATGCCGTAATGCCGAAGTCTAGACCGATTTTTTCGGCGATCATGCAAGCAGTCGAGGGCATGCAGAAATAATCGGGCGAAATCGTAGCACAGATTATTGCATCGATCTCACGCTTTTGCAAACCGCTACGTTCGATCGCTTTTAGCGCCGCCTTCGCACCTAGATCGCTAGTGCTCTCGCCCTTCGCGATACGGCGCTCGTGAATGCCCGTGCGCTTGACGATCCACTCGTCGCTCGTTTCGACCATCTTTTCAAGATCGAAATTGGTTAAAATTTCGCTCGGCGCGTATGCTGCGATCGAGATCATCGAGGCTTTTTGCATCCGTTTTCCTATTCGTTTGAAGAAATTTCGTTTTGTATGACGGAGTTGATTTTAGAATCCGAAAATTTGAGCGCTTGAAAAATCGCGTTTTTAACGGCCTTGGGGCTGCTTTTGCCGTGGCTTATGATGACGCAGCCGTTCACGCCCAAAAGCGGCGCGCCGCCGTATTCGTCGTAGTCGGTATTTTTTCTGATGATTTTAAAGACTTTATTCATCAAAACTGCGCCTGCGATTGCGACGGGCGATTTTTTCACCTCTTTTTTGATGAGTTTGTTGATCGCGCTGGCAACGCCTTCGCTCGATTTTAGGACTAAATTTCCGATAAATCCGTCGCAAACCACGACGTCCACGGAGCCGTCGAAAATTTGATTGCCCTCGACGTTGCCGATGAAATTTCGCATATTTTTTAAAAGCCCGAACGCTTCTTTGGTCGTTTCGTTGCCCTTGCTATCCTCCTCGCCGTTGGACAGCAAGCCTACGCGAGGCACGCGCAATCCCATGATCTCTTTGGCGTAAGCCTCGCCCATGATCGCGAATTCAAACAGATGCTCGGCCTTGCAATCGACGTTCGCGCCCACGTCTAGAACGAGAGTGCGCCCGCCCGTAGAATTTGGCATCAGCGTCGCGATTGCGGGGCGTGAAACGCCCTTTAGCCTTCCGATACGAAGCGTCGCGAGACTCATCGTAGCGCCGCTGTGTCCTGCAGATACGACGGCTTTGCAAGTGCCCTGCTTCACGAGCTCGACGGCCTTATAGATGCTGCTTTCTTTTCTTTTTAACGCATCGGTAGCGCCCTCTTTCATTTCAAAAATTTCATCTGCCTGCACGCAGGTTACGAATTTTTCGAACTCTCGCGGGATTAGCGGCTTGATTTTCGCTTCATCGCCGACCAAAAAAGCATTAAATCTGCGCTCTTTTAAGGCATCGAAAACACCCTGCAAAATGGGCTCGCAGCCGAAATCACCGCCCATCGCGTCTACAGCAACGCAAATCATCGGATTAGTATTCGCCCGTAGTTTTGTTTATTCTGTGCGGAATTTTCCAGCTTCCGTCTTTGTCCTTAACGGGGATCGGAAGGGTTACTTTGTAGTGAGTGCGTCTTTTTGCCGCACGAGTTTTACTAACTCTTCGCTTTGGAACTGCCATTTTTTCTCCTTTATAAATTTAAATTTTTGCAATTTTCGCAATAAAAATAGTCGCTTTTAAAGGCTTCCGTTTCGCTTCTTAAAATTTCATCCACATCGATCTCGGCGCCGAAAAATTCCATCACATCCATGTTTTCGTGCCCCTCGTCGTTAAAAATGCCTTCGCTTAAAAGCAAATCTACGCTCTCGCTTACGACGAGGTTAAATTCTTCGCCGCAGCGATCGCAAATATATGGAATTTCGCCTTTTATTTCGCCTTTACACTCGATAAGCTCGGCGTCTTTGCGCTTTAAGCTTCCGCTAAACCTAAGCCCGTCTCGTGAAATTTCAAACGGCACGGGCACGGCGGAAATTTTAAAAAAGGCGATTTTCACGCGCTACTCTTAGCAAATTTCTCTTTTTGCAAAGAAAAACGCTATCTCGATTTTTGCATTTTCTAAGCTGTCGCTGCCGTGAACGGCGTTAGCGTCGATGCTGTCCGCGAAGTCCGCTCTGATCGTGCCTTTATCCGCTTTTTTCGGATCGGTAGCGCCCATAAGCTCGCGATTTTTCGCTACGGCATCGTCGCCTTCGAGTACCATCACGACGACCGGACCGCTTGTCATGAACTCAATGAGATCCTTATAAAAAGGGCGGTCTTTGTGGATTTCATAAAATTTTCCCGCATCCTCGGCGCTTAGACATAATTTTTTCGCCGCGGCAATCCTTAGGCCGTTACTCTCAAAGCGATCGATTATTTTGCCGATGACGCCCTTTTTTACGGCATCCGGCTTGATTATAGAAAGCGTTTGTTGCATAAAAACTCCTTAGAAATTTCAAAAGCGTGATTATAACGAAAATAAGTTAAAATTTATTTAAGCCTGCGACGAAATTCTTTCGCACTCAAAAATCGCGCGCAGTTTCGGTAAATGCAAAATTTAAGCCGCCTGGGCGGGCGGCGCTATGATTTTGCATTTCGCTCAAGCCGTACGAGCCTCGACGGGGCACGCAAGAAGCGCGATAGGCCCGAACAAACGCCGAGCGCGCTAAATTTTATCGCCTTTTGCGCGCACCGGTAAAATTTACGGCTCACGGTAAAATTTAACTCGCGCTTTGAGTGCTTTTAAGCTGCGCAAGCCCGAGGCGCTAAGACTAAATTTGCCGGATCATAAAAGGCGCAAAGAGATGAAATTTTAAAATTCCGCCCTTCGCCTGCGCCGCAGCATGTTAGCGACTCGTAGCTCGGGCGTCGCCGCGCTAGAGCCGCCGCGCGAACCGAGCGTAAATTTTAAAATTTTACGCGATTACCGGCGTGCCATCTTTGCGGTCATCGGTGCCGATCTCCGCACGAGCGGGGTTGCCGCCTACGATCTCGCTCCAGACGATACAGCCGTCGGTGGGACAGGCGTTCGCACACGCAGGCTCGTCGTTGTAACCGACGCACTCCACGCATTTATCGGCATAGACGTAGTACGTCCCCTCGCCGCTTGGGTTGTCGGCATCGTCCACGATCTGTCTCTTATACACATCTGACGCTGCCGACGACTAGTCGAGTGTAG
>CAUUKU010000136.1:0-4293 GCA_963545665.1 uncultured Campylobacter sp. | reverse complement strand
CACTCGACTAGTCGTCGGCAGCGTCAGATGTGTATAAGAGACAGCTGTTGGATAGCACGACAAGCCCTCCTTTGTTTGCAAAAAAGGCGTGCAAAATCGCGGAGGCTAAAATATCAGCGATGCAGGGACGTTTTTGCCGCTGTCGCGCAAAAATAGCAGAATTTTAAACTTCTCAAACTCGTCGCCGTCGGCGAGGCTCAACTGATCTCTGAGCTCATCGATCATGCCAAGCTCGTATAGCGCGTACAGATATGCCTCGGCGCCCTGCGAATTTTCGTTTTTGAGCCGCTCGAAAAAGGCCTTGTATTGCTCGGGAGCGAGGTGATTTTTTAGCTTTTTAGCAAAGCTTATAAAATCCTGCTCACCGAAGCTTTTGTTGTTTATGAGATCAAAAAGCTCCTCGCTGCCGATCTCAAAGCTCGCGTCGCTTACCGTGCGATCCACCAAAAGGTTCACGCCCTCGATGCCTGATGGAATTTTATACGCCTTGATCTTTTCGTAGCTTCCCTTGGCAAGCAGCACGTCGTAGGCTTTTTTCGTGATATTTTCGCTATAAACGCCCTTGGTTTTTAAAATTTCATACGCATACTCGGGCTCTGCATCCAGGCGGTTAAGCTCGTTTTGTAAAAACAGCCCGTTGTTCTTAGGCAGTTTGTATTTTCGCAGATCGGCTACCTCGCCGTTTTTGACCTGCTCAATAACGCCGATAACCTCTCTTAGTTCGTCATTTTCGACATCGATCCCCGTACTGTCGTACCACGGAGATAAAATTTTAGTAATATCGCTAGGGTCTTTGAAAAACTCGGTTTTGAAGTCTTTGTTACTCTCAAGACCGAGCAAAACCTCCTTACTCATCGCATCGTATGCGCTTAGATCCTTTGCGATCGCCCTTTTCGTGCGATAAAAAGCAAAGCTGTGAAAAACCATATGAAAAATCGCCAAAACCATATACAAAACCAGCGGCACCACGATCCACGCCGCTACGGGAAGCGCGAGCGAAAAGCCAAATATCTCCAGCGTGTAGCTCTCGCTTTGCTGCGTAAAGACCAAAATCGCGACGATCGCGATATAAATGATCGAGTATAAAAAGAATTGCTTGGTTTTCATCGCTAGCTCCTATTTTGCTTTTCAGCCTGCTCCTTGCACGAAATGCATAGCCTAGCCTCCGGGCTCGCTTTTAGCCGCTCCAGGCTTATATCTTCGCCGCAACATTCGCAGCGTCCGTAAGTGCCGTTTTCTATACGTTTAAGCGCGCTTTCGATCTCTAAAAACGTCTTTTGCTGATTGACGTTGAGCGAGTATTCGATATTCAGGTCCGTATTCATGCTCGCTACGTCAAAATCGTCCGCGGCCTTGTTTTCGCGCAGCTGCGAAATTTCATTCACCGAGCTATTGATGTTCGCGATCAGCTGCGCTCTTTTTTCTTCTAAAATTTTTTTGTAAAATTTCAACTCGTTTTTTTTCATTCTTTCCCTTTATTTGTGGTATGGATGGTTTGCGTTAATGCACAGCGCGCGAAAAATTTGCTCAAAAAGCAAAAGTTTAGCGATTTTGTGCGCTAACGTAAGCCTGCTAAGACTGATTATTTTATCGGCTTTTGCCTTAAAATTCTCACTAAGACCGTAAGCTCCACCGATAAAAAACGACACGACGCTTTTATCCTTTAGCATACTCGCAAATTCCACGCTGTCTAGCTCCTGCCCGCGCTCATCTAGAGCCACGACGTATCCGCTAAGGCGCGGCAGATAAATTTCATCATACGCCCTAAGCGCGAGCTCGCGGGACGCTGCTTGAGCGCGAGCGACGCTAGCGTTAAAAAAGGTCTGCTCTCGCACCGCGGCAAATTTAGCCGCCATTTTTTTATAGGCGCCTATCTCGCTAGCGAACTCGTCCGCGCCCTTTTGGATGGAATTTACCGTTATCTGCACTACTCTTCGCTTCCCTCTTCGTGTAGCGATCTGTCGCCGGTACCGTCGATCTGCACGGCGTTTTTGCTAAGCACGTTTATCACATCGCTTAGATACTGCTTCATCTCGGCTCTAGGCACGATCGCGTCTATGAGACCGTGCTCGAGCAGAAATTCCGATCTTTGAAAGCCCTCGGGCAGATCCGCGCCGATAGTTTGCTTGATGACGCGCTGTCCGGCAAAGCCGATGAGAGCGCCCGGCTCTGCGATGATGATATCTCCCAACCATGCAAAGGACGCGCTCACGCCGCCCATCGTAGGATCGGTAAGAACGGATATGAAAGGAATTTTATGCTCGGATAAAATTTTAAGCGCGGCGGAGGTTTTGCTCATCTGCATCAGCGAAAAGGTACTCTCCTGCATCCTTGCGCCGCCGCTTGCGCTTACGATGATTAGCGGTTCGTTTTTATCGAGGCTGCGCTTTACGGCGCGCACGATCTTCTCGCCCTCCACGGAGCCCAGGCTTCCGCCCATGAAGCCGAAATCAAACACCGCAAGCTGCACTCTTTGGCGGCTTATAGCGCCCTCGCCCGCAATCACCGCGCTTGGCCTGCCCGTTTTTTCTTTGCTATCGGAGATGCGCTTTTTGTAGGATTTTTTATCGACGAATTTTAGTGGATCGACGGGCTGTAAATTTTGATCGCACTCGACGAAAGAGCCCTCGTCGCAAATCAGATCGATGCGTGCCTGCGCGCCGAAACGCAGATGGTGGTTACACTTCGGGCAAACGCTATGGTTTTGCTCGACCTCTTTGTGATACATCAGCGCGCCGCAGCCCGGGCACTTGATCCAGTGCGTAGGCGCTTCGCTCGGTGCGGGGCGGGCTCTACGTATTTTTGAAAACAGATCGCCGAAATTCATATTATTCCTTTTAAATTCTATGAAATGAAACTTCTGATTATAACCTAAAATTCTTTATTTAAATTTATATGTGAATTTCGCTAAAATAGGAAAATGCAAGGATTTATATTAAAAACGACCAAAGTCAGGGACGAGGACTGTATCGTAGACGTGCTAAGCGAGAGCGCGCTCGTGCGTGCGTATCGCTTCTACGGCGCGCGGCATTCAAACATCACTCAGGGCTACAAAATCGACTTTGAGCTCTCGCAAAATCAAAGCTTCCTTCCTCGCCTTAGCGGCGTGATGCACCTAGGATACGCGTGGCTCGGTAACCGCGAGAAGCTTTTGTTTTGGCAGCAGTTCATGCGGCTTTTGCATGCGCATCTAAAAGACGCGGAGAGTTTAGATAAATTTTACTACGAGCTGCTCACGGACGCCGCCGCGCGCTTCGGCAGACAAAATCCGCGCCGCATAATCATAGAAAGCTACGCTAAAATTTTACGATTTGAGGGGCGCTTGCACGACGAGCCGTATTGTTTTTTATGCGACGAAGAAATTTCGGAAAATATCGCGCTATGCCGCGGATTTTTGCCCGCGCACGAGCGCTGTTCGCAAAGGACGGGCTTTGCGCAGGATGAAATTTTAGAATTTTTACGAAGCGGAAAAACGCTAAATTTAAGCGACGCAACGGTCGAAATGCTTTACGATATAGCGCTTGAGGGATTTTGATTCTACAAACGCAACTTTTTGCGAATGTAGAATTTCAAAGTTCGCGCGCAAAATTTCATAAATTTAAAGCTCTACGAAATCCGCGCGAAAGAATAAATTTTAAGCGGATTAGCCGAACAGCTTTTTCATCGCTTTGAAAAACAGCGCTACGAGCGGGCTCGATCTGCCGGAAACCTTCGCGATCCAGCTATCGTAAGTCTCGCCCTTGCTCTTTAGAAAATCTACGAGAGCCTTTTGACTGGCTTCCATGCCGCCTCTTTTTTCGGCGTCTAAAAGCATCCTATAGATCGGCTCGACCGCTTCGACGACCGAGCGCGGCGGAGCTTTACGAAATGCCGTGTATTCGATGATCTGTCCCGTGACGGGGTCTTTTTTAGAGGTAAATTCCGTAATCACCCAGTAAAAGCGCCCGTCCTTGGCTAAATTTTTCACCACGGCGGTAAAGTCGCGCCCTTGCTGTATCGTATCCCACATAAGCTTAAACGCTATGCGCGGCATGTCGGGGTGGCGGATGACGTTGTGCGGCTGCCCTATGAGCTCCTCTTCGCTATATCCGCAAATTTTACAAAAGTAGATGTTGCCGAACGTAATGATCCCCTTAGGATCGGTCTTAGAGACGATATAGCGGTTCGGATCGAGCTTGATCTCTTGATTGACCGGAGTAGGTCTTTGCATTTTTAATCCTTTGTTTAAAAATATAACAAGTGAGTATCTGTCTCTTATACACATCTGACGCTGCCGACGACTAGTCGAGTGTA
>CAUUKU010000135.1:0-4397 GCA_963545665.1 uncultured Campylobacter sp. | reverse complement strand
ATACTGATCGGTCTCGTGGGCTCGGAGATGTGTATAAGAGACAGATCATACATTGAATATACTTTTTAACGGCGATGTAATATTAACTACCAAGCGAGGTGATTTAGGTAATTTGTCGAATGAAACATTGCAATATCCTTTGTTCTTGAAAAATCCTACGCTCTTAATAAATAAATTTTTTATACCCAAGTATTCAATGATGTTCTGAATTGTATCTTCACTTCCATTGTCAATACATAAAATAAAACTATCTTTTTTAATTTTGCCCTTATTAATTAAAATTTTTAAAATATCGCCCAATCTTTTTACTTTTTCGTCCAAGACACGTTCTTCATTGTAATATGGAGCAATAACTATTAATTTTTGAGCTTCTCTCATTTTATTAAAATTCCGCAAAAATCCAAAACTTCTTTTTCTATTTTCAGCCCTTTAAATTCCTTATGTCCGACCAAAAATACGATAATGTCCGAAATTTCAATAGCCTTTTTATAATCCGCTATCTCAAAATCCTTGTGAGCCTTGATATTGGGCTCCACGGCGACCACATCGACGCCGTCTGCGATCAGGCGTCTAGTTATATTTAGCGCAGGCGACTCCCGCAAATCGTCGATGTCCGGCTTAAAAGCAAGTCCCATGCACGCGACTTTGGGCTTTCTGCCGTTTTGCAGCTCAAATTTCAAAGCGGCGTTTTTGATCTTTTCTATGCTCCACTCGGTCTTGTGGTCATTAACCTCTCTTGCGGATTTGATCAGCCTCGCTTCGTAGCCGCCCGCATGCACTATAAACCACGGATCGACCGCTATGCAGTGCCCGCCTACGCCGCAGCCCGGGCTTAAAATATTAACTCGCGGATGGCGGTTTGCTAACGAAATGAGCTCCCAAACGTTAATGCCGAATTTATCGCACAAAATGCTAAGCTCGTTTGCGAAGGCTATGTTTACGTCGCGGAAAGAATTTTCGGTGAGCTTCGCCATTTCGGCGGTTCTTGCGTCCGTTTTTAAAATTTCGCCTTTAACGAACGTCTTATAAAATTCCGCCGCTTTTTCCGCGGCCTTTTTGCTTAGGCCACCCACGATCCTATCATTTTGCGTGAGTTCTTTTAAAATTTTACCGGGCAAAACCCTCTCCGGGCAGTGAGCGATATGAATTTTAGAGATATCAACGCCGCTATCTTTTAAAATTTGACCTATCTTCTCCGTCGTGCCGACCGGCGAAGTGGATTCTAAGATTACGATATTTCCCTCTCTGATATAGGGCACTACCGCCCTGCTCGCGCTCAGCACGTAATCGATATTTGGCACGTATCCGTCGCGAAACGGCGTAGGAACGGCTATGATAAAAACGTCTGCAAAATCGGGCTTAACATCCGCTTTTAAATTTCCGCTTTCTACGGATTTTTTTACAAGTTCCTCTAGTTCAGGCTCTACGATATGAATTTTGCCCTGATTGATCGTATCTACGACGCTTTGCACTACATCGACGCCGTGTATTTTATAGCCCTTACTCGCTAAAAGCGCGGCCGTAGGCAGCCCGATATAGCCGAGCCCCATTATACAAACCTTTCTCACAAAGCTTCCTTTAAAAATTTAACTATCCTCTCGCACGCTTTTCCGTCGCCGTAAGGACTGATGCTTGCGCTCATTTTATCATATTCGTCTTTTAAATTTAATAATTTTTGCGCTTCTTTTACGATATTTTCTCGCTTCGTTCCGACCAGCCTCACGCATCCGGCCTCTATCCCCTCGGGACGCTCGGTTCTATTTCTAGTTACTAAAACCGGCTTGCAAAGGCTCGGCGCCTCCTCTTGGATGCCGCCGCTATCGGTGATGATCATATACGCTTTACTCATCAGATACACGAACGCGTCGTATTCCAGCGGATCCATCAAGAAAATATTCGGCAGGCCCGATAAAATTTCCTTCACCGGCTTTTGAACATTCGGATTGAGATGCACGGGATAGACTATGTCCACATCGGCGTTATTAGCGGCTATTTCGCGCAGAGCCTCACAGATATTTATAAAACCTTCGCCGAAATTTTCCCGCCTATGGCCGGTAACTAATATAAATTTCCTATCGCCAAGATGAAATTTAAAATTTATGGAAGATAAAATTTTATCCCGTAAGGCCGCATCGCGCTCTATCTTATCGATAGTCCAAAAAAGCGCGTCTATAACGGTGTTGCCGCTTACTACTATGTTTTCTGCGCTTTTGCCCTCTTTTAGTAGATTGCCTTTTGCGCCCGCAGTCGGCGCAAAGTGGTATTTGGCTATCAGGCCGGTAATCTGCCTATTTATCTCTTCCGGAAAGGGCGAATAGATATCGTGCGTCCTAAGACCCGCTTCAACGTGCGCCACATCGATCTTTTGATAAAACGCGGCTAGCGATACCGCGCTTGTCGTAGTCGTATCGCCGTGGACAAATACGATGTCCGGTTTGTAGCGCTCGAATATCCCGCGCATACCGAGCAGCACCCCCGACGTCACATCGTACAGATCTTGAGCCTGCTTCATTAAATTTAGATCAAAATCGGGCTTGATCTCAAAAAATTCAAGCACCTGATCGAGCATCTGTCTGTGCTGCGCCGTGACGCAGACTTTCACTTCAAATTCCGCGCGCTTTTGAAATTCCTTTATCAACAGAGCCATCTTAATGGCCTCCGGACGCGTCCCAAATACTATCAAAATTTTTCTTTTTTCCATAAAGTTTTCCAAAATACGGGCTAAATTTGTAGGCATAATTTTAGTGGAATTTTGCTATATTTCTACTTAAAAGGTACTGTATCATAAGCCGTTTTGCAGGCTATTTTAATCAAAATTTACTCTCTCTTTTTCAAATACCAATGGGCGATTCAACACTTGTGTATAAATTGCTCCAATATATTCGCCTATTATACCGATAAAAAACAAAATTCCAGATGAAACGAACGAAAAAAGTATGATAAGGGGCGCAATACCCACACTCATTTCATTCCAATATATGAGTTTTAGGATAAAATATACAAGCCCTACTATTATACTTAAAATGCCCATTATCATGCCTATAAAAGTCGCGAGCCTGAGCGGTACTTTAGAATTGCAGATTATACCGAGTATCCCCATATCATAAAGCGTGTAGAAGTTATTTTTAGTAACCCCTTTAATTCTTACCGGTTGATCGTAAGGAATTTTAGCTACTTTATAGCCCGCTTCCGCGAGCATTCCGCGAAAAAACGGATATGGATCATGCATCTGCCTAAGAGCCGCTATCACTTTTTTATCAAAAAGTCCAAAGCCGGTAAAATTCTTAAAAATCTCGATCTCAGATAGCTTTGATAAGAGCTCGTAATAGCACTCTCTGATTTTAAACATCACACCGCGCTCCTCGCTATCGCGCTTAATAGCCAAAACCAAGTCGTTGCCCTCTTGCCATTTTTCTATAAACTGCGCAATCATCTCGGGCGGATCTTGCAAATCGGCTACGATAGAGATAACAGCATCTCCATCTGCACCCAAAAGCGCATAAGTTGGCGATTTGATGTGGCCAAAATTTCTAGAATTTACGATGATCTTTAAATTTTTATCATCCTTTGCGAGGCGTTTTAAAATTTCAACTGTCTTATCAGTAGAAGCGTTATCTATAAATATATGCTCGTAGGCATACTCCGGAAATTCGCCCATAACTTTTTTTACGCGCGCGTAGACTTCTTCAACATTCTCTTCCTCATTAAAGCAAGCAGTAATTATACTGATCTTTTTCATATCATCTCCCAAAGACGAAAAATTTATTTAATAAAAATGATACCGCAGCTAACGGGATCAAAAGCACAAAACCGTTTATATACATATTATCAAATCCAAGTCGTTTAAAAAGCCAGAAAAAGAATATATTTAAAAGATATGTTATAACATAAACCAAAATAAATCTAAAAATTAAGCAGTTATCGCTACTACCGAATACCAGCTTACCTATAGTTTTAAAGTTAAACAATACACCCAGTATAGTAGAAAACAACACGGCGATCGGATAATATAAACCTAAGTAGATAAAAAGAACGAATAGGCTATATCCAAATATGGTATTTAAGATGCCTACCAGCAGGAAGGATAATAACTGGCGTTTCAAATTATCCTCTTTTAATAAAGAAAATACTAAGTAGTTTTTTGTATTCAATTCTTTTTAGACTTCTTGCGATCAGTAAATTTAAAGTTATACAGATTGTAGACCCTAAGAAATAAAAAATTATAGATAAATACGGCTCTATAGGATTGCTAGAATCCAAGATCTTGATTATCCAACCTATATAAAAATGATTTAAAAATATATTAAGACTTAAAAAACCCAAACTATTAAAAAAGTCTCCCTGAAAAAGATTGGCCAATAATGATTTCTGGCTAAAAGAAATACTTAATGATATCG
>CAUUKU010000134.1:0-4409 GCA_963545665.1 uncultured Campylobacter sp. | reverse complement strand
ACACTCGACTAGTCGTCGGCAGCGTCAGATGTGTATAAGAGACAGATCTTAAATAGCGCATTTTCTAATTTGATTAAAGGAATTTTGCAGAAAAATTAAATTAAGATTGCAAAAACGAAAAAAAGTTGCTATAATATCAAAATCTATGTGAAGTTGATAAAATAACTTTATAATTTTAACACAAGGAGAATGAAATGCCGATCCCATTTCTAGCGGGTCTTGCGCTCGGTTGCGCGGCGATGTATGCCTACAGCAATCGCGACAAGATCAAAGAAGGTGCGAGCAAAATCGCAAAAAATACGAATATCGAGGATTTAAAAGCCAGCGTCAAAGAGGGCGCTGAAAAACTCGGTAAAAAATCGAAAAAAATTTTAAAAGATGCCAAGGACACGCTGGGCTTAGACGGCGCATCCGAAACTAAAAAGACGAGAAAAAAACCCGGCCCTAAACCCGGTTCTAAAAAAACAGCCGCCGCAAGCGCGAGCAAAACCGCTGCAAGCAAGACCGCGGCGGCCGGCAAAACCAGAAAAAAACCGGGACCGAAGCCGGGCTCTAAAAGAACGAAAAATACCGCTGCAAAGCCTGCTTCAAGCGCTTCCGGCTCCGCTAAAAAGCGAGCAAGTACGGCCAAAGCCGCTTTGATCTCAATCCCGCAAGTAGTAAGCCCGAACGATAATTTTAACGCTTCGCAGACATCTGCGGGCGACAAGTCGCAAAAATAGAGGTTTAGATGAATAGATCACTTACGACACAGCGTTCGCCGCTGGATCACGTTTTAAGCGGCGCCATAGCGGGGGCGATCGGCGGCTGCGCCGTAGAGCTCGTCAAAATCAAAGAGGGCAAGGACAGATCAAAGGCGATTCGCGACGCGCTAGATATCGCGCTAAGCGGCGGCATCATCGGCGGCGGCGCGATTTACAGCGCAAACAAGCTCGTACAAGGCGAGTATCTGCGCGCGGCGGCGGGTATCGCGATATGCGTAGGCGCGCTTGTAGCGGGTAAAAATTTGATCCTTAAGGCAAAAGATGAGTAATCCATATATCACTAAAAAAGATTTGAAAGAAATTCTCGACGATTATGATTTCGGCGGCAAGAGATACGAAGAGGGCTTTGCTGGCGACGAAAGGCTCGGCGGTTGGGCTAAATGGATAAACGAGCGGGTAAATTCCGCCTTGCAGAGCTCAAAAAATAGCTCTAATTTTAGCGAAAATTCTAATAGCGCGGGCGGGCTTTTCGGCGCATTTTCGGGCGCAGGTTCCGCAAACGGCCCATTTGGCGGCTTGGGGGGAAATTCCTTTTTAAGCGGCATTTTAGTAGGCGCTGCGGTGAGCTATTTTCTCACCGACGAAAACGCGCAAAAAAGGCTTTTTAAGCTCATCGCAAAGGGCACCGAGATGTTTCAGATGGGCATCGAAGAGATGAAGGAGCGCTTTGAAGACGCCAAGGCAGAGATGCAAGAGTAGTCGATGCAAAATTTTAAAATTTTACATGAGACTAAAACTAGACTGCGCATAAGGGTCGCAGGCTTTAAAGGGCTCGATGCGAGCGCGTTTTGCAAAAGCGTAGCGAAGCTAAAAGGGGTGCAGGACGTTAGGTTTAACGCCAAAATCGGCTCGCTCATCGTTAAATTTAGCGGCGGCGGCAAAAAGAAGGAATTTTTAAGCGGTTTAGAAAATTTTAACTTAAGCGATTTCAGACCCGCCTTTAGCCGTTCCAAAAGCTCCATGCCTAGTAAAAACGAATTTGTCTTGGCGCTATTCGCGCTGGGTGCAAATTTGATCTTCCGCACCTCGCCGGTCGTACGCGCGCTTAGCCTGATAGCTTGTACTCCTATCCTAAGACAGGGCGCAAAAGAGACGCTACGCCACGGACTGACCTCCAAAACTCTTGAAGCGATGGCTGTCGGGATTTCGCTCTCTCGCGGCGATGTATTTGCCGCAAACAGCACTAACGCTATGCTCGCTCTGGGCGAATACATGGAAGAAAGCACCGTTTATAAAAGCGACGATCTGATTCGCGAGCTCGCTCGCCCGGACATCGCCGAGGCGTGGGTCGAGATAGATCAAAACGGCAGAAAAACCGAAGTCAAAATCGCTACCTCCAAGCTAGAGGTAGGCGACATCGTGGTCGTGGGCGCAGGCGACGTCATAGCCGTGGACGGACACGTCGTAAGCGGCGAAGCGATGATAAATCAAGCCAACATGACGGGCGAATCGGTCGCAGTGAAAAAATCTCGCGGCGATAGCGTGTTAAGCGGCACGATCGTGGAGGAGGGCAAGATCCGTATCTGGGCGGAAAACGTCGGCGAAAACACTTCCACGCAGCGTATCAAGCACTACATCACGGCATCTCTTAACGAACGCTCCAGCATCGGCATGCATACGACCCACCTAGCCGACAAGCTCGTGCCGGTGACCTTCGGGCTCGCGGGCGTGTCCTATCTGATAAATCGAAATTTCATGAACGTAGCTTCGGTGTTGCAGGCGGACTACTCGTGCGCGCTTAAGCTGCCTACGCCGGTTGCTTTTAAATCAAGCATCTCAAAGGCGGGCAAGAACGGGATTTTGATCAAAGGCGCCAAGGCTCTTGAGTCGCTTGCGAGCGCCGATACCTTCGTATTCGATAAGACGGGCACGCTTACGTACGGCAATCTGGAGGTCGCCGAGATCATATCGTTTGACGAGCGCTTCAGTAAAAACGATATTTTAAATTTAACCGCGAGTGCCGAGGAGCATTACTTTCACCCCGTAGCCGAGGCGATCGTGGATGCTGCCAAAAAGCACGGCTTTATCCACATGCACCACGACGAGGTGGAGTTCGTAGTCGCTCACGGCGTTAAGACCAGCATCGAGGGCAAAAAGCTCATCATCGGCTCGCGCCACTTCCTCGAAGACGACGAGATGATCTCGTTTGCGGCGCATGAAGAAACCATCGATCTTGCGATGCAAAAGGGGCTCGCGCTGCTTTACATCGCATTTGACGGCAGACTTTTGGGCGTCATCGGACTTAGAGACGAGGTGCGCGCAAACGCCCGCGCCGTCATCGCTAGGCTCCGCGAGCTGGGCGTTAAACAGATCGTTATGCTAAGCGGCGACGTGAAATCAAAAGCCCGCGCCGTAGCCAAAAAGCTCGGCGTAGATCGTTATTACGGCGAGCTGTTGCCGACGCAAAAGACCGAAATTTTAGAGCAGTTAAAAGCCGAGGGGCGAAAGGTGGTCTTCGTGGGCGACGGCATAAACGATGCGCCGAGCTTGATGAAGGCAGACATCGGCATCAGCATGCTAAACGGCGCCGAGATCGCCAAGGCTTCCGCGCAGATCGGGCTTTTGAAAAACGACATCGAGGGCGTCGCGCAGGTAAAGGCGCTGGCCAATGACACGCTGCGGCTCGTGAATCGAAATTTCAACGCCACCGTGGGGATAAATTCGATCATTTTATTTTTGGCTACGTTCGGCGTGTTAAGTCCCGTGGCTACGGCGTTGCTGCATAACGGCACGACGATAGGACTACTACTAAATTCCATTAAAGGGGTAAAATTTGAAGATTGAAGATAAAATTTTGGATCTAAACTTTCAGCGCAAAGCAGCTAAAACGGCGCTGGGAGTGAGTATGGGCATCACGGCTCTAACAGCGCTAGATATGAATGCGCGCGCGTCGCGACTGCATAAAATTTCCGGGCTAGTGATGCTGGGGTGCGCGATCTGGCACGCCGGTCTTTACGGCTCGCCGTACAGCGAGTTTTTGAAAAACAGAAAGGCCAAAGCGCTAGCCTTAAGAAACGAGGATTTTGATTTAAATCCCGCTGCCGATACGATGTACGGCGCGGCGGATGTCGCTAGCGCAACCGGCGCTGCCGCCGCATTAACAGGCGCTGCGAGTGCCGTAGCGGCTGCCGCCGGTGCGGCGGGAGGCAAAGGCAGATCTGCTCGCTCTAAGACGGCGGGCGGCAAGACCAAGTCTGCAAAATCTAACAAAGCGGGCGCGACGCAGACCGCACCGAAAACGCGCCGTGTACGTAGAATCGCTTAAACTTAATGATATAGAATTTCCTACAGTATATCATTTCGTAGCGTTTATGGTAGTATGGTGTATATTGTATAAGCAAGTAGATACATGTTTCATTATATTTTTATTTATCAAGGATAAAAAATGGCAGAAGATAGTAGAAGAATTAATCCAAAAAGAGATAAAGATAAAATTGATAAACTAGACTTGTCCAATGAACATAATTTTCCTATATTATTGAAAAAAATAAGATTTGATAATTTTAAACAGATTGATAATTTAGAAATAAATTTCCTTCACCCCATTTCTATTATTGCTGGAGTTAATAGAACAGGAAAAACGACTGTATTGATGGCTATCTGTCTCTTATACACATCTCCGAGCCCACGAGACCGATCAGTATC
>CAUUKU010000133.1:0-4418 GCA_963545665.1 uncultured Campylobacter sp. | reverse complement strand
AATTTATAGAACAACAAAAAATACGTCTAAAAGAAATTTTTATATTTATAGGTTTTATTGCACTTGGCATAACTACTCTTATAAAGTATCCGCTCATGGATAATCCATCTACCAAATATTTTTTTGACGGTTTCTATTCCCTCCCTATAAGTATGTCGATTTACGTGATATTATTACTTGTCGTATCGTTGTATTGGCTTGGACTTATATGGTTCTATGCGGAGCTAAAGAAATCAAATTATCTTTTAAGTTATATATTTTTACTTTTTTATATCGAATTTTTGTGTATTTTTTTCGTATGGAAAGGGAATTTTGACAACATAAATTTTGCTATCATTGCGTTGCCTATGCTGATACTATTTCATTTCATAGTTAAAAGAGCTAGAAATATTTTATATATTATAGTAGCACCAATACTCATATTCGTTTATGTTAAGTATGGCTATGAATATATATCCCAAATGATATTACATGAAAATACTTTTGCTACGCATAGAAATTATAAATGGGATCATGAAAGAGCCGGTGACATTGTTACTACATATTCGTTTGAGCGCTTTAGCAATGCCCTAGAGCTTATAAACAAATATTCTAAAAATTCAAATGAGCTTTATATGATATCCAAATATGACAATATATTGCAGTTTTTTAGTAAAAAATATAGTGGATTAAAGTATTTTGAACTAAAATCCTTTATAGTAACTGACGATGAATACAACGAAGTCTTGGATCTTATAAATTCTAAAGCCGATATTTTATACGTCGATACCGATATTTTGAATGTATATTATAAAGAATTAAAAGAAAGGCGTTTTTTCGATGTTTATAATAACCAATGGCTACCCAACGATGTCGGGAGACGAATTATTCAGCTAAAAATACTGCTTGATCTTTTCGATGATGTTCGCGACCGATACGAACTAGTGGAACATGGAGAATTGGTAGATGTATATAAGAGAAAAAGAGAGTGATTTGGGCATGTAAATAAATCTCTATATAAGCTTTTTTTGATAAAATAAAAGCTTGAAATTATCGGATTAATTTTATTTAAGGAATTTGCACATGAAAGTTTTAATCCTGGCCGGTGGTTTTGGTACGAGGCTTGCCGAAGAGACTAGTATTAGACCTAAGCCTATGGTTGAGATTGGCGGCAAGCCGATACTTTGGCATATAATGAAAATTTATTCGTATTTCGGTTTTAATGAGTTCATCATTCTTTTGGGCTACAAGGGCTACTATATAAAAGAGTATTTTGCAAACTACTTCTTGCATAGAAGCGATGTAACGATCGACATAAAAAATAACAATATGAAAATACATAAAACATTAAGCGAAGATTGGAAAGTTACATTGATTGATACCGGGCTAGATACGATGACGGGCGGTAGAATAAAACGTGCGCAGGAATATGTCGGAGGCGAGAGCTTTATGCTTACTTATGGAGACGGCGTAGGCAATATAAATATAGACGAGTTGGTAAAATTCCACAAATCCCACGGCAGAGCGGCTACTATGACGGCAGTTCAGCCTGATGGAAGATTCGGCGCATTGGATATTAATAATTCAAATTTAGTCACTTCTTTTTTCGAAAAGCCCAAGGGCGATGGGAATTGGATAAATGTCGGCTTTTTCGTGTGTGAGCCAAAGGTTTTTGATTACATAACGGAAGGCGATGCAACGGTATTCGAGCAAGCTCCACTTTCAAGCTTGGCCAAAGACGGCGAGCTTTGTGCCTTCAAGCACTGTGGTTTTTGGAAGCCGATGGACGCTTTGCGCGATAAACAAGTTTTACAAAAAATGTGGGATAGCGGCAACGCGCCTTGGAAAATTTGGAAGTAAAAAAAATGTTTGATGAAATTTATCGAGGCAAAAGAGTTTTAATAACGGGAAATACGGGCTTTAAAGGCTCTTGGCTCGCACTTTGGTTAAATAAGATGGGCGCTGATGTCACTGGTTATTCGGATAAAATTCCTACTACTCCGAGCCATTTCGGGCTTTTAAATTTGGATATTAAAACTATATTTGGCGACATTAGGGATTTAAACAGGCTTGGCCTTGCGGTCAAAGAAGCTGCTCCAGACATTGTCTTTCATCTTGCAGCGCAGCCTCTCGTCAGGCATTCGTATAAAAATCCGATCGAAACTTATGAGACTAATATAATTGGAACTCTAAAAGTTTTTGAGGCCTGCAGGCAAAACAATGTCAAGGCTATCGTCAATATCACGAGCGATAAATGTTACGATAACAAAGAGTGGGTTTGGGGGTATCGCGAGAACGATCCTATGGGCGGATATGATCCATATAGCTCTTCGAAGGGTTGTGCTGAAATTTTAACCAGCTCATATAGAAATTCGTTTTTAAATTTAAATGAATACAAAAAATCTCACGAAACGCTACTTGCAAGTGTGAGAGCGGGAAACGTCATAGGCGGCGGAGACTGGGCGCAAGACAGATTGATTTGCGACGTGATGCGCGCGGCAGCTAAAAATGAAGCGGTAACGATCCGCAATCCGCATGCGACACGCCCTTGGCAGCACGTGCTCGAGCCGCTTAGCGGATATTTACTCGTGGGGCAAAAATTGCTTGAAGGGCGAAAGGAGTTCGGCAGCGCGTGGAATTTCGGACCTAGCAACGATGGTGCGATTAGAGTGCTTGATGTACTAAAAAGCGCTAAGCGGTATTGGGATAGAATAGAATTTCAAATCAGTTCTGGCGCAGATCAGCCGCATGAGGCAAATTTATTGAAGCTTGATTGCTCTAAAGCGCGTGCGCTACTTGGTTGGAAGCCTGTTTGGGATAGTGAAACGGCATTTGAAAAAACTGTAAAATGGTATAAAAATTTCTACGAAAACGGCACGATTGATACCGAGCAAAATTTAAACGACTACGTAAAAGATATGATGCGATGATAAAAGTTAGCGATTTTATAGCAAAATTTATAGCCGAGCACGAAGATACCGCAAAGACCGTATTTATGGTCTCGGGTGGCGGAAATATGCATCTGATAGATTCGCTTGGTAAAAATAAAAATTTAGAGTATGTCTGCAACCATCATGAACAAGCTTGCGCGATAGCCGCAGAGGGCTATGCACGCATCTCAAATAAGATCGGTATTGCGTATGTTACCACGGGCCCCGGCGGGACGAACGCGATTACAGGCGTTTACGGTGCTTGGGTAGATTCGATCCCTATGATGATTATATCGGGACAGGTAAAATTTCAAACGACCGTCGCTTCGCAACCAAAGCTAAATTTGCGTCAGCTCGGTGATCAAGAGGTTAATATAATTGACATCGTAAAGCCTATCACAAAATATGCCGTAATGATAACGGATAAAAATAGCATAAAATTTCATCTGCAAAAAGCTATTTATGAGGCTAAGCACGGCAGACCGGGACCTGTATGGTTGGACGTGCCGTTAGATATACAAGGCGCGATGGTAAACGAAGCGGATCTGGTAGAATTTGAAATCCCCGAAGAACCGAAATTCGACACTAAAATCCCGCAGGTTTTAGATGCGTTAAAAGCTGCTAAACGCCCCGTTATCATTGTAGGTAACGGAGTGAGGCTGGCCAATGCAAAAGATGATTTTAGAGCCTTGATTGACGAGCTAAAAATCCCTGTTTTGACTGCTATTTCAGGAGTTGATTTAATAGAGACTTCACATAAGTATTTTTTTGGTAGGCCGGGAATTTTAGGTGAGAGGGCCGGAAATTTTGTAATTCAAAATAGTGATTTGGTAATAGTATTAGGTACAAGATTAAATCTTAGAATTTTGAGTTTTAATTGGGAATTTTTTGCGCGAGAAGCCAAAAAAATTATGATTGATATAGATGAAAGCGAACTTAACAAGAAAACTTTTATTCCGGATATAAAAATTAAATCCGATGCAAAGGTTTTTATAAACGATCTTAGAGAAAAAACTAGAGATTTAAATTTAGAAATTAGGGACTGGCTTGAATATTGCAATAGAATAAAAATGAAATATCCTGTTTTTGATAAGTCCGTATTGAAAGAGAAGAATTATGTCAGTTCATATTATTTTCCAAGATTGCTTTCGGAGAAATTACCAAAAAATTCTCTCTTGCTTACTGGCAATGGCATAGCATATACATCAACATTTCAGAGCTATCCGGTGCGAGCGGGCGATAGGCTTTTTGCAAATGTCGGATGTGCTTCTATGGGCTATGATTTGCCGGCACTAATTGGTGCATGCATAGCAAATAATAAAAGACAAACTATATGCTTAACCGGTGATGGAAGCATTCAGATGAATATCCAAGAATTGCAAACTATTATTCATTATCGACTTCCCGTTAAAATTTTTATGTATAACAATAATGGATACCTCTCTATACGCATAACTCAACATCTGTCTCTTATACACATCTCCGAGCCCACGAGACCGATCAGTATCT
>CAUUKU010000132.1:0-4456 GCA_963545665.1 uncultured Campylobacter sp. | reverse complement strand
TCGGTCTCGTGGGCTCGGAGATGTGTATAAGAGACAGGCTTTAATATTTTCAATATACTCGAGCGCAGCAAGACCCATGGATTCGAGCTTTTTTAAGACATGGGAGGAAAAAGAGCTAAATTTAGAGTGCGATAGCGGCAATGGAAAATACAGCGCATGCACGAAACTCGTCGAAATTTTATCTAAGAAATGCGACGACGGAGATTATGAAAGCTGCGGATCGCTCGGCGCGGTACTTTTGGTTACAATGGGCAGATATAAAGATTCCGTTTTAGCATTCGAGAAAGCTTGCGAGGCAGACATGATGTATTATTGCTTTTTGCTAGCAGGGAATGAAATATTTTACGGCGGTAATATATATAGGGCTATCGGTTACTTCGACAAGGTTTGCTACGGAAAAGAGAGCGACAAGAAGGATTTTTCTTGCAAAATAAAGGAGCAATTAGAAATTTGTCTAAGCGATAGCGAGTGTAATCCTTTAAGAAAAGCGGTAAGTATACTTGTACCAGAATAAAAATTTTAACAACGCAATAAATTTCATCCTATGGTTGATGCACTTCGCAAAAAAGCAAGAATAAAGCCGCTAACAATATACTATCTACCTATACTGCTTTGTCGCCGCTAAATTTTATACTTCGCACGCGCGATAAAACCCTTAAATAGCCAATTCTTTTTTAGCCAAATTTGACAGCCACGCCGAGCGGTTTTTAGTAACGGCGTCTATCGCGATGAGATTTTTACCGTAATTTACAGCGCGCGTCCTTATCTTATTGCTCATCTGTTTGTCCTCTACGCAAAATTTCTCTAGCGTATTTTTTTACTTCCAAATCATAAGCCGTTTTGTTTAGAGCGCGGGTTTTTTCGGGCGCAGAGCAAAGCATCTGCTCTTTTACAAGTCTCTCGTCTATGCAGTGACTAAAGCAGGCTACGATCGCCGAGGACATGATACTTTGAATGGTGGCGTTTCCCGCTTCATATTTGGCGATGTCGATGATAGGAATTTCGTAAATTTCAAAATTCCACGTCAAATGGAATTCTGCTAGTTTAAATTTCTCGCCAAAGTAAAATTTCGCGCCTTAAAATTTTATCTACCGAAAGAATTTCGCAGCCTAAAGCTTAGCTACGAAATTCCGCTCCGCGCAAGCTAAAACTTTAGTCCCGCTACGCTTTCTCGCATCCGCTCAAGCTGCTCACAAAACTCGCCCGAATAGGCGAAATTTCTCTCTATCGCGCCCATTCTACTGACGCTTACGAAGCGCCCCAAAGGCACTCCCGATCTATCCGCGACGCAGCAAGCGAGCGTGCCGCAGGTATCAAAAAGGATGTATTTTATGATCTTTACGATGCCCGCTGCAGGCGCCAAATACGCCGACGCGCCCAGTAGCTCGCCGATCTGCGCGCCGGCGCGTTTGGTATTTTGCACCGCGCGCTCGAAAATTTCATCCGAAATTTCAAATCCCAGCTCGTTTTTAAGCGCGATCATCTCTTCGCTATGCGGGCCCACGATCGCGCTTCTCATCGATGAAATTTCCTTGCCGCTCGCTCGTGCGAGTTCAAATTTAAGCCGCGCGCCGTCTAGCTCACCCGCCATGCCGATGACGCGCTCTTTTGCAAACCCGCTAGCCTGCAGCGCCGCATAGACCATCATATCAAGCGGATTAGTAACGACGACGATGATGGAGCTAGGCGCGTATTTTGCGGCATCTCGCGCGCATTGCGCGACGATGGCGGCGTTGCTGTCAAACAGTTCCTCCCTGCTCTGCCCCGCCTTTCTTGCGTGCCCCGCCGTGATCACGACGATGCCTGCGTCCGCTATATCGCTAGGCTCCGTGCTGCCGCTTATACGCAGGTCGCGCTCATAAACCGCCGCCGTATGGGCTAGATCTAAAGCCTTGCCGCGCGCGATCCGCTCTACAGCATCCACAAGCACGATGCTATCTATCTTTTGGCTCAAAGAATCGCTTACGATAAGATCGTTCGCTACCGCTGCGCCGATGTTTCCGGCGCCGAATATCGCTATTTTCATTGTTATCTCCCAAATATCGACCCCGCATTTTTATAACTGCGGGGGTTAAATTTTAAAATTTAAAGACGAAATCTCGTTTTTTAAATTTAATTACCGAAACGGACTTAAATTTTACCTCTGCGCCTTTACGTTGCGCTCGTGCTCGGCTTGCGTGCGCGCAAAATCGTGAAGCCCGGTCTTTTTATTTCGCATAAAATACAGATATTCGCTCTTTGCGGGCGCAAAAACGGCGCGTATCGCATCGCGAGAGACCACGCACACGGGCTCTTTCGGAAGTCCGTCGTTGAGGTAGGTATTGTAGTGGCTGGTGTCGGTGCGGATGCGCTGCGGAGTGATCTTGACGTGCGAAAACTCGCCGTAATTCAGCGTACCGTCCATCTGAAGGCGCATATTTTTGGCTAAGCGGTTATCGATGACGGAGGCTACAAGGGGCATCTCATCTGCGTTTGCGGCCTCTTTTTGAATGACCGAGGCCTTGATTAGCACCTGCTTCCATGCCGTGGCGTTATAGTCGCCGCTAAGCTCGCGCGACAATCCTTCGTGGAATTTTTGTGCGCTTGAAACAAGGTGGTCGATGATATTTTTTTCGCTTTCGTTTTTGCTAATTTTGTAGGTTTCAGGCACCAAAAAGCCCTCGTAAAACGGCGCCGTGGCGTTGTATTCGCGCTCAAGCTCGCTAAAGCTTAGCCCGCGATCTTTCGCCAGCTGCTTTAAAAACACGATCGTAGTCTCTCCCGGGATCAGCTTAATCTCGTTCATCACGGGCTTTGCGATGCTTAGCTCATACAAAAATTGATATTTGGGCAAATTTTCGCCGCTAAGCTCCAGCTCGCCGGTTTTTGCGCCGCCGTAAAAAGAAAGCAGCCTCGCGTCGAATTTGCTAAATTTTGGATAGCTCTTTGAGAGTTGCGATAAAATTTTCGTTGAGCTGCCCTGGCCTATCTGCACGGTTGTCGCGTTGCCGACGCGCTCGTGTAGATCAAAGCCCACGGCCAAAAGGATGATAGCCGCAAGCTCGATACAAATGCACGCCGCTTTGATGAGCTTTATAAAGAATTTCATGCGTTCCTTTCAAAATTTAGCTGAAATTATAGGCAAATAAGCCAAAATTTTGAATAAATTTCATATTATAAGCGCAGTTTTTCGGCACGCCCGATTTGGTTTTGGGGCGGAATTTTTTGATGAGGCGATGATGTTTAGAACTTTGGCTAGATTTTTTTTGTGCATAACTATACTTTTTATAGTCTGCGCGGTAGGCCTAAAGCACGGTATTGCGATTTCGCAGCTGGACGTGGGCTTTGCAAAGCTTGAGGGGTTTTATCTCAAGCTAAATAAAGGTCTCGTGCTGCGTATCAAAAATCTTGAAATTACGCAAAATAATACACAAAATTTAGAGCAAAATTCCACCGATCTGCGCACGCAAAGCGAGAAAATTTTGGAATTTAGCAAAAAAATCTCGCTTATCAACTCCTTTTTTGAAGAGATCGACGTGCAAAATTTAAAAATCAAAGGCGAGAGCCTGAAACTAAAATACAAAAGCGACGTTTTTTACGCAGATACCCGATTTTTTAGGCTAAGCTCAAAGATCACACCGGGCGCAAACGGGCTGAACTTCGATCCGATCAAGCTTGAACTAAATGATTTTAATCTCACTCTGCACGGCACGGCACGAGCAAATTTCAAAGCCGATACGTATGATTTTAACGGCACCTTCGCTTCGCACGAGATCGCGGGCGAGCTTGACGTGCACAATATCGGCTCAGAGCTAAATATCGAGATAAACCGCGCCTCGGCCTTGAGTCTGAAAAATTTTATGAATGAGCTAGGCGCGCTAACGGGGCTAAATCCTCTTGCGAACGAGTGGATCTACGGCAAGGCGGTCGCAAAAAACTACTACATCGAAAACCTCCGCGCGAAGATCGATCTAAAAGATCCGCGCCCGATCGCCGAAAACGTCAGCGCCACGGCCTATGCGCAGGATCTGACGATAAAATTTCAGCCGCAAATCGAAGCCGTAACGGTAAAAGACGCCAACATCACGCTTAAAAACGATTATCTAAACTTCACGCTGAATGAGCCGAAATTTAAAGGCAAAAGCCTAGAGGGCAGCAGCGTGCGTATCGGCGGGCTCTTTGAAGAAAGACCCATCGTAAAGCTCGATCTTCGCACCAAAGAAAACTTAGGCAAGGATCTGCTGGCGATTTTGCAAAGCTACGGCATAAACGAGCCCGTATATCTGCTAAACGGCGGCATTGACGCGCGCGTGTTGATAGACGTCGACGTCGAAAAGGAAAGCGCCAAGGTGGATGCGAACGTAACGCTAAAAGACGCCGATCTGATGATCTCAAAGGCAAAATTTCACTCCAAAGCCGCGCGGGTGCACATCTGTCTCTTATACACATCTGACGCTGCCGACGACTAGTCGAGTGT
>CAUUKU010000131.1:0-4818 GCA_963545665.1 uncultured Campylobacter sp. | reverse complement strand
AGATACTGATCGGTCTCGTGGGCTCGGAGATGTGTATAAGAGACAGCTATTGTGGTCGCGTCGCCGCATCTGTCTCGCCGCTGAAGCGGTGCGGAAAATAAATGCTCGGATTTTATAGCGTGCTTTCGTTGCGTCCGTAGTCGGCAGAGCCGCGTTTAAAATTATCTACGTAGAAACTCGCGCCGGATTTTAGCGTATCGATCGGCGGTAAATTTTATGGATTTGCGTTTGCAAGCAGGCTTTGTGCTTATGACGGTCCGGTTTTTCGGTCGGGCGAGTGGATGGATTATAAAACGTTTGCTCTGAACGAGCCGTGCAGGCAGTCCGGCGCTCGGATAAATACGACCGCTTCGCTGTAGTTCGGCGCGATAAACGCCGCCGCATCGGATGAAATACGGGTAGCCGCCGTTGAGCGGTACCCGATTTACAAACTTTTTAGAAGAGAAAATTTTTATTTTTGGGGATTTTTATTGAAGATAAATGGGTTAAATTTCACTCAGCGCAGGATACGCGGCGCTTTATGCACCGCTTGCCTATGCCCTGCTCGCATCTTAGCGGCCTCGGCTCAAGCATCCGTCGCTTAGCAAATACTACATTCTGTCTCTGCTTCTGTCCCTGTCTCTGCCGTCTTTGAACTCGTTAGGCATGTTGCGTCGAGCGGATTTCTTCTGCTTCACGCTGCCCATGTCGTTTTTAACGCCGTCCATAGACGCACTGATCTCGTTTTTCACTCCCATATCGTCTTTTGCCGCTCCCATGTCGGCTGCGATGGCGAATGTACCTGCAAATAGCGCACTAAGCGCAAACAAAGAAAGTTTTTTCATTGTTACTCCTTAAAAAAAATATGCGGAAGTATAACGTGTGTTTTGTGGAGCCAATGTGGAATTTATATGAAGTAATAAAATTTATTGTTTATTTTTTTAAAACCCGCACAGAAATGGCGCTATGCGGGAGTTTTTATGAAACTATTAAATTTGTAAAATTTAAAGTACGCTCATTCGGTCCGAGATGAAATACATAAAAATCCCGAGCCCGAACATCACGAAAAGCCCCGCAAATTCGACGTAAAGCTTCAAGCTTACGAGCCGTTTTGTTGAGCTAAGCTCGTTTGCTTTCGCGCCGAAAAGTGCGGCTAAAAATATCACGACGCTCATTCCTAGACCGATGAAAAGCGCGCTAGCGACGCTAAGCGCGAAGCTACCGAGGCTGAATGCAAGCACGAAAATCAGGATAGTACCGGGGCAGGGCACGAGCGCCGCCGCAAGCGCGATAAGCCACTCGCGCCCTCTCTCGCCGCTGTTTGAAACGGCGCTATTGCGAGGCGGGTTAGAATTCGTAAAATTCTCGAGCAGCTCGCTTGCGACGCGATTTTCTTTTAGGCCTAGGCTTGTGTCGCGTAAATTTAAAGCGCCGTAGGAATTTTTTGCGTCCGAAGGTGAGATGACATCTGCAGCGAAGGCTTTAAATTCGGAGAATTTATACGTCTTAGATGCGGCGTCTGCGACATTTTTAGCACTCGCAGCCCCCGCGCCCTTTAAGCTCACGCCTGCTTCGTACGCGCTTGAGGCGCAAGCGGCGCAGGAGCAGCCCGCATCGTGGTGGGCGCCCGATCTTACGCGGCGCGCTTTGTCGTAGATGATGAGCGCCGTTATGACGATGATCAGAAGCGCCGAAATTTTCGTGGTGATCGAGGCGGAGTTTGCAGATACGAGGCCTGCGACGTTTTGCAGCATGAACATGCTCGCGCTTACCAAAACGAGCGCTCCTAAGACGTGCAGAAGCCCGATTTTAAGCGCAAAACCGAAGGCTTTGACGTAGCTTCCGCCATGGGCTAAGAAGTAGCTTGCCGTTAGCAGCTTCGCGTGCCCGGGGCCTGCCGCATGGAAAAAGCCGTATATGAAAGAAAGCGCCAAGACCCATAGGATCGTGCTCGCGCTTGCTTGCTCGCTGCTCGCGCGAAACGCCGTTTTGAGACTTTTCATAAAATCCACCGTCTTTTGCGCGACAAACCCCAGCGCGGCTTCTTCGTGCGGCTCGTTTGAGATAACCTCATCCTGCGGCTCGTTCGCGGCATCCTCGCCGCCAATGAGGCCGTCTTTGATCTCTTGTGCGCCGTTTGCGGTATTTTCTTTTAAGTGCGTCGCTTCGCCTGAGCCCTCTTGCGCGGAGCCGGACAGCTCGCCTACGGATGAGGCGTGAAATTTATCCGTATCTTTATCGGAGCTTTGCGTTAAATTCGCAGATCCGCTAGAGCTTGCGGTAGAATTTGACGCATCGCCGTTTTGTGCATTTTGCGCTAAATTTACGGAGCCTGCGTCCGATCCGGCGAGTGCGGCGGATGAGCCGTTTTTGCCGAGAGCGGATGAAATTTCATCCAGATTTCGCGATTTGGCTAATTTTATCTCGTCGCTCGCAGCGGATGAGGCGCCGCCGCTTTTTTGCGGGGCGCTAGCGGAGCTTTCGCTGCCTAAGCGATTGGAATTTGAGCGGTCGTTTTTTGCCTGCGCGGCATCTTTGGCGGCGCCTGCTTTATTAATCTGCGCGAGCGTATCCGAGGCGGCTATGTTTTTTTGAGCCTCTGCGGTCGCGTCTGAGACGATGTCGCCGACCGATCTTTGATGCGACCTGCCCACGCCTAGCTGCTTAACCTGCCTACCGATTGCGAGTTTCTCCTCCTCTAGCGCGATTAGGCTCTGTTCGCCCGCGCCCAGATCGATCTGTTCGGCATCGGCAGTCGGTATGCCTTGATCTAGCGGCTTTTTATCTGCGATCTTCGACTTTTCGCCGCTAAATTCTATAAAAGTAGTGGCGAGGTTGGAGTTAGGCTTCGCCATAAAGCCCTCGCCCAGATTAATGGGCTTTTCGTCAAGCATTTTGAAATTGAAAAAGCCCTGATCGTCGTTAATGGAAATTTTAAGAACGCGGCCGTTTCGCAGCTCGAAACCGACCTCTTGATCGAACTCGAACGCAAGCCTGCCCTTTTTGATGAGGCTTTTTGCGTTTTTAAAATTTCCCTTGATCTGAGTGCCTACGAGGTTGCTAAGTGCGGGCTTTGCGCTTTTCGGCGCTTGATCGTAAAATTCCGCTTCGCAAAGATAGTTTTTCGGCTCCAAATAATCGGTCATCGCTTTGGTAATCTCTGCTAGCTCGTCGCTTTCTAGCTTGCCGTTGGAATTTATATCGTAGGTTTGCATTATGACGTCGGTAAAATTTTTAGAAAAGAGCCATGAAAAATGCAGGCTCACGATCTTACCGTCCTGTGCGACGGGGGCGATGCTAACGTGCGCAGTAGGCGTGTATAGGGCGCACAGAGCGCACGCAAATATCCGCGACGTAAAAATCGCGGATAAAAGTAAAATTTTAATAAATTTCATTAAACTACAAGTTCTCTCCGAAAACGTCGATCGTCTTTTTCATCGTCTCGTACCAATCTAGCGGTAGCTGATCGATCTCTATCACCTTTGCGCCCGTTTGCGCGGCGATGGTTTGCGCTGCCTTTTTGGAAAACTGCGGTGCGACGAAAATCACCTTGATCTTTTCCTCTTTGGCTTCCTCGATCAGCTCGGCTAAATCAGCTGGCTTGGGTTCTTTGCCCTCTACTTCGACCGCGATCTGCTCTAGGTCGTATCGGTGTGCAAAATAGCCCCAAGACGGATGATAAACCATAAATTTCTTTCCCTTGACGCTCGCTAATTTCTGCTTTGCGTAAGCGTCCAGTTCGTCAAGCTTTTTAGCAAATTTATCGAAATTTGCTTCGTAAATTTTAGCATTTTTAGGATACTGTTTGGTTAACGCGTCTTTAATATTTTTAGCCTGGATCTTTGCTAGCTGCGGATCGAGCCAGATATGCGGATCTAAGCCGTCGTGATGGTGATGGTGCTCGGCGTGATGCTCTTTTTCATCGTGATCGTGATGAGCTTTGTGCTCCTTGTGGTCGTGGTGAGCGCCGTGATCGTGCGCATCGTGATGATGGTGCGCGTCGTGCTCGTGATGATGGTGCGCGGCCATAGCCATCTTTTCGATACCCTCTTCGGTGCGGATTATCTTCATCTTCGGATACGCCGCGGCGAGCTTCGGTAACCAAATTTCATCAAATTCTATACCGACCGCAAAATACAGATCGCTGTTTTGCACCATCTTCATCTCCGAAGGCTTGGGCTCGTAGGTGTGCGGATCGGCGCCCTTGCCGACCATCGTATTTACCTGTAGCGTGTCGCCCGCGATCTGCTCGACGAAATACTTCGTCGGAAGTATGGTCGTGCTGACCGTAGGTTTGGCAAACAATGCGCAACTCATCGCAAAAAGCGCGAAAACAATCTTTTTCATAAAATTCCTTTCCAAAAAATTTTGCGAAAGTATATCCAATGCAACTTAGTTGCAACTTAATATAAATTTATCTAAATTTCGCTATTATCGCTTAAATTTTAAAAAAGGCGCACAATGGATCCCAAAGATTTTTTAGCGAGCCATGATATCGCTTACACGGCGCTCCGCGGCCAGATCGTGAAAATTTTAAACGACAAAAAAGCCCCGGTAAGTTGCGACGAGCTCGTAGAGATCACGGGCGCGAATAAAACCACGATCTATCGCAATATTGCGCTTTTGGAAGAGAAAAATTTAATAATAGCGAGCGAAAACAACCACAAAAGCTTTTACGAGCTAAGCAGCAGCGCGAAAGCTTATTTCGTCTGCGAGAATTGCCATAAGATGGAGGAAATTTCAATGCCCGCTCTGCCGCAAAAAAACGTCAAAAGCGTGCTTGTGCGCGGTCCTGTCTCTTATACACATCTCCGAGCCCACGAGACCGATCAGTATCTC
>CAUUKU010000130.1:0-4896 GCA_963545665.1 uncultured Campylobacter sp. | reverse complement strand
ACTGATCGGTCTCGTGGGCTCGGAGATGTGTATAAGAGACAGATATTTACACTTCATTGATCAAGCATTTTATCTGCGCGCGGGTTTTTGGAATTTATTTGAAATTTTTGATTTTTGTTGTAAAATTGCGAGCTATGAAAGATCTAAAAACCGTCTCAAGCGAGCTCAAGAGCCTACTTAAAAACTACAAATACCTATATGATTCGCAGCTGATGCACCACGCATCGAGCCTTAGCTTTCATACGATCTTGGCGCTGCTGCCGGTGCTGATGGTATCGCTTAGCGTCTTTATGCAGCTGCCGAGCTTCAAAGACTACTACGATAAAATAATGGGCTTTATATTTTCAAATTTGCTCCCCGCCAACCAAGCAAGCCTCATTCCCTACATCGAGGAGTTTATGTCAAACGGCCTGAGCCTCGGCGTGACGGGCTTTTGCGCCGTGCTGGTAACGTCGGTGCTGTTTTTCGGCGATTTTGAAACGATCATCTCGCGCATCTCGCACTCTCCGCAGCGAAGCTTTTTTAAGAGCCTAAGCACCTACTGGACGCTGATGACGCTTGCTCCCGTGGGGCTTGGAGCGTCGTTTTACATAAGCGGCGAGTTGCAGGATCTGCTGAATAAAACCGAGTTTACCAGCTGGATAAATTTTTTAAAAGCCCTGCCCTACCTCATCGTCTGGGCGATCTTTGCGATTACCTACGCTACTGCGATCAACCGCGAAATCCGCGCTAAAGCGGTGCTTATCTCCTCGCTCGTAGCGTCGATTTTATGGTGGCTTTCGAGGCTTCTTTTCGCGCAGTACGTGTTTTATAACAAAACCTACCTTAGCATCTACGGCTCCTTTTCGGTGGTGCTATTTTTCTTCCTGTGGATCTACATCAGCTGGATCTTTTATCTAAACGGCGTGAAATTCTGCGTATTTTTAGACGCCGAATTTAAAAAAGAAAACGGACGGCAGGCCGCTTAAATTTTAAAATTTAATCTTAATTGGGCTATAATTTTAAAATTTAGACGCAAAAGGAGAGCCTAATGCAAGCACAAAGTAATTTCATCAACCGCGAGCTAAGCTGGCTGCGCTTCAACACCCGCGTACTAGCGCAATGCCAAAAATCCATCCCTCTTATCGAAAAATTAAAATTTTTAGCGATTTACAGCACGAATTTAGACGAGTTTTATATGATCCGCGTCGCGGGTCTGAAGCAGCTTTTTACCGCGGGCGTGACGATTAGCGGGGATGACGAGATGACGCCTCTAGAGCAGCTGCGCGCGATCCGCTCCTATCTGAGAAACGAACAGACCGAGCTTGAGGCGCAATACTTCAGCGTCAAAGACGAACTGGCCGCAGGCGGGCTTTTTATCAAAAGCTACGACGAGCTGCCGCCCGAGCTAAAGCCCGTAGCAGACGAGTTTTTCTTCTCGCAGATAATGCCCGTCATCATCCCGATCGCAGTGGATGCGACCCATCCGTTCCCGCATCTAAACAACCTCGGCTTTTCCCTCGCGGTCAAGCTTTGCGAAGAAAGCGCGCCCGAGTCGGCTCATTTTGGAATGATTAGAATTCCGCGCGTGATCCCGCGCTTCGTGCAGGTGGCGCAAAACACCTACGTGCCGATCGGCACTATCGTAAATCGCCACGCGGAGGAAATTTTCCCCGGCTACAAGCTCATCAGCTCCGCGGCCTTCCGCGTCACGCGAAACGCAGATATCGTGATCGAAGAGGAGGAAGCGGATGATTTTATGATGATTTTAGAAGCGGGGCTTAAACTGCGCCGCAAGGGGGCTTTCGTGCGGCTTCAGATCGAAAAGGGCGCCGATGCCGAGCTTTTAGAATTTCTAAATTCTCATCTTAAAATTTTTTACAAAGATATATATGAATGCGCCGTGCCGCTTACGCTGGACGGGCTTTGGGAGATCGCTTCTAATAAGGATTTTTCCTTTCTAGCCCATCCTCAGTATCTGCCAAAGACGCTGCCCCCCTTTAACGAAAACACCCCCGTTATGAGCGCGATGGAGAAGGAGGATATCTTGCTGATCCATCCTTACGAAAGCTTCGATCCGGTGCAAAAACTCATCAAAGAAGCGGCTAAGGATCCAAAGGTCATCTCGATCCGCATGACGCTGTACCGGGTGGAGAAAAACTCCCCGATCGTCCAAAGCCTGATCGAGGCCGCAAGCGACGGCAAGCAGGTAACGGTGATGGTCGAGCTTAAGGCGAGGTTTGACGAGGAAAACAACCTGCACTGGGCGAAGGCGCTCGAAGACGCCGGCGCGCACGTGATCTACGGCATCACGGGCTTTAAAGTCCACGCCAAGGCAACTCAGATCATCAAAAAAGAGGACGGCAAGCTAAAATTTTATATCCACCTAGGCACGGGCAACTACAACGGCTCGAGCGCTAAAATTTACACCGACGTGAGCTTTTTTACCTGCGGTGACCGCTTCGATAAGGACACGACGAATTTCTTCCACATCCTCTCGGGCTACAATAAAAACCGCAAGCTTGACAACCTCTCTATGTCGCCGATGCAGATCAAAGAGCGGCTTTTAGCGATGATAAAAAACGAGGAAAAAAAAGGCTCTGCCGGCAGGATCATCGCTAAGATGAACGCTCTTGTCGACGGCGATATGATCAAGGCGCTGTATAAAGCAAGCGCCGCGGGCGTAAAGATCGATCTCATCGTGCGCGGTATCTGCTGCTTGCGCCCGGCGCTTAAGGGCGTCAGCGAAAATATCCGCGTGATCTCGATCGTCGGCAAATACCTGGAGCACGCTAGAATTTTTTACTTCGCGCACGCCCAGCCCAGCCTATACATCGCGAGCGCGGATTGGATGCCGCGAAATTTAGAGCGCAGGCTGGAGCTGATGAGCCCGATTTACAACGAAAATTTGCAAAACAAGCTCAAAGAAATTTTAAAACTTCAGCTAAGCGACAATGAGCTCGCATTCGAGCTGCAAAGCAGCGGCGAGTACCGAAAGATCGCGCCGAAAAAGGGCGAAGGCAGGATCAACGATCAGGAATTTTTAGAAATTTATTTCAATAAAATTTATAAAAACATCCGCAAACACGCCGAAAGCGGCACGGCGCTAACCAAGCTTTTGAAGGAGAGCTAACGCAGTTCTGTTCGGCTTGTGCCAGGGCTGGCTGTGCACTAGCCCGCGCGCAGACCGAGATCATAAAATATTAGATGCAGAATTTTGCGCCGTGAATGCGCAAGTAGATTTACAGAAATTTCAAAGGGATTAAATGAAAAGATATCTTTATCTAGCCGTTATAGCTATGTTTTGCATGGGCGGGGTTTTTGAAGACGCGGATAAGCTCTATGAGGACGGCGATTATCCTAAAGCGATAAAAATGTGGCAGCGCAGCTGCGACGGTGGAGATACGCGAAGTTGCTATAGGCTCGGAAACTTATATCGATTCGGCAGGAACGTCACTCAAAACTATCAAAAAGCGGCGAATTTTTATCAAAAAGCCTGCGAGAGCGGAGATATGACCGGTTGCTATGAGCTTGCAGGACTATACTTTGAAGGCTATGGCGTTAGACAAGATTATCAAAAGGCGGCGAGCCTGCATCAAAAGGCTTGCGACGGCGGTAATATGTTTTCGTGCAATTTGCTTGCAATTTCATACGAATCCGGTATCGGCGTCTCAAGAGACAGGCACAAGGCTATGGTTTTGCGTCAAATGATTTGCGATAACGGTGATGCAGATATGTGCAATAACCTTGCATATTTATATAAAAACGGCGACAAGGTCAGACAGGACTTACAAAAGGCGGAGATTCTATATAAAAAAGCGGCTGTTTTGTACCAAAAGAAAGCTCAAATAAATCAAAAAAAATGCGATGAGGGCGACTTATATGAGTGCCAGCGCTTAGCGGATCTATATATAGACGGCAGGGGCGTAGAGAAGGATTTCAAAAAGGCTGCGGATTTATACCAAAAGGCTTGTGACGGCGGCAGGGCGGCGGCGTGCTTGATTCTGGGAGACTTATACAAAGAAGGCAATTACCAAAAAGCAGAAAGCCTATATCAAGGCGGGCTAAATTTGCTTAAAAATACTTGCGAGAGCGGGGATGCGGACTCGTGTAGTTATCTCGGGGATTTATACAAAAATGGATGGCACATTAAACAAGATAGATCCTTAGCAAAAGAATTTTACGGGAAAGCATGCGATTTAGCAGAGCAGATCGGCTGCGACGAATACAAGCAATTAAATGAAGCAGAACTCATCAATGATAAGCATGGCATCACACCGAGCGCGCCTTAATCCGTGAAGCTTGCATGCTTTTGCGCAAGCAAGGCTACGCAATCAGCGAGCTATCAAATTTTTTAGAATTTTAAAATTCTAAATTTTATAAATTATCTTAGGCGCAGCTTCCTAGAAATACTAATCTGCCATGATGCCAGCTATATACTGCGCGTAGATAAAATTCTACTCACTACGGTATCTGCTATGCGGCGGGCAATGACCAGATCGCGATCTTTGCCGTGTAAATTTACCGAGCAGAAAAATATAGCACTCATTGCTCTAAAATTTCGTGCATTTGCAGCCTGACGCTACAGTATCACCAAGAATTTTACGCGCGCGAAGCCGACTGTTACACGAATTGCGGGCGAGTGCTGCCAGGCTCGGCTATGCATTACGAGTGCGGCGTTCGCGTTAAGGACGGGCGGGGTGCAGTCCGATTAGGGCAAACGGCGCGATGGCCGCAAGTCTAGCATTCGGCGCACCGATACATAAACGACGCGCCGAGACGACTTGAAATTTTAAGATCCGCGTATCGCGATAATTAAAATCGTCCTACAAACCGTCCCAAAAAATAGATGAAAATGATTGAAAAAAGATAAAATTTTAAAAATTTATCGCAGATCACATTCGGCTCAGATAGGGC
>CAUUKU010000129.1:0-4901 GCA_963545665.1 uncultured Campylobacter sp. | reverse complement strand
TCTACACTCGACTAGTCGTCGGCAGCGTCAGATGTGTATAAGAGACAGAGCGAAATTTCAAGCTCTATGAAATTTCAAAATTATAAATCCGCCGCGGCAACCTTTGGGCGCAGTCTCAAATCGCCGCGGTGTGTGCGGCATAAGAGTGCAGCGGCTTAAAATCGCGTGGCTTTTGGAGGCGCTAAGTTTCAAAAGCGCCGCGGTTTTAAAATCGTTCGAGCTTTCAAGATCGCAAGCTGTTTGATCTAGCGAGGTTTTGGGTTGCAAGGCTCCGAGCTTCGCAGGCTTTCGGAAGCACTAAGCTTTCAAAGCCGTGATAGTTTCAAAGTTGCGACGAGCGCTCAAAGCCGCATCGGTTTTCAAAAGCGCGTACCGAGGCTGCAGATTAAAATTTACGATTTTATAGAGCTTAAAATTTAGGCGCGCAAAAGCGCGCAAAACGACGGGGGAAGCGATGGCAACGAAGCAGAATGTGCCTGCAAATTTATACGATCTGGATATGGAGCGCGCGATTTTAAGCTCGCTTTTGCAAAACGAGGACGCATACGGCGAGCTGAGCGAGATAATCTCGGTCGGCGATTTTTTCTACAAGCCGCACGCCGACATCTACGAGGCGATCGTCAAATGCTCCTCGCACAACGAGCCGATCGCGCCGAGCTTCGTTAAAAAATGGCTAGCCGAGCGCTACGACGATGGCGCATTTACCGAGGTCGTAGCCACTAGCGGCGTGGTCGATGCCCCAAAATACGCGCTCGAGCTGCGCGAAAAATCGATCAAGCGCTCGCTAATCAAGGTCGCGCACGAGATCCCTTCGATGGTAAACGAAGCCGTACGTAGCAAGGACACCGCCGATAAGATCAGCTCCAAAATTTACGAGCTCATCGACGAGGAGCGCCACGGCGGTATCAAAAAATCTCACGAGATCATCGCCGACGTTGTAGAGGAGCTGAAGCGCCAAAAGGCGCTCGCAGGCTCGGAGCTCGTGGGGCTTGATACGGGCTTTCGCTTCCTAAACGACTGCACGAAGGGGCTAAAACCTGGCGAGCTCATCATAATCGCCGCCCGCCCCGGCATGGGAAAGACCGCTTTTGCGCTAAATTTGATGATGAAAACGCTGCAAAGCGGCAAAGGCGTCGTATTTTTCTCGCTCGAGATGCCTTCCGTGCAGCTGATGTATCGCATACTAAGCGCGCTTAGCTCGATCCCGCTAAGCGACATAATGAGCGCCAAGCTCAGCGACGACGACTGGACGCGCTTCAACGATGCTTGCGACGCGGTGCTGAATATGCCGCTTTTCGTCTATGACAGCGGCTATGTAAACATCCACCAAGTCCGCACCCAGCTGCGCAAACTCAAATCTGCAGACGCCAACATCGAGCTCTGCGTGATCGATTACATCGGCCTTATGACGAGCACGAGCAACTACTCCGAGCGCCATTTACAAATCGCCGAAATTTCGCGCGGGCTCAAGCTTTTGGCGCGCGAGCTAAACATCCCGATCATCGCGCTATCGCAGCTAAACCGCTCGCTCGAGGCGCGCTCGAACAAACGCCCGATGCTAAGCGATCTGCGCGAAAGCGGCGCGATCGAGCAGGACGCCGACATCATACTTTTCGTCTATCGCGACGAGGTTTATAAGGAGCAGATGGAGCGCGAGCGCATTTCAAGGCTGGAGGCCGAGGGCAAGGATGCGGGCGAGCCCGTGTTTAGGCGCAACGACTATCAGGAAAAAGCCGAAATCATCGTCGGCAAAAACCGCTCGGGCGAGGCGGGCAGGACGATCGAGGTGGGCTTTCAGGGCAGATTTACCCGCTTCGTCGATACGAGCTTCGGCGGCGAACCAAGCGAGAGTGCGATCTTTAACGAAAACGACAATCTCGACTACGTCTCGCAGCTACAAGATCAGGGCTTTGAGGAGCCTGCTGCGCCGCGCCTCGATACGGCGCAGAATTTGCAGCAGAATTTAACGCAGAATTTTGCTGAAGCTCAAAATTTTAGTGAAGCACAAAATAGCGGCGTAAGCTTAAACACAAGCTCCGCTAGCGCTCGAAATTCCAGCGTAAATATCGATTTTGACGAGATGCCTAGCTTCGGCGAAAGCGGTGATGAGATGGACGGCGAGTCTAAGCTTAGCGCAGAGCAGGGCTTAGCAGAGGCGCAGAACGTATCGCAGAAGCAAGAATTCGGGGAGCAAAATTTAAATGATACGAGGCGAGACGGTATCGCACCTGAAATAGATGCGCATAAAAATTTAGCGGGCACTCTGCGGGGCGCAAAAGGCACATCGCGGGACACAAAAGGCGCGCAGCAAGGTGAAGAGGGTGTATCGCAAAGCGCGGGGAGTGCGCAGCGAATGGATGTTTCAAATTTTGAAAGCGGCGAGGGTGATAAGCCGCCTTTTGAGACGCAGGAGCGGCAAGAGGACGAGGCAAAATTTAAACCCGCGCCGCCTTTAAATATCGAAGAGATGGGCATTCCAAAGATCAATGAGGCAAACAGGCTCGATGACGACGACGCGCCGCTGGATCTGTGAAATAGCGCTTAGGCTAGCGCTGATCGTTAGCGTTTTTTGCTTCGCGCTTTACGCTCAGGATTGGGACGACGCGGGCTTTTGCGCGCTGGCGGCGTTTTGGGCTTACGCGCAATTTAGGGTGCTATTTAGCTTTTTTTACGAGGCGAAGCAGCGCGCCAATGCGGCGCTATTTCGCAGCGGCGGGACTTTGATTAAAATTTTTAGAGGCAGGCTGCTAAGCGGGGTTTTAGCCTGCGCGGGCGCGATCCTCTTAAGCGCCACTTTGGCGCTAGGCCTAGCGGATCTGCGCGGCGCGGAGCTATTCGTGACGCTCGCGGCGCTGCCTGCAGCTCTTGCTCTGATGCGCCTGGCGGTGCTGAAGCTCAGTCTAAAAGAGATTAAAAATCCTAGAATTTTATCGCTCAAACTTAGCATTTTGCTGCTCGCCGCGCTTGCCGTAGCGGTAAATTTCGCCATAAATTTAGCCTATTTGCGGCTCGCGGACGCTGCGGATCCAGCTGCGCACTCTTTAAATTCCGCGATAAATTTTACTCCGCTTGCCAGTACCGCTTCATCCGCTGAAGACTCCGCGAGGAATGACGCTTCCGCACCCGTCGGAAATTTTGCAACAGATAATTCCGCTAAGAATTTCACGGCGAACAACGCCGCCATAGTTATCGGAAATTCCGAGACGGATAATGCCGTCAAGTTTGCACCGGATGCCGCTAAAAAACCTACCGCTTCGGCCGCAAATTTTAAAGCGGGCTCCGTCAGAGCGGTGCACGCCTCGGCTGCAAATTATAAGGCAAATACCGCCGCTGCGCCGCAAATCAACGCTAAAAATTCTACGGCAAGCTCAGCCGCAGCGCAAAATTTAAATTTAGCTCCAACTCCCGCCGCAACGAGTATGGTTGCCGACAGTTCTGCTGAAAAATCCACGACCAGCCCCGCATCGGTAGCCGAAATTTTTGAAATTTTAAAATCTACCGCGCCGCAAACGCACTTCAAATCCGCCCTGCTAAATGAAATTTACGCTTTGAAATTTTACAAAAACGCACTGTTTGATCTGGCGCTGTCGCAGAGCCCTAGCGCGCTAAAAATCGCTCTTTTGTTTCTGATCTGCGCGGGAGATTTCCTCTTTTACTGCGCGATTTTGCATCTTTGCGCCTTCGTGCTTTTTATGCCGCGAGCCGCAGCCGCGCCCAAAATAGGGAGATTTAGCGGCACGATATTCGCGCTTGCTTACGTCACGCTGTGTTTGATCTGCGCCGCGCAGACGCGCACGTCAAGGGGCGAGGCGGAGCGCCCTAAAAGCGCGGTCGAGACGAGCGTGCAGATCGTGCTACAAAGCGGCGAGCGGCTGATCTTAAGCGCGCGAGAGGCGGACGCGCTAAGAGGCGAGCTAAACGCCACGCGCTTCGCCGCGGAAGCAAACGCCGCGTCGGCGCTAAATAGCTACATCGACGCCGTTTACGACGAGGGCGCGAGGCTTAGCGCACAGAAAATGGCGGATTTCAATTACTCGTTTCTGAGCGATTATCTGGTGCTGTGGCACGGCGTGTGGGACGATGACGCGGGGGCGTATCTGAATGAGAAATTTGCGGGCTTCGTAAGCGAAAGCTTCCCGAAAGATTTTGGCGAAAATATCGCTAAAATCGCTGCGGCGAACGTCAAAAATTATGAGAGCTCGCTAAATTTTACGCTCAAAAAATACGGCGCGAAAGTTGATCTCAACGTCACGCAGAGCTTCAGCCTAAAAAGCAAGGCGTATCGCGCGAGCGGGACGGGGCTAGGGGCGCTGGGCGGCGTGCTGGGCGCAAAGCTGATAAGCAAGAGCCTCGCTAAAACTGCGGCTAAAACGGGCGCGAAGACCCTTACCAAGGCGGGCGCCAGCGCGACAAGCGGTAGTGCGGGGCTCGTGTGCGGCCCGGGCGCGGTGGTATGCGTGCCTGCGTTTGCCGTGGCTACGTGGTTCGGGCTGGATTTCGCGTTTGCCAAGGGCGACGAGGCGCTCAATCGAGAGGAGTTTGAAGCTGCGATCGTGCGCGATATGATGGCGGCGAAAGAGGAGCTAAAACGCGCGTTGGCGGAGGATTTCAACGCGACGATAGATGAAATTTCGAGTGAAATTTTTAAGATACATATGAAGAAATAATAGGGTTTGACTCGAATTGGTGAATAAATTTTTTTAATTTTAAGCTAAAAAAACTAAGTGATTTTTGAAAATAAATTTTACATATGAGGACGAGCGGAGTATTGCATGTTGGATGATCGATATTGATAGTTGTGTCTTTACAAATAAGCTATACAAGACTTTTGTATGTGTAGTAATAATTTTATTAAAGCTGTCTCTTATACACATCTCCGAGCCCACGAGACCGATCAGTAT
>CAUUKU010000128.1:0-4940 GCA_963545665.1 uncultured Campylobacter sp. | reverse complement strand
AGGGAATCTGCTTAAGTTTAATTGAGCCTTTAAAATTTTATCTATCTCGTTTAAAATTTTAAATATTAACAGTTCTGCCGTTTCGCGCGGCGATCGATAAGCCTTGCGGCATCGAAGCGCGGTGTCTTGCGATCTGTACGCGCCGCTACTCATTAAAATTTATAAACGCGCGCTTGGACGTTGCTATTCGCTGAAATTTACAAACGCGCGGCTTGACGTCGCTACTCGCAGGAGCCAAACGTAGCTTCGGCACGGTAAATTTCAAACAAAGCCCGCTTTAAATTTTGTGCTTCGCCTCGCACGAACCGTGCCGCGAGCCTATAAAATTTTAAAATTTCAAACGCAATTTTTAAAATTTCAAGCTCAAATTTTAAAATTTACAGCCCTAGCTGTGCCGCTATGTCCTTTACCGCTTTGAAATTTACCTTGCCGCTGCCTAAAATCGGAATTTCATCGATTTTTTTGACTGCCGAGGGTTGCATGATGGGCGCTAGATCGCTCGCGCGGATTTTGTTTTCGACGCTCGCTTCGTCCGCCTCGCCGCTGTAAAGAAGCACGATCTTTTCGCCCTTTTTCTCATCTTTTAGGTTTGCGCACGAAAATGCGATCTCCTCGCCTAAAATTTCGCCGATCTTGCTCTCTACGGCGCCTAGGCTTATCATCTCGCCGCCGATTTTAGCGAAGCGCGAAAGTCGGTCGGTGATAAATAAAAATCCGTCGTCGTCGCGGTAGCCGATGTCGCCGCTTTTGTAGTAACGCATGCCGCCTAGATGGGTGATCGCTTCGTCGGTTTTTTGCGGGTTTTCGTAGTATTCTTTCATCACTTGGTGCCCGCCGATGAGGATGAGCCCTTCGCTGCCGTTTTGCAGCTCGTCGTAGGAGGCGGGGTCTACGATTTTAACGACGGTACCTGCAAGCGTGAGCCCGACGCTGCCGGGTTTATTAAATACGAGCTCTTTGAAAAAATCGGGCTCGAGGATGTTCGGCGTATTTACGCTCACCACCGGCGCCGTCTCGGTCGTGCCGTAGCCCTCGTAGATCGTGACGCCGAATTTTATCTTAAATTCCTTTTTCACGCTCTCGCTAAGCTTTTCGGCTCCCGCGATTGCAAGGCGCAAATTTGAAAGCATCAGCGGGTTGAGCCGTTTGTTTTTGGCGTAGAGCCTAAAAAACGTCGACGTGCCGAACATGATCGAGACGTTAAATTTAGCGCTCATCTTGCCGACGCTAAACGCATCGGTAGGATCGGGCACGTGCACGCTAAGAAGCCCCTCGCTAAGCGGGAAGAGCGTCGTTACGGTAAGTCCGAAGCAGTGGAATATCGGTAGACTCGCTAGCAGCGCGTCTTTTTCGTTTGCATTTACCAGCTCGGAGATCTGCTTGACGTTCGCCATTATATTTTTATGCGTCAGCACCACGCCCTTAGGCGTCCCCTCGCTGCCGCTGCTAAATAGGATAGTAGCGTCGTCTTTGATGCTGCGCTTTTGAAAATACAGCGCCTCGAGTAGAAATTTCGGCAGCAGTAGAGCCTTTGCCGCGGTGCAGAGGCGCTCTTTTTTGGACAGGTTTTGCGCTACGTCCTCTAAAAATAGCAGCCGCTCGCCGATCGAGCTTTGCAGATCAAATCCGCGCGCCTTTAGCTTTTCGATAAATTTTTTAGACGTGATGATATGCTTAAGATCCGTTATGCGCGCGCAATTGATTAAATTTTCCTCGCTTAGAGTGTAGTTTAAATTTACGCTTACCTTGCCCATCGCGAAAAGCGCTAAATTCGCCGCGCTTCCCATCACCGAGCTAGGCATTACGACGCCTACGTTTTGCTCGGCATCTATATACGGCTTTAGGCGGGCGATAAGGATCATTACGACGCTCATCATCTCTAAATTCGTAAAGTTAAGCCCCGTAGAATCGACGATCGTGCGCTTAAACGGCGAGAGCTTGGCCTGCCTTAGCCATGCGTATTGAAGCGGACGCAGGCTCTTTAAATACTTACCCCAGCTGAAAAACGAAAGCTCGCTAACGCGCTCTTTTACGACGTGCGCTTTGGAATTTACGTCGATCGGCGCGCCGAAACTCACCCGAAGCGAGCTCTTACCGTTTTGAGAGATCGTCCTTTTATAGTGCTCGCTAGCTCGCGAAAAGGTCGAGCCCCAAAGCCCTCTGATATAAAACGGCACGATCACTGCATTCGTGTCTTTCGCCGCGAGCTCAAAGCCTGCCTGAAACTCGTCGATGCGGCCGTTGTAACTGATGTGCCCCTCAGGGAAAAGCCCCACCACTTCGCCGTTATTTAGCGCCTCACGGATGCTTTCGATCGCGCTTTTGCTAACGCCCGCGCCGATCGGAATGACGCGGAAAATTTTTAAAAACCACTTCAAATACCAAAGATCGTAGTAGCTCCTGTGCATCGCAAATCTAATCGAGCGCGGCGCAGCTAGCTGCACCACGGCCCAATCGATCCAGCTGATATGATTGCCTAGCAGGAGCACGCCACCGCTTTGCGGGATGTTTTCGACGCCGTCGACGCTTACTTTGTAGCCTACTTTTAAAAACGGAAGCATCAAAATTCTGACGAAAAGATGCGGCAGGTATTTAGCGCCGAAGATGCCGCAAATGAGGACGCAAAGCGCCGCCATGACGAAAATTTCGCCGCTTGCGACGGCGAAGCGGACTAAGATTATCGCGATAGCCAAAAACAGGACCATGAAGAAATTTTGAATGAAATTTGACCCCGCCAAAACACGCCCCATACGCTCCTCGGCGGTGAAAAATTGGATATTCGCATTTAGCGGTACGATAAAAATTCCGCCGCTAAAGCCGAAGAAAAACGACGCCGCGCTCATCCAAAACGGCGTGTGCGCGTTGGCTAGGACCATAAGCGACGCAAAAAGTCCGAACGCGCCGAAGGGAATTATTCCAAGCTCGATATGTTTTTTGCAATAATTTCCCGCCATGCTCGAGCCTGCGGCGATACCGATCGCGCTAAGCGCCAAAATCGTTTGTATCAGCATTACGTTGTCGCTATGCGTTAGGCTCTTAAAATGCGCTGGGAAGGCAGCTATGACGAGCTGCGCGACCGCCCAGAACATCGCGAGCCCCAGCGTGCAAAGAAGCACGTTTTTGTCTTTGACGACGAAATTTAAATTTTGCCTTAGGTATCGAAGTTTGACGTATTCTTTCGGATCGAACTCGCTGTTTTCGTTCGCGGCGGCGAAGTATGGAATTTTAAACGCAAAATAGCTCTCCGCGCACGAGCTAAGGCACAAGATCACGCCGATGAACCAAACCGAGCTCATCAGCTCGCCCGCGTCGGCCGAGTTTGCCGCGCAGCTTTCGAAAATCACCGAGAAAAGCAGCGACGCTAGCAGGATCGCAATGATCGTAAGCGCCTGGACTAGGCCGTTTGCCGCGCCTAGGTTATTCGCGCCTACGATTTTTTTGATAAGACCGTATTTTGCGGGCGAATACACCGCGCTTTGTGCCGCTAAAAGGATCGTCATAAAAAACGCGAAGTAAAACCAGCCCGCCGCATATGCGATCGTGATAAAAAAAGTAAGTACGACGCCTAAAATCGCACAAATGCGCGTGATCTTCGTGCGCGAAAATTTGTCGTTGAGATAGCCCGAGACGCTAAAAAGAAAAATGTAAGGCAGCAAGATGAGTAGATTTACGAGCGAGGTCAGCATGATCAGCGTGTCGCCGTCGTAGCTTTTGACTAGGACGTTTTGGATGGTGATTTTATGCCCCAGATCGACGCTTGCGTTGATAAACATAATCAAGATGAACGGCAAAAAGCCGCTGATTTTAAAAAGTGATCGCATAAATGTTCCTTCCTTAAAAGCGGGATTTTATCTTAAAATCATTAATAATGCCTGAGTTTAAGCTCGTTTGGATAAAATCGCTTCATTAAATTTATCGATTTTATTTCGCGCTTAACGGCGCTAAAATTTTACGTCGCGGTTCCGGCCGGCAGACAGTTTGGCAGGCCGTGCGATTTCGGCGCGAGATGGTTTGATATGCCGCGCGCGACATACTAAGCGCGACTGCTCGGGCGCTCTCGCCGCGCTTGCAAAGCAAAAATTTAAACGCGCCGTTTGTGTGTATCGAGCGCATACGAGGCGAAGTAGCGCGCGGGAGAAGCTAAAATTTCAAAACGAGCGGCGTATGGCGTAGAGGCTAGACGCCGCCGCGCGGTTGCGATGCGCCGCGCGGTATGAGCGCTCAAGACAGCGGCAGGAAAACAGCTTCGGGCATAAATTTAACGCGATTGCGAAGTGCAAATTTAGCCGTGCCGACGATCCGTCTCGCACGAGCCGTCCGCGACGAGCACTCGGTCTTAATACGCGCCGCAGAGCAGCCGAGCGCCGCGTCGTGAAATTTAGGCGCAAATTTTAAGCTTTGGAGAGAAAATGCAAGTGATTATCACGAATAAAGATGTATCAAACCTCAATAAATTCATGCTGCTTTACAGCAAAAACGCGCGCAAGCAGCGCCTCATCAGCACATACGCCATACCGTTTGAGTTTTTGCTCATGGGCATCATCATCGACGGGCTTTTAAAAACGGCGCCGATTGCGAGCGTGGCGTCGGTTATTTTGGGTGCGGCGTGGCTTATTTTTTATCCAAAATTTTACCGCCGCATGTTAAGAAAACATCTCTCTGCCGCCAAACTCGCGCAAGATTCGAGCACGGAGATGAGCTTCGTCGCGGACGGCGAGACGATCTCGTTTTCAAAGGGCGAGCCGCGCGCAAGCGAGAAATTTGCCGCGCGCTCGTTAAATCGCATCGCTGCGGGCGGTGAGAATTTTTTCTTGGCGTTTGATCGCGGCTTTCACATCGTCCTTCCCAAAAACGCCGAGACGGACGCTTCGGTACAGCATCTTGCCGGTCTGCGCGGCTTGCAGATCGAATCCGTGGATCTGGACGTTGAAATTTAGAGC
>CAUUKU010000127.1:0-4958 GCA_963545665.1 uncultured Campylobacter sp. | reverse complement strand
GAGATACTGATCGGTCTCGTGGGCTCGGAGATGTGTATAAGAGACAGTTTAAAATTTGTGCCGGGGCTTGTTTTAAAAATTTCGCTAAAACAAGTTTTCAAAATTTAGTTCAAACTCGCTTCTAAAATTTCGCGCTAGGGCAGTTTTGCCCGTCCTGCTTAAAATTTTAAAATTTAATCGCGCCGCAGGGCGCTTCAAATTTTAAAACCGCCGTCATCGTCACACTGCGAATATAGCTCGCCGGCACCGAAGCGCAGGCCGCGCGCTGTTTATACGCCTCTTGCAACCGACTGCAAACTATCCGCGGCATTATAAAATTTTATTGCGCTATTCGTTGTCATAAAATTTCAGCGCCCGAAACAGCGCGCCGCTGCAACGCATTCTAACTACGAGGCGAAATTGTCGCAGCGCATTTGCGGCACAAAACGAAATATCCGCGCCTAAACGGGGCGCATGCTGCTACCAAACACGTAGTTCTGCGGCGTACGAAACCGCAATATGTTTTGTCGACGCAAACGCGGCAAGCGCCTTCACAAAATGCCTTCTGCGCGCCGTCTACGCCGCATTGATCTTGCGGCGTGGAATTTCGCGTCCAAAAAATTTTAAGGCGAAATTCCACAGCAAAATGAAATTTTACCGTGCAAATTCCGCTTGCGCCTGTAAATTTAAATTCATACCGATATCAAAATTTTAAATTCCGTTGCAAAATTCCACTATCGAGAAAATTCGCTATCTGTTTTAAGACAAATTCTACCGCTAAATTCTAGCCGCAAGCGCATAAATTCCTGCCGCAAACGCACAAAACCAACGTCTAAGCGTAAGTCTCCAAGATATCGTAGTTGGTGTTGCGCTTGGCGGGTATTTCGCCTATGTCGCGGATCAGCGCTATCATCTCGTCCTTGCTCATCCGAAAGCTCGCGCCCGCCGCCTTTACGACGTTTTCCTCCATCATCGTGCTTCCAAGATCGTTCGCGCCGAATTTCAGCGCCAGCTGCCCGATGTAGCTGCCCTGCGTGACCCAGCTGCTTTGGATGTTTTTGAAATTATCCAAAAATAGCCGCGAGACGGCGAGCAGGCGCAGGTAGCGGTTCGGGCTTTGCTTTTTGATCTCTGGGTGCTCGCGCAAAAGGCGGGTGTTCTGCCCCTGAAAGCTCCATAAAATGAACGCTCGAAAGCCGCCCGTGCGGTCTTGCAGCTCGCGGATCTTATCCCAGTGCTCTACGATCTCGCGCGTGCTTTCAAGCGTGCCAAACATCATCGTGGCGGTCGTTTTCATGCCGATGCCGTGCGCCTCCTCGTGCACTCTAAGCCACGTGGCGCTGTCGCTTTTGCGCGGCGCTACGAGGTCTCGCACGCGGTCGCTTAAAATTTCGGCTCCGGCTCCAGGCATCGAGTAGAGCCCCTTAGCTTGCAGCCTGCGAAGTACTTCGAGCGTGCTAATGCCGCTAAGGCGCGCGATATAATCGATCTCGATCGCCGAGAAGCCGTGGATCGTGATGTTCGGGTAATTTTTGTGGATGAACCCCACCAGATCCTCGTACCATTCGATTTTCAACTTCGGATGGACGCCGCCTTGAAATAAAATTTGCGTGCCGCCCACGGCGATGAGCTCCTCGATCTTTTCGCCGATCTGCTCAAAGCTCAGCACGTAGGCGTCCGCGTCGCTTGCGTGGCGGTAAAATGCGCAAAATTTGCAATCCACCATGCAGGCGTTGGTGTAGTTTATGTTTCGATCGATGATGAAGGTCGTGACGCGATCCGGGTGCAGCTCGCGCTTGCGCGCAAACGCCGCGCGCCCAAGCTCGTTTAGATCGGCGTGCTCGATCAGCTCTAGCGCCTCATCGACGCTTATTCTAGCCATTGGCTCCCTTTAAATTTACATCGCTCGCGGCGACGTTAGAATTTTTATCGTCGGCACCCGTGCTGTCCGCGTCGCCTAAATTTACGCCGTTATTTAAATTTACGCCGTCTGCGCCGCTAGAATTTTGACCGTTATCTTTTTTAACCACGATTTGTCCGTTTTTTACGCCTAAAATTTCAACTCGGTCGCCTTCGTTAAGCTCCGAAATTTCATCGCTTTTCCAAAATGTACCTTTGAAATAGACCATTCCATTTTTGACGGTGCCAGTGCCGCTCTCGTCTAAAAAATTATCCTCGTGTTTCTCTTCGGGTTTGAAAAAGCGCGATTTTAGCGGTCTTTTAAGTGCGATTAGAAGTACGAACGAAAGTACGAACGAAAGCAGAATTTGCACGTCCCAATCAAGATGAAAGCCGAAGCTCAAAAGCCCCGTGATGAAAAATCCGGCACTGAAAAATATAAAGGTAAAATCCATTACCAAAAGCTCGACGATCGCCAAAATCACGCCGATTATGATAAAAATCAGCGCGTTCATTTAGCATCCTTCGCGCCGTTTTTGCCGAGGAATTCTTTAAGCACGCTAAGAGAGCCGAGAAGCTCGCTCGTTTCGTAAGGGATCAAAATTTTATCCTTGCTAGGGTTTTTGGACAGCTCGCTAAAAGCGTTTACGCGACCCTGCGCGAGCAGGTATTCAGCCGCAAAGCTAGAAGCGCTCATCGCTAAATTTATACTGTCCATCGCGTCTTTTTGACCTTGCGCAAGCGCGATCTGCTCATATTTTTTCGCATCCGCCATACGCTCGATCGCCTCGGCTTCGAGTACCTTCTCTTGCTTTAGCGCCTCGGCGTTTCGGATGAGGGCTGCTTTTTCGGCCTCGGCTTTAAGCTCGATCGCACGCTTTTCGCGCTCTGCTTTCATCTGCATATTCATCGCCTCTTCGATGCCGTGCGGTACCGAAATTTCGGAAATCTCCACACGCATGATCTTTACGCCCCAGTTATCCGCGGCGTCGCCCAGAGCGATTTGCAGCTTGGAATTTAGCTGATCGCGCGAACTAAGCGTGTTATCTAAGCTCATCTCGCCGATCGCGCTACGTAGCGTCGTCATCGCTAAATTTGAAATCGCGCGGCGATAATCCTCGACGTTGTAAAGCGCCATCTTGCCGTCGATGACCTTCAAAAACACGATACCATCCACGCTTATGTTGACGTTATCTTTGGTGATGACCTGCTGCTTGCTGATGTCCACCAGCTGCTCGCGCACGCTCATCTTCGCGCGCACCGCGTCAAAAAACGGCACGATGATGTGAAAGCCGCCGTCAAGCACCTTATGAAAGCGACCCAGCCGCTCGATAATTAAAATTTCCGATTGTGAGACGATCTTGACCCCCATCTTTAGAATTGCCGCGATGAGGACGCAAAATACTATTACCGTAGTTACGAACCCTTCCATTTTCACTCCTGAATTAAAATTTCGCAATTATAGCATTTTTAGCTTATTTTGGCTTTTAAGGCGCGCCGTGATACAATTTCGCTAGATTTTTTATTAAATTACGGGATAAAATTTTATGATCAGATATATCGTGCTGCTTCGACATTCGCGCAACTACCGCCTGCTCTTTTCGGCGGGTTTTATATGTATGTTCGGCTTGTGGTTTTCGGTCGTTGGGGTCGCTACGCTACTGATTGAACTTGGCGCGCCGGTGTGGGCGATTACGGCGGTGGGCGTCGTTTCGTTCGTGCCGAACGTCTTTTTAGCGCCCATCAACGGCATCATCGTGGATAAATTTCAACCAAAGCCGCTGATGATCTCGATGTTTCTAACCGAAATGGCGACGATTTTCGTGCTGATTTTTATCGATAGCTTGGATTATTTGTGGCTGCTGCTTTTGATCGTGGTCGTGCGAAGCGTCGCGGGCACGCTGTTTTTTCAGACCGAATCTTCCACGCTGCCGAAATTCCTAAGCCGCCCTTATCTCAAGCTTGCTAACGAGATGACGGGCATTATCTGGACGATCACATATACCTTCGGCATGGCGAGCGCGGGTATTTTTATCCACTATTTCGACGTGCGAGCGGCGTTTATTTTGGACTTTTGTTTATACGTTTTTGCATTTTTCATCCTGCTGCGGCTAAATTTCAAAGACCTCGCAAGAAACGCGCGAGAGCCCGTGTTTAAGATGCTCAAAGAGGGCTTTTCTTACCTACGCTCGCATCCTTTGGTGGTGCATCTCATCGTCCTTCACGCCTTCGTCGCCGTCACCACTTACGACAATCTCATCGCGCTTCTTGCGAAGTATAAATACAAAGAAATTTTAAGCGCCTCGCTGGTCATCGGGCTTATGAATATGTCGCGCTCGGCGGCTGCGTTTTTCGGGCAGATATGGCTGAGCAAGATCGTAAACAAGCACACCTTTTTTTGGATCCTGCTAGGGCAGTTTGCGGGCATCGCGCTGTGGGCGGTGCTGGAGTTTAACTACTGGCTTTCGTTTGCGGGGATGATCGCGGCGGGATTTTTCATCACGACGGTGTGGTCGTATTCTTTTACGCAGCTGCAAAACCACGTCGATAGGGAGTTTTTCGGGCGCGTCATCGCTTATAACGACATGGCGTATTTCATCGTCGCCACTCTCGTGTCGGCTGCGATCGGATTTTTTTTCGAGCTTGGATTTTCTCTTTCGCAAATCACCTTCGGCATGGGCTTTATGTTCGCAATCGCGGCGTTTTATTATAAATTTTTGATCTACGAAAAAATTTAAACTCCAGCCGCTATCTTTTCGGCGCGATCTCGGGGCGAAAGATAGCAAATATAAATAAAAAGCTCATCGTTGCGAAAAACACCCAGATAAAGCCGTTTGCGCCCAAAAATTTCATCATCGCGCCGATTATCAAAGGCGAGCAGAGAGACGCGCTCGAATAGATAAAGAGCATCGCCGCCGAAATTTGCACGCGCGAGGCGCCCTCGCCGGTGATGGAGTCGTTTGCGCGCGCGATGGCGAGCGAATAAAAATGTAAGGCGCCCAATCCTAGCCGCAACGCGAGCGCGCACGTTAAGATGTAGCTCTTGGCCAAAAATATCGCTGCGCAAGCTGCGATGCCGA
>CAUUKU010000126.1:0-5021 GCA_963545665.1 uncultured Campylobacter sp. | reverse complement strand
CCGAGATCTACACTCGACTAGTCGTCGGCAGCGTCAATGTGTATAAGAGACAGTCTTTATGGTGTACTTGTAAAAATTCTAATCCATTTAAATGAGAATGTATGTATTTTATTTTCATTGATATGCTCCTTGTCCTTTCCATTCTTGTGGAATTTTTGCTATGCTATCGTTCTTTGGAACATAAATTTGCTGCCCCGCCTCTCGTAGTTTTAAAGTTCCATTTTTCAACTTTTCTAGCCTTTGCTCTGCTATTTTGCAATATTCTTTTTCTTTATCTACACTAATGCCTATTCGATTGTTTTTAACTGCGCTAATCAAAGTAGATCCAACACCACCAAATGGATCAAGGACAACATCTCCTTCATTACTTAAAGCCAAAATCAACCTATCTACAAGTTCGACTGGGAATTGGCAAGGATGAAGTGTTTTTTCTACATGATTACTTTTAACATTTACTATGTCCCAAATTTCTCTATCCCAATCGTTAACAACAATATCCCAGATATCTGACGGATTTTTACCTTTAGGGTTGCCAGATAATTGGCCTTTTTTGTCGCCCTTAAAATGCCTTTTGCCTGGGTATTTTGCAGCTATGCGCACATTATCTAAATTAAATGTGTATTTGTCGCTCTTTGAAAACCAAAGTATGGTTTCGTATCTGCCGCTAAATCTAGAACTTGCATGAAGTCCATGTCCAAAACGCCATATTATTCTATTTCTAAGTTTTAATCCAAATTCTTTAAAAATTTCATAATAATAGAAATCAAGTGGAAAAACTTCTTTATCAGCAATAAAATTCCCGACTTCCCATGCAATACTACCGTCATTTTTTAATACCCTAATAAGATCAGCTATTACTTCTTTTTGTATTTTTAAATATTCTTTAATACTAGTCTTTGTTTCATATGCTTTACCCATATTGTATGGTGGGGAAGTAATTATTAAATTAATACTTTGATCTTTCAAAGTTTTTAAAAATGTTTTTATATCTTGATTGACTATCATATTAACTCCTTTGATATAGACAAATTTACTGACACCCTTCGCATTCGATCGAGCGATCCGCGACGTTGTTTAGCTTCTCGCTATCTGGGCTTTCGGAGCGCAGGTAGTAGGTCGATTTTAGCCCCAGCTGCCACGCAAGCGTATAAATTTCGCTCAGATAGCCGCCGCTAGCTTTGTCTAGGCTCATGAAAATATTTAGGCTCTGGCCTTGATCGATCCATTTTTGGCGGATGGCGCCCGCTTTTACGAGCAGGCGCTGATCGAGCTCGTATGCAGGTACGTACGCCTGCCACGTTTTCGGGCTTAAATTCGGCACGACGACCGGGATCATGCCGCTTAGATTGTGCTCAAACCATTTGCGCTTATACACCGGCTCGATCGTCTGCGTGGTGCCTACGAGTATGCTGATGCTCGACGTCGGCGCGATCGCCATCAGGTAGCCGTTTCGCATGCCGTCGCGCTTTACTTTCTCGCGCAGTCCGTCCCAGTCGCAGCCGCTCTGCTCAAAAAGCCCGCCGCGCTTAACGAGCGCTTTGGCGTTTTCGTTCGCTAAATCGATCGGGAAAATTCCTTCGCTCCACTTCGAGCCCGCGAAATCGGGGTATCTGCCCTTTTCTACGGCTAAATTTGAGCTTGCCTTGATCGCGTTAAAGCTTACGTTTTCCATTATCCTATCGATCAGCTCGAAGTGCTCGTAGCTGCCCCACTTCACGCCGCGCTCGGCCAACATCTGCGCCTCGCCCATTACGCCGAGCCCTATCGCGCGGGTTTTTAGATTGGTGTGTTTGACCTTGGCGTGCGGGTAAAAATTTAGATCGATGACGTTATCGAGCATTCGCACGGCGATCGGCATCACGCGAGCTATCTCCTCGCGGCTATTGATTTTGCTTAAATTTACGCTTGCGAGGTTGCAAACCGCCGTCGCGCCCTCGCTGCAGCCCTTTTCTACGATAAAAATTTCTTTGCCGCCCAGCGTGTCTAGCGCGGTGATCTTTTTCGCCTTTTTTACGATGCCCGCGTCGGTTCTTACATCTTCGTTTTCCTCAAACAGCCTCTCGCTGCCGTCAGCGAAAACGATTTTGATTTTGTAGTGGTTCGGCGCCGTGTTTTGAAAAATTTCGGTACATAAATTTGAGCTCCTGATTAAGCCTTGATGCGCGTTTGGATTGATTCGGTTGGCGTTATCTTTGAAGCACAAAAAGGGCATGCCCGTCTCAAAATAGCTCGTTAAAATTTTCTTCCAAAGCTCCTTTGCTAGGATAGTGGATTTTGAAATTTTATCATCGGCCTCGTACTGCTCGTAGCGCGCCTGAAATTCCGCGCCATATAGATCGCTTAGATCGCTTACCTCCGCAGGATCGAAGAGTGTCCACTTGCCGCCGCTTTGAAGTCTTTTCATAAACAGATCGTTTATCCACAGCGCGGGGAAAATTTCATGTGCGCGGCGTCTCTCCTCGCCCGAGTTTTTGCGCAGATCGAGGAAGTCGCTCACGTCCATGTGCCACGGCTCGATATACACGGCGATAGCGCCCTTGCGCGTGCCTAGCTGATCGACGGCGACGGCGATGTCGTTGGTGATCTTTAAAAACGGGATGATGCCGCCCGCGGCGTTTTTATGCCCGTCGATGCTGCCGCCCATCGCGCGCACCTTGCACCAGTCCCAGCCGATACCGCCGCCGAATTTGCTCAGAAGCGCCATCTCCTTGTAGCTATCGAAAATTCCTTCGATATTATCGGGAGTGGAGCCCACGTAGCAGCTGCTTAGCTGATGTCGAGTCGTACGAGCGTTTGAGAGCGTCGGAGTAGCCAGCATGACTTCAAATTTAGATATGAGATCGTAAAATTTCTTCGCCCAGCTCTGGCAATCAAGCTCGTTTTGCGCAAGGAACATCGCGATCGCCATAAACATCTGCTGCGGAAGCTCGATCGGCGCGCCGCTTTTATCCTTGATGAGGTAGCGATCGTAAAGCGTCTTGATGCCGAGGTAGTTAAACTGCAAATCGCGCTGCGGCTGCAAATAAGAATTTAGATCCTCTAGATCGTATTTTTCCTTAAGCCCGAGCATTATGCGGCCTGCCGCCTCACCGCGGGCGAAGTAATCTTTTAGGCTGTTGTAGCCGCTAAAGCCCGTTACCTTGTGATACAGATCGTATAAAAATAGCCGCGCGGCGACGAAAGTCCAGTTCGGGCGGTCTACGTCGATCTTCTCGACTGCGGTTTTGATGAGGGTTTGTTGGATCTCCTCCGTGGTGATCATATCGCGAAACTGGATCTTTGCATCCACCTCAAGCTCGCTAAGGCTTACGTTTTCCAGCCCCTCCACTGCCTCGCTCGTGTATTTTTTGATCTTACTTACGTCAAGTTCCTCGGTTCTGCCGTTTCGTTTGATTACTTTCATATCGTTCCTTGAAATTTTTAAAACGTTAAGTTTAGCACCCTTTTTTGAATACGGGTAGCGTAATTTGAAATTTATTTGATTATTCGTTTAAGAGCTCGCAAGTAGCGGGTAAAATTTAAGCGTGAAATTTTACCCGCCGCGATAAAATTTTAAAATTTCGAAGGAAGCGGAATGAGTTTTCCGTTTAGATCGAAGGAGTTGCTTGCTTTATCGTAGCGAAACTCCATTTTTACGCCGTTGCCGTCTTTTTTAACGAACTGATCGGCGTAAACTTCAACCATCGGCCCAAAATCGCGCAAGCTGTCATAAGGCGATAGGAAGTCGGCGATGGTCGTATTTATTTTAATCTTGCCGCTAAAGCCCATCCGCTCAAAAAGCTTCTCCTCGTCTATGAACCCGCCTACGAGTATGTTTGAGTTGAGGCTAAATTTCTTACTGAGGCTGTTTTCGAATGAAAAATCATTGATGTCAAGCTTGACGTCGTCTTTTAAAAGATCCTTCAAAAGCGTCGTATCCTTTTTAAGCGCTTCTAAATCATCCGGTTTTGCGAAGGCAAATTTCTCGTATAGCTTCGCGTTTAGGCTCACGCCCATGTCCGAATGGATGTTTCGCAAAAGCACGTCGGCGATCTTTAGCGTCTCGATCTTACTCTCGTCTTTCGAGCTTAAAATTCCATCCTTTACACGGTTTTTACCCTGCGAGCTTATATTAGTAGCTACGATGAAGCGGCGTTTATCGGCTATTACGACGAGCTCCTCGACGCTCGCTTTATAATCCACGTCGCTCATTACGAATTTCAAAAGATCGCTCGATTTGGCTACTCCGTTTATAAACGTCGCGTCGTATCCAAAGCCCTTTAGGCCTATAGCAATACTTTCGTCGTCATTCATGTAAAGCTCGGGCAGTTTGAAATTTAGCCCCTTGATGATATCGCCGCTCATATCGCTGGTGCCGCCTAGGCTAAAGCCCGCTATGCGCACTATATCGCCGTCATCGGAAAGGTCGATATCTGCTAGCTTGGCTTCGAATTTTCTCTCCGTAGGACCGAACAGTACGTGCGTGCTCACCGGCGTATCGGTTTTAAAAAATTCCTTTATCGGCTCTGCGTAATACGGCGTTTGTACCTTTATGGTCCCGTTCATCTCAAAGCCATCCGCTACGTCTTTTACGCTGTGTTTGACCGCGTAATCGTAGCGGAATGCGAAATCTTGAGGAAAAGCTTCTTGCGGGTTAAAATTTAAGGTCTCATTCACGTCGTCGCGATCTGCAAGGCCCTTAATTTTTTTGACGCCGTCCGTCAAATAGGCCTGAAGCTTCTCTTTTTTGACTACGCCCTCGATAAAACCGCTTGAGTTGCTATCGCCCGGGTAAAATTTGGCGCTCGTAGTTTCAAAAATATCGTTTCTAGCGATAAATTCCGCAATCTGCTGCTCAATCGCCGCGCCGGCGCTCTTACCCACCGCGCCGTCGACGGTTTTGGTAATACCGTCGTTTATGGTTTTTGCAACGCCCGATTTTGCGTCTTTGGTCGCAAAAAATACGCCCGCGATCAACGCTAAAATGACTACTAAAGCCTGTCTCTTATACACATCTGACGCTGCCGACGACTAGTCGAGTG
>CAUUKU010000125.1:0-5027 GCA_963545665.1 uncultured Campylobacter sp. | reverse complement strand
CTCGACTAGTCGTCGGCAGCGTCAGATGTGTATAAGAGACAGTCGCAGCTCATCAGATAAAATTCCGCCGCCTTTAAAATTTTAACCATCTTGGCACTCGTCACGCGCTCTGCAGCGTCGTAATCGCCGCTCGTGGCCTTCACCTCGACGAAGTGCAAAATCCCGTCTTTGCGCGCGATGATGTCGATCTCACCGAAGCGGCAGCGGAAATTTCGCTTTAAAATTTCAAACCCTTCGCCGCATAAAAATTCTGCCGCACGGTCCTCACAGGCAAAGCCGAAAATGTATTCTTTTAAGCTCAAATTAGCTTTCGATCCTGATCATAAAAGGCTTTTGTGTAATAAAATTTTCGCCGCTAATCACGCTTATAGCGCGCTTTATGTCCTTCTCGCAGCACGTATGCGTCGTGAAAAACAGCGTCACTTCCTCATCCGTTTTGAGCTTCGGCTTTTGCAAAAAGCTGTCGATCGAAAGATCGTTTAAGCTCATAATGTTCGTAAGCTTCGCAAGCACGCCCTTTTCGTCGCGCACGCGCAGCCTGAAATAGTACTTCGTGCGGATCTGCTCGCTAGGCAAAATTTGCATAAAATTTTCGCTCGGCAAAATTTTATATCCGAGCATCGGGTTTTTGTTATCGCGCGCAATGTCGATGAGATCGCTTATAACCGCGCTTGCCGTAGCGCTTCCGCCCGCGCCCGGTCCGTAATACATACTCTCGCCGACGCAGTCTCCGTAAATGCTCACGCCGTTCATTACGCCATCGACTTTTGAGAGCATTTGATCCTTTGAAATGAGCGCAGGATGGACGCGTAGCTCGACTTTGTTATCGCACGCGCGCTTAGCTACCGCAAGCAGCTTGATTATGAAATCAAATTCGCGCGCGAAATATATATCCTCCTGCGTGATCTCCTCGATCCCCTCGATTAGGATATCTTCCGGATCTCCGTGCACGCCGTATGCGATGCTAGCTAAAATCAAAAGCTTGTGCGCCGCGTCGAATCCGCCGATGTCGAAGCTAGGATCGGCTTCGGCGTATCCGAGCTCTTGAGCTCGCTTTAGCGCGTCCTCAAATTTCTCGTTTTTTTGCATCATATTCGTAAGGATGAAGTTGCTCGTACCGTTTACGATGCCGATGATCTTTTCGATACGATTGGCGCTTAGCCCTTCGCGCAGGGTTTTGATGATCGGAATTCCGCCCGCTACGCTCGCTTCAAAGCCAAAAGGCGTATCGCCCGCCAAAGCCTGAAGTTTATAGCGATGATAAGCCAAAAGCGCCTTATTTGCGGTAACGACCGCCTTTTTACGCTTTAAAATTTCACTTACAATCTCATAGGGCTTTTCTACCCCGCCCATAAGCTCTACAAAAACGTCGATGTCGTCGCGCTCGATGATACTTTGCGCGTCGCTGCTAAGCGGAATTTGCACATCACGTTTTTTGCTCGTGTCGCGCACGAGTCCGATTACGGGTTCTATACTAACGCCTGCGCGCGCAAGGATTATATCTTTGTTTTTTATCAAAATATTTGCAACTTCGCTACCTACGGTGCCGACGCCTAAAATCGCTACCTTCATCAGATCTCTTTCAAATATTTTTTTATATTTCTAGCGGCCTGGCGGGTTCTATTTTCGTTTTCGATAAAGGCGATCCGCACATAATCGTCTCCCGCCGCGCCAAAGCCAACGCCCGGGCTTACGGCGACGCGCGCCTTGGTAAGAAGCTGTTTGGAAAACTCCATACTCCTTAGATGAGCCGCAGCCGGCGGTAATTTCGCCCACGCAAACATCGACGCGCTAGGTTTAGCGATCACCCAGCCCGCGTCCGCAAAAACGTCGATCAAAAAATTCCTACGCTTCTCATAGCTCGCGCGGATCTCCTCCGCGCACTCCTGCGGCCCGTCCAGCGCGATCGTTGCGGCTACTTGGATCGGCGTAAACATACCGTAATCAAACCACGATTTTATCTTTTTAAGCGCGGCGACTAGCTTTTTGTTGCCGCATACGAAACCTACGCGCCAACCCGCCATATTGTAGGTTTTAGAAAGCGTGTACGCCTCGACTGCGACGTCCTTCGCACCCTGAACCTCAAAAATGGACGGCGTTTTGTAATCATCAAAAGCGATCTCTGCGTAAGCGATATCGCTGATGATATAAAACCGCTCCTGTCGCGCCATCGCCACGAGCCGCTCGTAGAAGCTCTTTTGCACGACGACGGTGGTGGGATTGTGCGGGAAATTTACGACGACATATTTTGGACGCGGAATGCTCTCGTCGAAGGTTTTTTGTAGATCAATGAAAAATTTATTCTCATTAAAATTTAAATTCTCATCATAAGCAAGCGGGATTTTAACGACGTTGCCGCCCGCGATGATGAAGGCTTGGGTGTGGATCGGATACGCAGGATCGGGGACTACCGCGACATCGCCCGGATTTACGATCGCACTAGTTAGGTGCACGAAGCCCTCTTTAGAGCCCATCACCGCGACGATCTCGCTTTCAGGATCCAAGATCACGCCGTATTTGCGCTTGTACCAATTCGCGCACGCAAGTCGCAGCTTGTAGATGCCCTGGCTTACGGAGTAGCCGTGCGTCTTGTCCTTTTGCGCGCTTTCGCAAAGCTTGTCGATTATATGCTGCGGCGTCCTGCCGTCGGGATTGCCCATCGAAAAATCGATTATGTCCTCGCCCGCCCTGCGCGCTGCCATTTTTATGGCATTAACCTCGGCAAAAACGTAATTGGGCAAACGCTCGATTTTTGAAAAACGAATTTCGTCAAACATCCTAAACCTCTTATCTTAAAGTATTTTCAAGCCCTATTTGAAATTTAGCGCCTTAAACGCCGCGATCTGTGCGTGCGCATGAAGGCTAAAATTTCAAACCTTAGCGGCGATGCGGCGGCGCTTTTATATCGCTCGGGCGGTTTAAACCTTTGCCTCGCTAAAATTTTAAAACCGCCGAGGCATTGATCGTTTAAATTTATCGCGTCGCGACACTTTGCGCGACATTTAAATTTACGTCAACTCAAAACGATAACGATCAAAGCTGCCGTTTTTACGCCGCGTCCTCGAACGGATGCTCTTTAAATTTATCGCGCTACCGCAAGCGCCCGCATCGCTTGAAATTTTATCGCGCCGTTAAATTTTACCTGCACCGCTTAAAATTCTATCTAAGGCGGCGCGGTTTGAGCCGTTTAATTTATGCTCGTGAGCTGAAATTTAAGCCGTGGCCGCAGCGGGTTAAAATTCTATTCTCGGCGGCGGCGCAGTCCTACGAGCGAAGAGCTGCGCACGAGAACGAGGATTTTACCACTTCTTGCCCTTGTTTAGGCGCAGGAACTCATCGTTTGAAATTTTAGTGACGTTTCCGTCTTTGACGCGGAGTTTTTGAGTATTTTTTTCGTTGAAGCTCACGTTGCCGTCGGCTTTGCCGACCTCAAACATCCCGTGCCCGGTGGCGATGAGCAACTCCTCGTCTCCTTGCGAAGCGACGATATAGGGGCTGTTTATGACCGCCTCACGCTTCTTACCGCTTTTTAGATCGATGATGCCGATCCACATCTTGCCGCGCGGGCTAAGCACGAGATCCTTGCTGGGCGCGGGTTCGCTTTGCGTAGCGTTTTCGTCGGTGGAATTTTCTTCCGTTTTAATGCTCGCGCGCTCGATCCTGATAGAGCGGTCCAGCGCGTTTAGCGAGCTCAAATTCTCATCCATCGCGGGGGTCGTATTCATATCCTGCTTTATAGCGAATTTATCCTCCGTAGCGTTGCGCGAAACGACGTCAATACCGATGTTTTCAAGCTTTTTTTGAGTGTTATTTACGATCGGAGCGTCCGAGTAGGTGGTTTTGTTCTGCTCTCCCAAAAGCGAGCCCAAAAAGTCGTTAAAGCTTTTGTAAAGTCCGAAATAAAAAACTGCCGCGATCAACAAAACCGTAATCAGCAGCCACAAAAGCCAGCCGCCGCCGCTCCGCTCGGGGCTCATCTTTCTGGTATAGACCTGCTCGACTTTGGCCTTTTTAACGGGCGCAAAGCCCTCTTTCGCGACCTCAAACTCGCTAAGCCAGTCCGACAGATCCAGCCCGAACTCGCGCTCTAAAATTTTAATGTAGCCTCTAACGTTAAAATTTGCTAGCTTCTCGAAGTCTTTATTGATGATGTATTCTAAATTTTGCGCGTCGATGCGCGTCGTACGCGCAATCTCGATCAGATCCATAGATTTTAATTTATCTAGATCGCTATTTTTTGGCTGCTGCGTTTGCTCGGGCTTCTCGGTTTGTTCCGCCTGCTCGTCCGTATTATTTAACTTCTCTTCTATTTCTTCCATTTAAAATTCCATCGCATAGTATCGCAAATGCCGCGCTTACGTTAAGCGAGTCCCAGCCTTCGCGCATCTTTATCGATACCGCGCAGTCGCATTTTTTAAGCGCCCTAGCGGGTATCCCCTCTTCTTCGCTCCCCATTACGAGCGCGTTTTTCGCGCCGAGCTTTAACTCCTTAAAGTTCGTCCCGTCCGCACCCGCGGCGTAAATTTCAAAGCCGCTTTGTTTAAGCTCGTTTATCGCGCTAAGCCCGTCTGCGGCCTTAACGACGTTTAGCTCGTACGCCGCGCCCGAGCTTGCGCGCACTACGCCCGCCATATTTAGATTATTTGCGACGACGATCACGCTGTCCGCGCCCAAAGCATAGGCGCTGCGCATTATCGCGCCGATGTTTCCGACGTCGGTAAGCCCGTAAAGGATCGGCACGAATTTATCGTCTTTGACGCTAGCTAGATCGCCGAAGCCAAACTCCTCCACCTCGGCCAAGAAGCCTTGATGGTTGCCGCCGCGAGCGAGGGCTTGAGCTTTTTTAGCATCGGCGCGCTCGATTTTTACGCCGGTCGCGGCGATCTTTTTAAAAATTTCTTTCTCGCACTCCTTAGCAAGGATAATGCGGATAAATTTCTGCGGATGCCGGTTTAAAAGGTGCAAAAACAGCTGCTTGCCGTCAATAATCATTTTGGGATTTTAGCGAAATACGGTTAAAATATGAC
>CAUUKU010000124.1:0-5050 GCA_963545665.1 uncultured Campylobacter sp. | reverse complement strand
TCTAAATTTAAACCGAAGCGTCGCGATTTGAAATTTTTCAAACGCCTTAAACAATGAGCCGAATGTCGTGGCATTTAAATTTAACGCTCGCCCGCTGTTTCGCAAACGGTGCGTCCGTCGCGCTAAATTTAACGCGGCTCGACTCCTGCGCCGTGCCTTGAAATTTTACGCCGCAAATTTGGCGCCCAATCGCGAGGCTCAAATTTTAAAATAAAATTTCACGGCGAATTGCAAAGTTAAAAATTTCAAAACCAAAATTTAAAAACAAAATTCCAGAGCTAAAATTTAAATCCAGAATTCCAAGCCGCATTCCCAAAGGCTCAAATTTAAAAGCGCTGCCTCGGAATTAAATTTTAAAATTTTACGCCAAGACACGCTGTGTTGATGAGCCTAAACGAGCTGCGATGAGCCCAGCGCGCCGAAACACAAAACCGCAGGACTAAGCCACGCGCCGTAGCGGCTTTTAACCGCTTTAACCGGCTAGGCGCCCCGCGGCTCTCACGCTCCTTCGCGAACCCGCACCTCGTCCTCGACCTCTTGCAAAAACCGCTCCACGAGCTTGCTCTCATCAAGTTTGGCGACCACTTCGCCGTGGCGCATCACGATGCCGCGCCCGTTGCCGAACGCGATCGCCACATCCGCGCCCTTCGCCTCGCCGATCGCGTTTACGACGCAGCCCATGACGCTGATATTTAGCGGCGTTTTGATGTGCGCGGTTTTTTCTTCGACGATTTTGATCGCGCTTAGCAGGTCGCTTTGCAAACGCCCGCAGGTAGGGCACGAGATGATATTGACGCCGCTTTTTTGCACGCCCGCGTCTTGCAGGATCGCGCGCGCGACGCGGATCTCCTCCTCAAGCTCGCCCGTGATGCTCACGCGCATCGTATCGCCGATCCCCTCCATCAAAAGCGCGCCCAGCGCGATCGCGCTTTTGATGCTCGCGTGAAATTTCGTCCCCGCCTCGGTCACGCCCAGATGAAAAGGATACTCGCATAGCTGGCGCAGCGCGCGATACGCAGCCACCGTGCTCGGCGCGTCCGAAGTCTTAAGCGAGATCGCGATATCGCTAAAGTCCTCATCCTGCAGCAGCGCGGCGTTATACAGCGCGCTTTGCACCATCGCCTCCACGCTACGGCCGTACTTTTGCTCAAACTGCTCCTCCAAAGAGCCCAAATTTACGCCGATGCGGATAGGTAGGTTGCGAGCTTTGCACGCGCGCACGACCTCTTTGATACGCTCTTTGCCGCCGATATTGCCCGGATTGATGCGGATAGCATCGACAAACTCCGCGACCTGCAGCGCCAAGCGAAAATTAAAATGGATGTCCGCTACGATGGGGAGCGGCGAGCTTTTTTTGATGCGCGCGAGCGCGTCCGCGTCCTGCTTATCAAGCACGGCACAGCGCACGATGTCGCAGCCCGCGAAATACAGGCGGTTAATCTGCTCTAGCGTGCCCTCCACGTCCTTCGTTTTAGAAAAGCTCATCGACTGCACGGAGATGGGCGCGCAGCCGCCGATCGCTACGGAGCCCACCTTGATCTGCTTGGTCTTGTATCTTTGCATCTTTTTCCTTTGAGCGGATATTTTAGCAAAATATCGCTTGCATTATCTTTGCGAAGCGCAAATTTTGTAAATTTAGCAGGCTAGCGCAAGCGGCGCCGAGCGCTTTTATCCGCCCGCTTGCAATTTCATTTGCTAAATTTCAACTGTTAAATTTCAACGGCGGATCTTTCAAAGCGAGGCGGGTGCGGTACGATCGGTATCTGTTAAATTTAAGAGCGCTCGGAATGTTTGGTTAAATAAATTTTATTGTAGGCTCAAAACCGGCGGAGTGCGAGATCAAACCAATACGGGCGCGGAATTTTCAGCCGAATTTTAAGTAAATTTGATAGGCATAAGCGACGAGTTACGCCTGCAGGAACGCTTAATCTCTAAATTTTACTAGCAGCTAGCTTTGATCTATTTTATACAGCGTGCGAGGCTCAATTTTAAATTTACGCCGCACGTCCGCTCGCAGGCTAAATTTTACGTGGAGCTAGCGCAATAATAAAATTTAGCCTTTTCGGAGCCGCCGATAAATTTTTAGCTTTTAAGCCAAGCACGGCGGGATATTAGTGCCTAAATTCCACGTTGAGCTTAATCGTATCCATCTTGTTTTGCAAAATATCCAGCGCCGATTCGTTCCGACTTTTGCCGCCGCCCGCGCCGTCCTTCTGCTGCCATTTGTACCTAGGCGCGTCCGAACCGAACTCGGTCGAAAACGAAAAGCCCCTGCCTGGATGCCGCGCCTGCTCGGTGCCCGCGCTAGAGGGAGCGGGATCGCTTAGTTTCCAGGCGCCGTCCTCATAATACGCCCTCTCGCTCACCTCCAGCCTAAGCGGCGGAAAAGCGCGCCCTCCGCCTTTTTGCGCGGATCTGAACGGAACGCTCTTGGCGGAATTTTTTGGAGCGGATTTTCTTGAGCGTGCGGCGGAATTTTTTGCTTTTAAGCTTTTTGCTTTCGAGTTTTTTGGGGCGAATTTTTCGGTTTTGGAGCTTTTAAAATTTGAAATTTCGATCGCGGAATTTTTACTCTCATGGCTTTTAGTTTTGGCGCTCTCTTGCACTGAGATTTTGGATGTATGATTTTGCACCGCGACGATTTGATGCTCCGCGCCTTGAGCGGACAGCTCCGTAAATCCAGCAAGAGCGAGCGCAAGTATAAAAATGCGGGCAAAATTTTTCATCGTCTTCCTTCCTTTGGGATGAAATTTAGCAGAGCTTAGATTAAGCGGCGTTAAATTTAAGCGCGGGACTCAAAATTTCGCGCCGTAAATTTAAAATGATGGATTTTGAAATTAATGAAAAGGTCGTATAAAGCGCCATAAAAACTCGCGGCAAGCCGCACAAAAAGGAAAGCGCCATAAAATTTTATAACGCGGCGAGGTGCCGTGAAATTTTACGGCACCGCACAAAGAGCTGCAAGATTTCGCAGCGCCATGTCAACGCGTATGGGAGCGCCGAATGACGCCCCCATGGGACTACATCATTCCGCCCATACCGCCCATTCCGCCCATATCAGGCATTGGAGGCATTGCAGGTTTTTCCTCTTTGATCTCGCTTACGGTCGCTTCGGTCGTTAGAAGCAGGCTTGCGACGGAGACAGCGTTTTGAAGCGCGATACGCTCGACCTTCACAGGATCGATGATGCCTGCGTCAAACATATTGACGTACTCGCCGTTTGCGGCGTTGAAGCCAAATTTTTTGTCTTTATTCTGCTCGACGGCGTTTGCTACGACGCCCGCGTCAAATCCCGCATTTTCGGCGATCTGGCGAAGCGGAGCGAAAAGCGCGCGCTTAACGATGTCCGCGCCGATAAGCTCGTCGCCGCTTAGGGCTAGTTTTACGCTAAGTCCCGCTCTGATTAGCGCAGCGCCGCCGCCGATTACGATACCCTCGTCTACGGCTGCTTTAGTTGCGTTTAGAGCGTCGTCCACGCGGTCTTTTTTCTCTTTCATCTCGGTTTCGGTCGCAGCGCCCACCTTGATGACTGCAACGCCGCCGCTAAGCTTAGCCATACGCTCTTGAAGTTTCTCTTTGTCGTAATCGCTCGTAGTCTCGGCGATCTGAGCTTTGATCTGCAAAACGCGCGCGTCGATATCTTTTTTCTTGCCCGCGCCGCCTACGATAGTGGTGTTGTCTTTGTCGATTACTATGCGCTCGGCTTGTCCGAGATCGGCCATAGAAGCGCTTTCTAGCGTTCTGCCAAGCTCCTCGCTAATGACGGTGCCGCCCGTTAAAATCGCGATATCTTCAAGCATCGCCTTTCTGCGATCGCCAAATCCAGGGGCTTTGACCGCGGAGATGTTTAGCACGCCGCGAAGTTTATTTACGACCAAGGTCGCAAGCGCCTCACCCTCGATATCCTCGGCGATGATTAGAAGCGGTTTGCCGCTTTTTTGAACCTGCTCCAAAACCGGAAGAAGATCTTTTAAATTTGTAATTTTTTTATCGAATAGCAAAACTAGCGGCGAGCCTAGTTCGACTAGCATCTTCTCAGCATTTGTAATGAAATACGGGCTTAGATAGCCGCGGTCAAACTGCATTCCCTCGACGACGGTTAGCTCGTCGTTGATCGATTTTGCCTCTTCGACGGTGATGACGCCGTCTTTGCCGACCTTCTCCATCGCGTCTGCGATCAGATCGCCGACGGAGCTGTCATTGTTCGCAGAGATCGTAGCGACCTGAGCGATCTCTTTTTTGCCGTTTACTTTTTTAGAGGATTTTTTTAGCTCCTCGATGATCGCAGCGCTAAATTTATCCATACCGCGCTTAACCTCGATCGGATTTGCGCCCGCAGTTACGTTGCGTAGGCCCTCTTTAAAGATCGCGTGAGCTAGCACGGTCGCAGTCGTAGTGCCGTCGCCCGCTTGATCATTGGTTTTGCTCGCTACTTCGCGCACCAAAGAAGCGCCCATATTCTCGAGCGTATCTTTTAGCTCGATCTCTTTAGCGACGGTTACGCCGTCTTTTGTGATCGCAGGAGCGCCGAAGCTTTTTTGAAGCAATACGTTGCGACCGCGAGGCCCCATGGTGACTTTAACTGCGTCGTTTAACTTTCTAACGCCCGCGTAGAGCCTGTTTCTTGCGTCGTCTGAAAAAATAATCTCTTTTGCCATTTTCAATCCTTTTTTATTTAATTATGCCTAAAACGTCTTCTAAATTTAAGATAAGAAATTTCTTATCATCTAAGCTAATCTCGCTACCTGCGTATTTTGCAAACGCTACGGTATCGCCCTTTTTCACTCCCTCGCATTCGCTGCCGACGGCTACGATTTTGCCGGTCGAAGGCTTCTCTTTTGAAGCATTGTCGGGGATGATGATGCCCGAAGCGGTCTTTTTGGTCTCCTCCTCGCGCTCGATTAAAACGCGCTTGCCAAGTGGTTGAAATTTCATTTCAGTCCTTTCTTTGATTTGTGATTTTCTAAAATTGGCACTCAATGTGTTTGAGTGCTAAGATTATATGCAAAATTTATATTCTTGTCAATAGTTTATGAAAAATTTTTATAAA
>CAUUKU010000123.1:0-5360 GCA_963545665.1 uncultured Campylobacter sp. | reverse complement strand
ATTTTAAGGAGTTGCTCTATACCGCCGAGTTTTGGTTTGCTTAATTTTGCTACTTGCACGTTATGTTTTATCGCTGCGGTTTTGGGTCGCTTATTTTTGCTTCCCAATCTGCGTTTTTAAAATTTGATTAGAATTTTACGCCGCCGCACATGCCTTGCTCACCCCTTTTCGATATACAGCGCCTACTCCTCGCTTTCATCCGTTCGCACGATCAAGCTTTTTGGAAGACGAAATTTCTCGATTATCTCGCACTCCTTGGCGCGCATCTGCCCGCCGTCGCTCTCGTGGTCAAAGCCTAGCACGTGCAGCAAGCCATGCGTAAAAAGCAGCGCCGTCTCGTCATCCCTGCCGTGCCCTAACTGCGCGGCTTTTAGCTCTACGAGGTCTAAATTTATCACGACCGAGCCGAGCAGCGCGTGAGTAAAATTTTCGCCGTTAAAATTCCCACTCTTTAAATTTTCGTCATTAGGATTTTTGCTCGCGGAATTTACGGCGTTTTGATTTTCGCCTGCGGAATTTACAGCGCTCATATTTTCTCTGGCAGCTTTTGCGGTGTCTGAATTTCCACTAGCGGAATTCGTATCGTTTAGAATTTTATCGCCGCTGTTTTCATGCGCGGAATTTTCCTCGCTCAAATCTCCGCCGAAGCCCGCAAACGCCGCTGGATCGAGCGGGAAGCTCAGCACGTCGGTCGTCTTATCGATGCCGCGCGTTTGTGCATTTAGCCGCCGCATCTCCTCGCTGCGCACGAAAATTAGCTCGACGCTCCCGCCGCCCAGCTCTGCCGCGATAGCGTCCAAAATTTCGGGATAGGGCTGCTCGCAAAGTATCATTTTTACCCCTCTTTTATAAAATTTTCGTATAATTTTAGCAAAAAAAGGACGAAAATGAGAGCTTTATGCGTGATCAGCGGCGGCATGGACAGCGCGACCTGCGCCTATATCGCGAGGCGCGAAGGTTACGAGATCGTGGCGCTACACTTCGACTACGATCAGCGCACGATGGGCAAGGAGCGCGAGTGCTTCGGTAAAATTTGCGATGATTTGGGGGTCGCAAAGAGGTTCGTTTTAGACGCTCGCTTCATCGCGCAGATCGGCGGCAGCGCCCTTACGGACGGCACTTTACCGATCAGAAAGGGCGCGGCGGAGCTTTGCGGCGCGGCAAATACTACCGGCGCCAAGATTGACAGCGCGGCAAATTCCAAGAGCGCCGAGTTTGGAGAACTAAATTTTATCGAGACAAATTCCGTCGCCGAACTAAACGGGCAAAATTCTATTGCGGCAAATTCCAAGAATGCCGAGATTGACAGGCAAAATTTTACCGAGGCAAATCTTTCGACGAGCCCTGCGGACGCTACGCTAAGTGCAGATTTGGCGCGAAATAGCGGCAGCTGCGCGCAGAAAGACGAAATTTTAACCCAAAACGATGAAGCTTCACTCAGGGACGATGAAATTTCACCGCAAGGCAGTAAAAATCCGACTCAAGGCGGCAAAATTTTAGCTCGCGACGACAAAATTTCACCGCCAAGCGGAGAGAGCGCGTTCTCGGATCTGCCGAGCACCTACGTGCCGTTTCGCAACGGCGTGTTTTTGGGCATCGCCGCCGCCCTTGCCGAGAAGGAGCACTGCGACGCGATCTTCATCGGCGTGGTGCAGGAGGACAGTAGCGGCTACCCCGATTGCAGCGCGGAGTTCATCGGCGCGTTTGAGCGAGCGCTCGATCTGGGCACGAGCCGCGACTTTCATCCGCGCATCAAAACCCCGCTCGTGCACCTTAGCAAGGCGCAGATCGTCTCGCTAGCGCTTGGGATCGGCGTGCCGCTGGAGCTTACGTGGAGCTGCTACGAGCGTGAGGACGCTGCGTGCGGGCTTTGCGACAGCTGCCTGCTGCGGCTTAAAGGCTTTGCTGGCGCCGGCGCGAAAGATAAAATCCCCTACGCGATAGAAGCTTAATCGCGCCGCGGTTAAATTTTACCGAGCCCGCATAGCTCGGCGTGTCATCGCAGCACCTGATATGTGCGGGTTTTGAATACGTAGCGCCGCACGATTTGTGGCGGGATTTCAAACATACGGCGGCGGCCTGCACTTTAGTGCGCGCCGAGCCGCGGCTGTAAATTTAAACTGCGCTTCGGAATTTGAAAAATTTTAATGCGAGCGTTGCGCATGGTTCAAAGCAAAAATCAATTATAAATTTAACCCTACGCTATATTATTAGCGCGCAGGCAGATATAAACATATCGTAAAATCAAGATTATTAAATTTTTTAAGGAGGAGAGAATGGCGTTTGTTGCAGAATATATTTCGAAAGAGGATATTGAGAAATATGGTGTTATTGACATAGTAAATAGCTCCAGAGCAAATTTTGGTGAACTTCCATTAGGCGATCAACGTATAAAACAACTTGATTGGGTTATCGATAGGCAAAGAGATGTTTGGTTCATCTTTGTGTGTGATCCGCACTTGCCGGATCCACGAGATGGATTTACGGGCGAGGAGATTTATATTTTATGTTATAAGGGCAATGTTATTGAGCTTGATATAAGGCGAATTTATGACGAAACCACAAGTAAAATGCTCGTGGACAATCCGTTTTTTATCAAATATAAGCTAGAAAATATAAATTCTAGTCTTGATGGAATTTCGTTAGATGAGCTCTATAAGGTGCTTAATGAAGCTTTGATAGAATATGGCGAAAGTGGCATACACGGTAGAAAGTTCCTGCCAAAAGAACACGAAGTCGTAACTTTTTTGCACGATTAAGAAAGGATAAAAAATGACGCGAGAACAAGCCGATCAAATTTTAGTAGACATTGCAAGCGGCAAGGACGTGCAAGGGTAGCCGCATCGATGACGGTGCGAGTACGAAAAATTTAACAAAACGCGGCGCGAGCCCGAAACGCGATGTGTAAATTTAAAGTGAATTTTATCCAAAAACCCAACCGTGAGCAAGCGCGAGATGAAATTTTACTCAAACATCCAGCGCGTGAGAATCCGCTAGCGGACGCAGATTATCTGTAAATTTTAAAATTTTACTCAAACGCCGAGCGTAGATTTAGATGCGGGATAATCTCAAGCTCTGTAGGCGCGACGAAATCCTTTTTACGCAGCTTTTCTATCGCCGCGCGCGCGATCATAGCGGCGTTGTCGGAGCAAAATTTCATCGGCGCGAAAAGTATCTCGCAGCCCGCCCGCTCGCACAGATCCGTCAAAAGTCCGCGCAGATGCAGGTTTGCGCTCGCTCCGCCCACGACGCCGAATCGCGCAAAGCGGCGCAGCTCAAAGATCCGCTGTAATTTATCCAGTATGTGCGCGCACGCCGCGTCCTCAAAGCAGCGCGCCAGATCGCGCATCGCCCGCTCATCTAGCTCGCCTGCCTCTTTTAGCTTTTCGATCTGCACGCGCACGGCGTTTTTAAGCCCCGAAAAGCTATACTCCAGCCGCCTGTCGCCCTTTAGCGGCACGGGCAGCTCAAACCGCGGCTCGCCGCCTTTTGCAAGCTCCTCGATGAGTGCGCCGCCGGGGTAGCCGAGGCCTAGCATTTTGGCGATCTTATCGAAGCTCTCGCCGAAGCTGTCGTCTCCGGTGGTCGCTAAAATTTCGATATCCCCCGCCGCGTCGATATCCAAAACCATCGTGTGTCCGCCGCTAACGAGCAAAACGCCCATCGGAAATCGCGCCTCGCCGCCTAAAAACAGTGAGTAAACGTGACCTATGAGATGATTTACACCGATGAGCGGCAAATTTAGCGCGAGCGCGAGCGCTTTTGCCATATTCACGCCGCCGATAAGGCTCACGCTGAGCCCCGGGGTATTGGTCGCTGCGACGGCGCTAAGCTCGCTAAAATAGGGCTTTGCACGCTGTAAAATCCGCGGCAGCGCCTCCGTATGCAGCCTCGCGGCAAGCTCGGGCACGACGCCGCCGTATTTGGCGTGATCGGCCTCCTGGCTTATTTTTTCGTAAAATTTCAGCTCGAAACTGCGCTCATCCATCACCGCGACCGAGCTGTCGTCGCAGCTGCTCTCAATAGCAAGTATCACACAAAATCCTTAAAATTTTTCGCTCATTATACTCAAAAATCGGCGCTATGGAATAGATGAAATTTTAAAATTTAAAGCGGCGCGATCTAGATTTTATCTTTGTCGCGGTATGTTTGCGCTCGCAGGGCTAAATTTAAAGCGTACCGTTCGGCTCGGTCGCGGTTTGTCTGCCGCGGCGGGTAAAATTTCAGATAGATGAAATTTTGGCAGTTGAAATTTAGCGAGCAAATTTAAAATGGCCTTTGGATTTTAAAGCTCCAAAGGCCGTTGCGATTAAATTTAGCGGCAAATTTAAAGGCTAAATTTCAGGCTCTTGCTCCTGCTTTTTCTCGCCGCTTGGGATCGCCGTATCGTACCAATCGAGCTTGCGCGTAAAATACATCACCAGCGAAATCACCGCGAATATCATCAAGCTTCCCATCAATAGGGCGTAGTCTTCGGAATTTAAGATGACGTAGAGGATCGCGTATGAGACGAGCTGAACGCAGGTGATGAAAACGCCCCAGCGCACGCCTTTAAATATCGCGCTTGCGTAGAAAAACACTATCGCGCTGACCGCGATCGCCGAAGCAGCATAGCTAAGCGCAAAGCCCATATGCTCGGAAAGCGAAAGCACCAGTAGGTAGAAAACGACGTCTTCCAGGCCGATGAGTAGATACTGGATCGGGTGAATGCGCTCGTGAGTGTAAACCTCGCACAAAAAGATCGCTAAAAACGGCACCGCTAAGAATAACAGCGCGTAATCCGTGCAGCGCTTAATCAGCGAGTAGTTGTTCACGGGCTCGATGAAGCCAATACTTACGGCGTCGTTTCTATCGTCGTAGCTGCGCCGGCTCGTCATCGCAATCTGCGCGTCTTGATCCGCCAGCCACGCAGGAGCGATGCCCGCGGCTAAGCCTGTGACTTCCCACGAAGCTTTAAAGCCGTTAGCGCTTACTTCGCGCGATTTGGCGATGAAACCGCCGCCAAAGCTAGGCGATGGCCAAGTAGAGCTAAGCTCGAACCGGCTATTTTGCGCGATCGGAGCAAGATGAAGCGCTTTGCCGCCTTGAATTTTAAGCGTGCCGCTGATGCTAAAATCGGACGAAAGCGCGGAAGCGGGGAGCTTGTAGATTAGGCTTCGATCGAAAATTTTAGCCTCAGTGTTGCCGTGATACTGCTTAAGCTCCGTGCCGTTTAAATTTAGGCTAGGGAAGGCGGTGAAAGATTTTTGATCGCCGACTCCAAGCACCAGTACAGTTTCATCGAAATTTAGCCGCGCAGGATCGACGCCGAGCTCCGCGTAGTTTATCGCCTCAAAGTCCGCCTTAAGCGCGAAGTCGCC
>CAUUKU010000122.1:0-5388 GCA_963545665.1 uncultured Campylobacter sp. | reverse complement strand
GTCAATTTAATAAAAAACTGTTAGTTTGAAACGAAGCTTAAAGATGTTCGGATTAGATGAAGCGGATTTTAGTATCGTAAAGCAAAAAATCGATAAGCAACGAAAGTTTTTGCAAAGCTTTAAATTTGTAAATTCTTTCGGCGAGGAAAGAAGTTTGCTTTCGGTCTCAAAGTCTGCAAACTTTTCAAGCACCTATTACGCCGAGGTAGCCAATAGGACAAATACTATACATATGCTTTCGATTAAGCACGAGCTGGTGCCCGTGTTTTTAACCATTACCTTAAACGGCTGCTTCCGTAAGGCGCTAGTGGGAAATTTTGCTACCTTTACCACTAAAGACATTAGATCGCTTCCGATCGAGCAGAAGCAAAAGCTTAACGAGGGCGCTCCCTTTAGCATAAGGGATTTGGTTAACGTGCTAAATCATAACTTTCATAAATTTACTATGCGCTTTCGCAATGCTTATAAAGGCGAGGTATTTCAGTATATCCGCACCTTTGAGCCGCATAAAAAGGACGGCGTGCCGCATATTCATGCTTTGATATATGCTCCAAGGCATACTATCCCCTATCTGCTTAAAATTTACAAAGACGTATTCTATGCCCCGCAGAATTTAAGAAACGAGCGTTTGACTTCCGCTCAAATAGCAAACGGTGAGATCAACGGCTTTCAGACCTCGATTAATAACGCCACGGGCTACGTGATGAAATATATCACCAAGACCTTTATAAATTTCAACGAAACTGACGATATTAACGAAGTGCAGGCGTGGTTTATAAAGCATAAGATACGTAGGTTTCTATCCTCGCAAAACCCAATCCCGCTTTGGGTATATCGTAAGATAAATTTCATTAAAGGCCTGCGTGATCTCGGCAACCTTAATATTCTAAAGGATTTCAACGATACGCTTATAGAGTGGGATTATAGAAGCGGGAGTATTTTTATGTCTATTCCATATACTTCAGAGGAGCTAATCTACGAGGACGGACACCTGCTATATTACGTTTGCGGACGGCTTAAGCATGAATACGTAAAGAATATCAATCCGGCTCAAAGTAGCGGTAAAATCCAATCTCACGAGCTTAAATCCGTTCAGGCTGCCTATAATAGCGGTATCGAGCCTATAATTTACAAACCAAGCAAGATATTCCGCACTGCTTGGAAAGATATGAGCGATGAAAGGCTCAAGCTCTATTGGCGCGACAACCAAAAAGAGATGACCGACGATATTAACGGCATAGTCGATTACGCCATGCTCGAAAACGAAATGATCGATCGCGGCTTTATTCAAAGGTATAGGAACCATATCAGACCTTTTAGCGAGCACGCTTACGATGATATGGACGAGCTAGTCTTTAAGTATTCCAATAACGGCGTGATACCGTATCCGTTTTAATAGGGAGAAATAATGAAACCAATACTTGACGTCTGCTGCGGAAGCAGAATGTTTTATTTCGACAAACAAAACAAAAATGTTTTGTTTTGCGATAAACGTAAAGAAACATATACTTTGAGTGATGGACGAATACTCAAAGTAAATCCGGATATCGTTGCAGATTTTAGAAATTTGCCTTTTGAGGATGAGAGCTTTCATCTTGTGGTGTTTGATCCGCCACATATGCCTACGCCGGGTAAGAACTCGTGGGCTGAAAAATATTATGGCCGGCTTGATGGGAATTGGAGAGAGGATTTAGCAAAAGGCTTTGATGAATGTATGAGGGTTTTAAAACCCAGCGGGACATTGATTTTCAAGTGGAACGAAAGCAAAATCAAGCTAGCGGAGGTGCTAAAGTGCTTTTCCATAGCTCCGTTATTGGGGCAAAGAGTAACGAAGCAAACGCATTGGTTGGTATTTTTTAAGGGGAACATAGATGAAATTTAGCTATTACGCTGATCTATATCTAAAATTTGGCAAGAAAGAGTGGAAAAACTCGACTTTCGTTAAAAATGCTGGTATCGTGTCAAATCGCTTACGCTTTTTTGAGAATATGAAAATTTCGGATATTAAGCCGTCCGTAATCCGCGTTTGGCTTGACGGAATATCTGATGTTTGCAACAAGAGTAAAAAACACTATCTTTCGGCGCTAAGTCAGATTATCAAGATCGCTTTAGAGGATGAGGAAATTTCTAAAAATCCGCTCGTTCACATAAAGAAAATGCAACATATAACGCCTCGTATTGAGCCTTTTACGAATGAGGAAGTTTTGAAAATCCTTGAAGCTTCCAAAAAATACAATGAGAATTTTAGGATTTTTCTAAAGGTCGGTTTCTTTACGGGGCTTCGCACGGGCGAGATTTTGGCCTTGAAAATTTCCGATATAGACCTGCAAAATCGCGTTATCTCTGTGAATTCTACTCGCTCAAGGTTCGGCGAAAGCACTCCTAAAACTTATCTAAGCATTCGCAAAGTGCCTATTTTAAATACTCTTTATCCTGCTTTGGATTATTTTCTTTTTAATCATAGCTATCATAGATATTTGTTGCAAACTCAATACGGCAGGCCTTATAAGGATACTAGTGTTTTTACTTATGATTGCTGGAAGCCTATTTTAAGGGAGTTAAATTTAAAGTATCGTCGCCTTTACAATATGCGTCATACATACGCCACGAATATGCTTTATCAAAATTTTGTTTCACCAGTTGAGCTTGCAAAGCTTTTAGGGCATTCCACGCCTAAGATGGTTTACGATGTCTATGTGAATTACCTTAACTCAAATTTAAAAGATTTCGATCGAAATATACAAATTTATTGATTTTTCCCGGGAAGCCTAGTGCTAGGGTCGCCAAACTTTCTGAAAAAGTGCTTTAAATATCGCTAAAATGGGGTTTATGGCGGACAGAGAGGGATTTGAACCCTCGAGCCCCGGTTAGAAGCTGCACCCTTAGCAGGGGTGTGGTTTCGGCCACTCACCCATCTGTCCGTAAAAAGAAATTGCATTATACATAACTAATCTAATAATGGGCTTAAATTCCTTTGCGGCCGAGCAATTTCGCCCGCCGCTCTTCGCCGCTAGAGCGCAAATGCGCGAGAAGATCGGCTTGCGGCGGCAATCACGCCGCGTCGCCGCAAGACGCCGTTTTGCCTCATAAACGCATACCGAAATCGTCTTTTCGGTAGCGCGCAGCGTCCCGATAGCAATGCAAGCGGGCGCGGTAAATTTGATCCCATCGCGCAGGGTTACGCATCGCGCGCCGGGGCGAAATATTTAAAATTTCAAATCCTTAGAATTTCAAAATCTGAAGTCGCGCGAGGTTTTAAAATTTTAAAAATTCCGCGCAGCGCCCGCCGCTTCGATAAATTCGGCCTCTGCCCCGAGTGCTTGATGCTGCGAAAATTTTACGGGATTTCGGCGCCCATCAAAGCGGGCCTAAATTTTGAAATTTTAAGTCGCACGGGCAAATCGGCGCCTCATTTTGCGACGTGAATTTCGGCGCCGCGACCGAAGCATAAAATCATATGCGGCGGCGAAAGAGCGGAATTTCTTATTTTTGGATCTCTTTACGAGTGAAATTTAGGAATTTTAAAGCCCGCGAGCCTGCTGCGCCGAGCAATTTTTCAAAATTTTAAAATTTCAAACCCCGGCGCAAGTGAAATTTCAAATCTCGGTCGCAGACGAAATCTCAAATTCTAAAGTTCCGCGCGGAGGCAAAATTTTAAATTCCAAATGCGCGATGCGTTTTGAGCTCTTAAAATTTCAGTCCCCGATCGATCTAAAATCTCAAGCACGCGCCCTTTGCCGATCGGGAGCGAGCCTACATCTGGCCGGCTATCATTCGCCGCCTGCAGCCTCGTTCGCGCCGCAAAAGCCCTAAGCGCTTGACGATAGAATTTCATTGCGCCGCACACTTTCTCATTTGCATATCGCGCGGCTCTAATGCCCCGGGCGGCTCATTTTGAGCGCAGAGCTTCATTGCTGGGAGGGTTTTGCTCGCGTCGCGCTCGCTCTTACTACTCAGGACTCGTTAGACTTCATTTACCAGCATGAATTTGCTCGCTGCTTGCGGGTGGTCTCGTTTCGCTCTGCGCGATCTCTTATTCGGCGCGCACGACATTATCTATGCGTGCGATTCCAATTCTTCCAGCGCTTTGTCGATCAGCTTGACGTCCTCGGAGACGCTGCCGTCCACCACGAGAGGCTGATCGCCGCCGTTTACCGCGCTTTTGCCGTTAAATTTCGCGCCCACTTCGATACCGAAGCTTTGCGATAGCACGTCGCCTATGAGCACGCCGCCGCCTAGCAGCTCGACGAGTTCGGCTTCGATATTGCCGAAAAATTTGCCGTTGATGATTATATGTTTTGCTTTGATCGAGCCGCGTGCAGTGCCGTTTTTGCCGATGACGACGGTGTTATCGGAGATCACGTCGCCCTCGATGTTGCCGTCGATATGCAGTATGCACGACAGACGCATCTCTCCTTTGATGAGCGTGCCTGCCGAAATTATAGTTGTTTGAGCGGCGTTTGCATTGCCTTTATTAAAGACTGCCATGGGATATCTTCCTCCTTGGTAAAAATTTCTTTATAGTTTTGTTCGTTCCAGTCGATGAAATTTAACGGATCTAGCGGCAGCTGCAAAAACCTAATCTCGTAATGCAGATGAGGTCCCGTGCTAAGCCCCGTGTTGCCGCTTAGCGCGATGAGATCGCCTTTGTTTACGAACTCGCCCACCTTACGGGTTAAATTTGAATCCAGATGCGCGTATCGCGTCGTAAAGCCGTAGTTGTGGCGGATCTCGACGAGATAACCGTAGCCGTTGCCGCCCGCGCCGCTGTATTGGATTATGCCGTCTGCGGGTGCGTAGACGGGCGTTTTGGGCGGCGTGCGCAGATCGACGCCCGGGTGGAATTGTTTGCGCTTTAAGATGGGGTGGTTGCGCCAGCCGAATTTTTCGCTGAGCTGATGGGTCTGCATCACCTTGCCGTTTGGGATCTGCAAAAATATCTCCTTTATCAGCGCGTCGGAGAATGTCTCGTGCACGATCTTATCGGCGAGATCTTTGATCTCCTGCTCGGAGGTCGGCTTGATGTGCGAGAGGCGGTCGATGACGCGCTCGTCCGCCTCGGGATCGAGCCCGAACTCATGCTCCAAATCCGCTATCTTGCCTTCGATAGCTTCAAATTCCATCCTGCTCGCCTCGATGTTGTCGCGAAGCTTTTGATTTAGCTGGTTAAGCTCGGTTTTGGTCTGCGAGAGGCTATCGATTTTAGAGCCCAGATACCTTATGTACAGCGCGCCCGTGACGAAAATAGTAAAAACAAATAGCACCAAATATAACGCGATCTTTTTGATGATTTGCGAGAGCAAAAAATTCCTAGAGCCGTTAAGGTCGGTTATGGCTGTCTCTTATACACATCAGACGCTGCCGACGACTAGTCGAGTGTATATCTCG
>CAUUKU010000121.1:0-5402 GCA_963545665.1 uncultured Campylobacter sp. | reverse complement strand
CCAACCGTCCCGCCCGCATTAAAATTTTAATTTTGCCGCCAAATTTTAACCCCGCCGCCGCGAGCGAACGCAGGCGAAATTTATCTAAAATTTTTACTTTAAAAGCTTTTTTAGGCTAGAAATATTAAAATTCACGCATAAATTTAATCTAGGAGCTAAAAATGGCTAAAAAGCTTATCGACGTTATGGATACGACTTTTCGCGACGGATTTCAGTCTGTTTTCGGCGCGCGCGTGGCGATGCGGGACTTCCTGCCTGCCGTTAGCGCAGCCAAAGACGCCGGCATCACCCATTTCGAGTTTGGCGGCGGCGCGCGGTTTCAGAGCCTGTATTTTTACCTAAACGAAGACGCGTTTGAGATGATGGATAAATTTAGAAGCATCGTGGGGCCTGAGGCGAACCTACAGACCCTTAGCCGCGGCGTAAATACCGTCACGCTCGATACCGGTAGCCGCGAGATCATCGATCTGCACGCCAAGCTTTTTGCCAAGCACGGCACGACGACGATTCGAAATTTCGACGCGTTAAACGACGTGGAAAATTTAAAATTTAGCGGCGAGCGCATCTCGCGCCACGGGCTCAAGCACGAGGTCGTGGTTACGATGATGGATCTGCCGCCGGGATGTAGCGGCGCGCATGATGCGGCGTTTTATGAAAAAATTCTGCGTCAAATTTTAGACGCGCAAATCCCGTTCGACAGCGTCTGCTTCAAGGACGCAAGCGGCACGAGCAGCCCGCAGAAGGTCTATGAGACGATCAAGCGCGCGCGTAAAATTTTAGGCGACGGAGTGCATATCCGCCTGCACACTCACGAGACGGCGGGCGTTAGCGTCGCATGCTATCAGGCTGCGCTCGTTGCGGGCGTAGACGGCATCGACCTTGCCGCGCATCCCGTAAGCGGCGGCACGAGCCAGCCGGACATCCTTACGCTGCTGCACGCGACGAAGGGGCAAAATTTCGACCTAGGGCTAGACGCAGAGAAAATTTTAAAATACGAAGAGGTTTTGGGCGAGTGCTTGAAGGATTACTTCATGCCGCCTGAGGCCACGCAGGTAAGTCCGCTCATTCCGTTTTCGCCGATGCCGGGAGGCGCGCTTACAGCGAACACTCAGATGATGCGCGATAATAAAATTTTAGACAAATTCCCAGCCGTCATCAAGGCTATGCGCGAGGTCGTCGAAAAGGGCGGTTTCGGCACGAGCGTGACGCCGGTCAGTCAGTTTTATTTCCAGCAGGCGTTTAACAACGTAATGTTCGGCCCGTGGAAAAAGATCGCCGAGGGCTACGGCAAGATGGTGCTAGGTTATTTCGGTAAAACGCCCGTTAAACCCGACGAAGACGTAATCAAGCTAGCCGCCGAGCAGCTGGGCTTAGAGCCTACGAATAAAAAGGCGATTGACATCGCAGATCTAGACGAGAGCAAAAGCATCTCCTACGCGAAAGGAATTTTACGCGAGCAGGGCATCGAGCCTAGCGAGGAGAACGTATTCATCGCGCTTGCGTGCAAAGAAAAGGGTATCGCGTTTTTAAAAGGCGAGGGCAAGCTCATGATCCGCAAAAAAGAGGACGCAGCACCCGCAGCATGCGCCCGCAGCACTTCCAAAGGCGGTAAATGCGACGTCAAGATCAACGGTAAAATTTACAGCGTAGAATTCGTCGGGCAAAACGTGCTCGTAAACGGCGATCGATACGACGTCAGCTTCGATACCGCAGCGCCCGCAAAACCGCAGTCGCAAAGCTCCGTCGGCGAGCAGCCCGCGAGCGACGCGCGCGAGAGTACGGACGGCTGCGATATAAAAGCGACGCTTCCTAGTAACGTTTTTAAAATTTTAATAAAGGAAGGCGACGCCGTTAAGGCGGGACAGAGCATCATCGTGCTTGAAGCGATGAAAATGGAGATAAACATCGAAGCGCCGCGTGACGGCGTAATCGATAAAATTTTGATCGCTCAAGGCGATACGGTCGATGCCGATCAGGCGCTTGCGATTTTAAAATAAATTCCAAAATTTAGGCGGCGATCCCGCCTAAATTTCACCGTAGCTATCCTCGCAGCTTAAGCGAACTCATCTAAATTTTAAGTTATAATAGCGCAATCTTTTATCAAAATTTAATTTAAAAAGGACACAAAATGACAACTCCGAACGATCTGGATAAACTGGGTCTTAAAGATATCAAAAAAATCAATCACAACCTAAGCTACGACGAGCTTTTTGAGCTTGAAAAGGCTATGGGCGAGGGACGCGTATCAAGCAACGGCACTTTTATGGTCGATACCGGAATTTTCACGGGTCGCAGCCCAAAGGATAAGTACTTCGTAAAGCAGGACCCGAGCCAAAAATACATCGCCTGGGGCAAGGTAAATCAGCCTATCTCAAAAGAGCTTTTCGATAAGCTTTTAGCTAAGGCAAAAGTACAGCTAAGCGGTAAGGAAATCTTTATCCAAGACGCATTTTGCGGCGCGAGCGAAAAGAGCAAAAAATCGGTCCGCTTCGTAACCGAAGTCGCGTGGCAGGCGCATTTTGTTAAAAATATGTTCATCCGCCCAAGCGAGGCGGAGCTAGCTAAATTTAGCCCTGATTTCGTCGTCTATAACGCGTGCAAATGCAAAAACGAAGAGTGCAAAGAGCAGGGGCTAAACTCCGACGTTTTCGTTATCTTTAACGTCGAGGAAAACGTCGCGGTTATCGGCGGCACGTGGTACGGCGGCGAGATGAAAAAAGGAATTTTTTCGATGATGAACTACTGGCTGCCGCTTGCGGGCAAAATGTCGATGCACTGCTCGGCAAATGTGGGCAAAGGGGGCGACACGGCGCTATTTTTCGGCTTAAGCGGCACGGGCAAAACGACGCTCTCGACCGATCCAAACCGCAAGCTAATAGGCGACGATGAGCACGGCTGGGACGACGAGGGGATATTTAACTTCGAGGGCGGCTGCTACGCGAAGTGCATAAATTTAGACCCGAGCAGCGAGCCTGAAATTTACGCCGCGATCAAACGCGACGCGCTGCTTGAAAACGTAGTCGCCAACGAGGCTGGCGTCGTGGACTACAAAGACGGCAGCAAGACCGAAAACACGCGCGTTAGCTACCCGATCTATCATATCGATAACTACGAGCCAAGCTCCGCGGGCGGCCATCCGAAAAACATCATCTTCCTAACAGCCGACGCATTCGGCGTTTTGCCGCCGGTCGCAAAGCTAACCAAAGAGCAGGCGATGTATTATTTCTTAAGCGGTTACACGGCCAAAGTCGCAGGCACCGAGCGCGGTATCACAGAGCCCGTGGCGACCTTTAGCGCGTGCTTTGGCGAGCCGTTTATGCCGCTGCACCCGACCGTTTACGCTAAGCTGCTTGGCGAAAAGATTGATAAGCACAATGTCAGCGTCTATCTCGTAAACACCGGCTGGAGCGGCGGCGCCTACGGCGTGGGCAAGCGAATGAGCATCAAGGCCACGCGCGCATGCATAAACGCGATCCTGGACGGCAGTATCAAAAAGTGCGAATTTGAAAATTTTGAAAAATTTAATCTAGCTATCCCAAAAGAGCTCGCAGGCGTCGAGACGAAGCTGCTAAATCCTATCAACACGTGGGAGAACAAGGACGAATACGTCGCAACTCGCGATAAGCTAGCAAAGATGTTTGAAGAGAATTTTAAACGCTACGAGGACGTAAAAGAGGGGGTCGAGTTTGCTAAAGCGGGCCCTACGGCTTAGGCTTCTGGGTCTCGGGGCGATTTGCGCGCTTTTTGCCGCATGCGAAAACGCCCCTTCAAATTTAAAACAGCCGCTCGTTGCGATGAGCGGCTTTTCCTTTTACGACGATCCGTTAAGCTACATCAACAATGTGCGCGCAAAATCGGGGCTAAACTACTTTGCGCAGAATGAAATTTTAAATATCTCCGCGCTTAATCACGCAAAATATGTCGTCGCAAACGAGGCGATGTCGCACGACGAGAGCCCGGACAAGCCGAATTTTACGGGCGAAAATCCGTCAAAGCGCGCTTTTTATGCAGGCTATAATGCCGCAGTACGAGAAAATTTATCCTATAATTCAAGCGATCTAAAAAGCGCGATCGACGGGCTGCTTAGCGCGATCTACCATAGATTTGCATTTTTGGATTTCGCCTCGGATGAGATCGGTATCGGCTATTTTGAGCACGGCAAAAAAAGTAGCTACGTTTTTGAGATGGGAAATTCGCGCCTCAATGCCTTTTGTTTGCGGAATTTAAACGACGAAGGAAGCGGCAAATTTCTACTGGGGATGTGTAAAAACGAAACGCTGCGGATGAGAGAGGATAAGCTCAAAAGCGCCACTGCGCTAAACTCGCGCCCCTATGTCTATTACCCGAACGACGAGCCTGCGCTTGCATTTTTCAGCAATGAAATTCCAGACCCCATGCCCGAGTGCAAAATCACCGCAAATCCCGTAAGCGTGGAATTTAATGCCGAGGGACCGCCCGTAGCGATGAAAAGTTTTAAAATTTACGAAAGCGGCAGGGAGCTTCAAAACGTTAAAATTTTAGACAAAAACTCCGATCCTAACGCCATTTTAAGCGATAGGCAGTTCGTGCTTTTCAGCAGAGAGGTTTTCAAATTTGACGCCAAATACGGCGCGGAGTTTAATTACGAGCAGGGCGGGAAGCAAAAGACGCTGCGGTGGGAGTTTATCACGCAGGCGCCTAAATTTAGATACTTCGTCGTGCAAGGCGGAGAAAATCTGAGCGTGAAAAATGGCGCGTTTTACGACATATTCGTAACCCCGAAAGACTGCAACGATTTGATGAAAAGCTACAAAACCAGCTACTCTTTGATGGATAAGCCCGAGATTTCAAGCCCCGCGGCAAATATGCTGCGCGTAAAGCTAAACGGCGCGAAGGGGGCCAAGCTTGAAATTTCAACGGGCAACGGCGCGGTAATAAACCTGTATTTAAGCGACGACTCCAAAAGCTACGGCGGCATGGGTAAAATTTACGCCACAATCGCGGCGGTTTTGGCAGCGATCATTTTGTTTTATCTTTTGGCAAGAAGAAGAGGGCGATAGGTGCGAGATATATTTCGCAGCCCCTGCTTTTGTCTGCGCGCACATGGGTGCATAATGCCTGTTTGGCGTGAAATTTAGCGCAGAGCTCGGCTTTTAAATTTTAAATTTCTCGCCGCAAGTCGAGGTTGGCGCTAAATTTTAATCCAAATTCGGATTTATCTCATCCGCAAGCTTTAAAATTTTATCCCGCACCGCCTCAGGAGCGTAGATATCCATCCACTCTATCCCGCCCCCAGCGCTAAAAAGCACGGCGATCCGCCCCTCGCTCATCGCGCGCTTGGCAAGCTTGGTCGCTGCGGGGCTATTGCCCATATTTGGCGTTTCGTCTATGCTTATCTCGGCGCAGCGGCGCAAAATAGGCGC
>CAUUKU010000120.1:0-5437 GCA_963545665.1 uncultured Campylobacter sp. | reverse complement strand
ATACATACAAGGAACGATCTCTTTGCCGGTTTTGTCTATATAGCCATATTTACCGCCTTTTACGACTCGAGCTAAGCCTTCGCAAAAGTCCTGAGCACCATCATAAATGCGAGGGATGACCTCTTTACCTGTTTTGTCTATATAGCCATATTTACCATCTTTTTTGACCCAAGCTAAGCCTTCGCAAAAGTCCTGAGCATCACCATAAATGCGAGGGATGACCTCTTTACCTGTTTTGTCTATATAGCCATATTTACCATCTTTTTTGACCCAAGCTAAGCCTTCGCAAAAGTCCTGAGCATCACCATAAATGCGAGGGATGACCTCTTTACCTGTTTTGTCTATATAGCCATATTTACCGTCTTTTCCGACTCGAGCTAAGCCTTCGCTAAAACTGCAAACATAATCATAAATATAAGGAATAATCTCCTCTCCTTTTTGATTTATAACACTCCATTTTCCACCTTTTTTTACTCTAAACAAAATCATCTCAATCCTCCGTTTTAAATTTTGATTTCCGCGTAAGCTGCCTTGAGTTTCTCAAAAAGCGGGGCGAACGACACGCCGTTTACGCGGACGTTTGCGATCGTCGTGATGAAATTCGTATCGCGCTGCCACCGCGGCACGAGATGATAATGCACGTGCTCGGCTATGCCCGCACCCGCGGCGGCGCCGAGGTTCATCCCGATATTTACGCCGTTTGCGCCCAACGTGCGCTTTAAAATCCCCACTCCGGCGCGCACGTAGCGGCTCATCTCCGCCCACGCATCGTCGCTAAGGCACTCGATATTATCGACGTGCTCGTAAGGTATGACCATAAACGCGCCCGGGCTGTAGGGGTAGAGGTTCATCACCCCAAAGCAGTGCTGCGCGCGAAAAAGCACGCCGTTGCGATCGTCGAACGCCGCATCCGCCGCCGCGTCGCAGAAGGGACAGCCGCTTCTTTTTTCGGTAAAATACTCGCTTCGCCAAGGGGCGCAAAGATAATCCATTCCGGTCCTTTTTTCAAAATTTGCGCTCGAATTTTAACCGAATTTATCTTAAAATTTCATTCCCGAAGCGGCGCTTCGGCCTGGAATTTTATTTCGGCAGGCGGGCCGTTTGCTCTAGAATTTGCTTCTGCGCCCCCTCTGCTATTTAAATTTTACTCTCGCAAGCCGAATTATTTTAAAATTTCTGCTCTGCGGCGGCGCTTCCGTTTTAAGCTTTGCGACGCGATGAGGCTTTGATTTGAAATTTATCGCATCTGCGCGCGGAGGGCCTGTTTGAAACGGCGCGGGATCTGTTTAATTTGTAGCGCGCAAGACATACGGCACCGCGCGAGGCGCAAGCTGCGCTGCCGATCGGCGCCGTATGAGCTATGGCGGCGCGCAACATACCGCCGCGCTCCAAAACAGCGATCAAAACGTGAGCGCACCTACGCGATGCAAAAGGCATGGGCGCGGTAAATTACATTTGAAATGCGAAATTTATGCCTCGCCTGCGCGGTGCGAGCGCGCTTAAAATTTGCTTCGCAGGCTCGGCACGATTGCGGCGCGCCAGGCTTTTAAATCTCGCAGCGCAACTTAAACTTCGCTAGCAAAGCTGAAATTTTAAATCCGCGCGGGCTCTTTTGCGGCGTTTTGCTCGCGGTGCTCGGTATTTGCGCGCAGATACTGCGAGCCGCGCCGCAAAATTTCAAAGCCGAAGCCGCTTGCGATAAAATTCCGCCGCTTGCGCGCTTGCTGCTCAAAACCCTAGCTCTCAAGCCTTGCGATGCGCAATATGCGCGCAGCGTAAGTCAAATCGACGCCGGCGTGCCGCGGCTTGGGGTACGGCTCGCGCTCATTCTGTTTGCCTGACTACTGAATTTCGACGCGGGCACGGTGTCGATAGAGCCATGCGGGCGCGATACTCGCGGAATTGCCCGCCTGTCCGGTACGTTTGCGCCGCGTTTAAACGGGCTTCTGAGAGGCTGAAACGAACGGAACAGGCGGTGCAATTTAAAGCGGCATTTGGGCGCAAAAATCTATCCTAGCACTTCTTGCAGCTAGTGCGAGCTTGAAGCAGTTTAAATTTTAAGACGTTAAATTTTAAAATCGCCCGCTTTGGCGGCGCCTGAACTCTCCGCTCGCTCGGACTTTCAAAAGCGCTAGAAAATTTTAAAATTTTAACCCGCGCGCTACGCACGACGCAGCGGTTTAGAATTTCAAATCCCGCTCGCGCCGAACTTTATCTCGCGCAGTGCCGCGCCGACGTCATTTTGGCGCATAAAATGCTCGCCGATCAAAAACGCATCGACGCCCGCCTCGTGCAGGCTTTTAAGCTGCTCGTGCGAGTGCAGGCCGCTTTCGGCGACGATGATCTTGCCGTTTGGAATCAGCGGTATTAGCCGCTCGCTCAGGCTCGTATCGACCTCGAAAGTCTCTAAATTTCGATGGTTGATGCCGATAATACCCGCACCTGCAAAGACCACTTTTTTCAGATCGTCCTTATCGTGGATCTCGCACAGCGCCTCAAGCCCCAGCCTGCGGGCAAATTCGAGCAGTTCTCTTAGCTCCTTGCGCTCAAGCGCTTTGGCGATCAGCAGGATAAAATCCGCGCCGTAAACCAGCGCCTCGAGGACTTGATAGCGATCGACGATGAAATCCTTGCGCAAAATGGGCGTGCGAGTATAACGACGGATCTGCGGAATGAACTCCAAATCGCCTCTGAAATAATGCGGCTCGGTAAGCACCGAAAAGGCGCTCGCACCTGCATTTTCATACTCCACGGCAAGGTTTAGCGGCTCAAAATCCTCGCGGATGATTCCCTTGCTCGGGCTTGCCTTTTTGATCTCGGCGATGATGCGCAGCGGATCCTTTTCATCGCTTCTAAGCGCGCTTATGACGTCACGCGGCTCATAGGGATTGGCGCTTAGCGAGCGACCGAGCAGATCCTCGGGCAGCCTTTCTTTGCGAAGCGCCAGATCCTCGCGGGTGCGCTTTAAAATTTCGTCTAAAATCAATTAGCGCCTTTTTGGGCGGGATTTGTCGCGGACGAACTCGAAGGTTCTTGCACGGCGGGATCTATCACGAATTTTTGCGCGGCATCTTGCGCCGAGGAATTTGCGTCGAAATTTTCCGCGGCGGGTTTTGCGAAATCGGGCTGCGCCGCATCTAAGCCCTGCGCGGCGGATTTAGGCAGAGCGGAGCCTTGCTGCGTGGAATTTAGCTCGGAGTTTTGCGGTGCGGAGTTTGCAACCGAGCTTTGTTCAAAATTTTGCGACGTAGAATTTTTAGGCGCCGAATTAGCGGGGTTTGCGTTAGAGCCCTGCGCGGTAGCGTCCTGCGACATGGAATTTTGCTCTAAATTTTGAGGCGCAAGATTTAGATCGGGAGTTTGCGCGGCGGAGTTTGAATTAAAATTTTGCACCGCAGGGCTTTTCGCTACGGGGTCTTTCGGCGCGGGGCTCTGCGGCTTTTGCCCGCCTATCGCGCACGCATCGATCGCCTCTAAATGCTCCTTGCCCTCGGGGGATTTGAAAAATTCCTCATCTTTGATCCTATCCATCTGCTGCTTTGCCTTGTCGCACTCGCCAAGCTTGTAGTATCCCCACGCGAGCGAGTCGATGTAATAAGGCGAGCCAGGATCGATCTTAAGCGCCTTTTGGACGTAGTCGATCCCCTTTTTCACGTCCAGATCGTGATCGATCAAAATATAGCCGTAGTAGTTCAGATGCATGGCATCTTTCAGCTGCGGCGCGATATTTTCAAATTTTTCCACGACGCTAGATAGGGTCTTAGCATCGACGTTTTTGCCTGCGCTTTCGTATTCGTAGATCGCCTCGATCGCCAAAAAGTCGTAATTTTTCGTCTTTAAAAATTCCTCGCGCGCCAGCTTGATCGCCGTTTTATAGTCCTTCTTCTGCGCGTAGGCGTCGATCAAAAGCGCGGGCTTGTAGTCGTATTTTTTTAAAATTTCGATGATCTTATCAAAATCGTTGGAATAATAATAAATCGCGATCATATCGTCTAGAAATTTCACGTCCCCCTTCGCCTCGTATAGCACTTCATCGATCTTAGCGACGTCCAGATAGCGCTTGTCGGCGCGATACACGTCGGCTAGCACCTCGCACACGATCCCGCCGCAGCCGTAGATGCGCCTGTGCGTCTCTATCGTGCGGATAGCCGCGTCTGCGTCTTTAAGCTTGTTAAAAAGCACGTCGCAAAGGCGGAGCAAATTTTCATCCGTCTTATCTAGCTCGTAGGCTTTTTCAAAATACTGCCTCGCGAGCTCAAAATTTTCCATCGCGTAATACGTCGCGGCCAAAATCGCATAACTGCGCGAGCTAGGATCGATGGTTACGAGCTTTAGCGCGACGGTGTTTGCGTTTAAATTTTCTTTATTGCTTAGATAAAAACCGATTTTAATTCTTAAATATTCGGAATTGTCGCCGAGTTCCTTATCTCCTAATTTCATGTATTGCAACGTATCTTTTTGATATTTTAACGAAAAAGCAAGCTTCAAAGCCTCCAAAAGATAGACCGGCGAGCCCGTTTTTTTGTATGCCTTTTCATACAGCCGCATCGATGTGATCGGGTCTTTGTGCGTCAGCTCGAGCGCAGTCAAAATGTCGAAATTTAACTCGGCGGATTCTTGCGCCTTCATCGCGCGCTCAAACCTTTCTTTCGTTATGTCCTTTTCGCTCACGCCGCGATCGATGACGCCTTGTTTGATCGCATCTTTTACCGCATCCTTTGCTCTATCGACATCGTTTTGAGCGCTGTTTTTGCCGCCCTGCTTCGCTTTTAGGCCGCCGCGTTTCTTTTTCTGCTTAGCGTCCGTCACGCTCGAGTTTATGTCGGAGGCCTTTTTATTAACGCTTAGCTCCGCTTCGCCGTTTGCGGCTACGCGAGGCTCCGTGCTAGGCAAACCGGTCTCGGCGCCGCTAGTTTTGTCTTGATAGCCGCCTGCGCCCAAGCTCAGTGCTCCAAAAAGCGCCGCGATGATTAAAATTTTACCCCGATACATTCTTCCTCCAACTCCTTGGTATGCGTTTTAAAATACTCCCAAAACGGAAAGCTGCGGCACTGCTTCGGACGCAGCTCGTAAATCCCGCAGTTACGCCGCGTCTCGTCAAAAAACGCGCAGGCTAGTCCGCCCTCGAAGGGCTTTTCTTTTACGCTAAATCTAGCGCCAATTTTCTGCAAATACGCCTCTTTAAGCTTTGCAGGCGAAATTTCAAAGCTTTTCGCAAGCGCCGCGATCTCGCTCTCGTCTATCCAGATATAGCCGCTCTCTCCCGTGCAGCACTTGCCGCCGCAGCGCTCGCAGGCGCTCGCATCGAAGCTAAAGCCGAACTCATTCATAATCCACGCTCGCTAGATCCGCGCTTTTATATATCGTCTCCGCCTCTTTCGTGCGCTCGCCGTGCGCGGCGGCATACAGCGGCGGTATGATCTCGCACTGCGCGCGC
>CAUUKU010000119.1:0-5686 GCA_963545665.1 uncultured Campylobacter sp. | reverse complement strand
GATACTGATCGGTCTCGTGGGCTCGGAGATGTGTATAAGAGACAGGGCTGAAATTTACGCGACCTTTACGAACGAAGCCGATGCAAATTTTAAAAAAAGCAAAAAGATCGAGGACGATTACGGCGAGGTTTGGTACGAAGTCGAGGGAGTTTATGAGATCAGCTCGGATGCCGTAGCTAAGGATGCCGAGGCGCTTTATGCAGATGCGAAGACGAACTACGAGCAGATCTGTTCGGCATGTCATAGGCTTCACGAGCCGAATAGTTTCACGGCAAATCAGTGGCCTGCGAGCATGCAGGAGATGATCAATGCAAACTACGTAGCGCTCGAGGGCGACGATTTAAATTTGATCGTAAAATACCTACAACACAACGCAAAAAAACCTGAATGATAAAGGAGATCAGATGAAAAGGCGAGACTTTTTAAAGGCGGGGATTTTAGGCGCGAGCGCGGCAAGCGCTAGCAGGATCGAGGGGGTCACGCAGACGATTTTTGATAACAAAAAGGTATTCGGCGCGAACAGATTCGGTACTTTTTGGGTAAATTTAAACTCGTCGCAGATCGTTTCGGTAAGCGATTTTGAAGGCGATAAATTTCCAAATACGATGAATTATAGCCTGCCCGATAACGTCCAAAACGAAAACCGCGTGCTCTATCCGATGGTGCGCAAAAGCTATCTAAAGGCTAAAGGTGCAGCCAAAAGCGAACTGCGCGGCAAAGAGGAGTTCGTGCGCGTTAGCTGGGACGTAGCGCTTGATCTAGCCGCAAAGGCTTTGAAAGAAAATTTCGACAAATACGGCGCCGAGGCGATCTACGGCGAGTGCTACTGGTGGGGTGGTAGCGGCAAGATCAGCTGGGGACGCACCGTAGCGCACCGAATGCTAAAGGTATTGGGCGGCTACGTCGAAGAAAGCGGCGACTACTCGACCGGCGCAGGGCTAGTCATCATGCCTCACGTGCTGGGCTCAAGCGCCGTTTATGATGCGCCTACGAAGTGGAAAGCGATCGTCAAAAACGCCAAAAACGTCGTGTTTTGGGGCACCGATCCTGCGGTAACTAATCAAATTTCATCCGTTCCGCCTACGCACGACGGCTATGTCGGAATGCAAGAGCTTAAAAAATCGGGCATCAAAACCTACAGCGTAAACGTCATGGCAAACGATACCTCTCGCTACTACGGCAGCGAAAATATCATCGTGCGCCCTAACACCGATACTGCACTCATCATCGGCATGTGCCACCATCTCTTTACGAGCGGGCTTTATGATGCGGAATTTATCAAAAAATACACCGTCGGATTTAATAAATTTAAAGACTACTTCCTAGGCACCGAGGACAAGGTCGTAAAAGATGCCTCGTGGGCGAGCAAAATTTGCGGCGTGAGCGAGGAAACGATAAAAAGCTTCGCCGAGACGCTAGCTAAGGAGCCTACGACCGTGCTGATCGGTCGCGCGCTTCAAAGAGCCGACCACGGCGAGCAGCCTTTCTGGGGGCTCGTGGCGCTTAACGCGATGCTAGGGCATATCGGCAAGGAAGGGCTCGGCTTTGAGTTCAGCCTGGGCTACGGCTCGGCAGGCGCTACGGACAAGGTCGCGCCCGTACTCAAAGGGCTTAGCACTCGCATTGACGAAAAATACGAAAACATTGACGGCGCGCCGTGGAAAACGACTAAAAACGTTACCATCCCGTCCTCTCGCAGCATCGAGGCGCTGGAGCATCCGGGCAAGGAGATCGACTACGACGGCACCAAGATCAAGCTTCCGCATATGAGGGTCGCGTATATGGCGAGCGGCTCGATGTTTACGCGCCATCAAGACGTAAATAACATCGTCAAGCAGTGGCGTAAGCTCGACACCGTCATTACGGCCGAGCCATACTGGACGAGTACGGCGAAATTTAGCGACATCGTGCTTCCCGTCGCCGTCGAGGTCGAGCGTAACGACATCAACCAAACGGGCGCTACGGGCGAATACATCGTGGCTTATAAGCCTGCGATGGAGCCGATGGGCGAGAGCAAGAGCGACTTTTGGATCTGCGAGCAGATATGCAAGCGCTGGGGCAGAGACGAGGTCTTTAGCGAGGGCAAGAGCGAGATGGACTGGGCGAAGGAATTTTATGCCGACGCGATGGAGCAAGCCAAGGGGCTAGGCGTCGAGATGCCGCAGTTTGAGGAATTTTGGGAGAGAGGCTATGTGCGCTTCGAAAAAGATAACGAGGATAGCGAGTTTTATACGCGTCTTGCGGCATTCCGCGAAAATCCTGCTAAAAACCGCCTCGGCACGCCGTCGGGTAAGATCGAAATTTACTCGCCGACCATTGCTAAGATGAAATACGCCGACTGCCCGCCGCACCCTGCATGGATCGAGCCTAAGGAGTGGCTAGGAGATGCGAAAAAGACGGCGAAATACCCGCTTCACATCGTAAGCCCGCACTCTCGCTACCGCCTACACAGCCAGCTAAATAACTCGATCATTAGAAATTTTGCGGAAGTTAGCGGCAGAGAGCCCGTACTCATCAATCCAAAAGACGCCGAAGCGCGCGGTTTGGCTACGGGCGACATCGTGCGCGTGTTTAACGACCGCGGCGAAATTCTAGCGGGCACGTTGGTGACCGACATCGTGCCGCCCAACGTCGCCGCGATCTGCGAGGGCGCGTGGTACGATCCAGAGGTTTGGGGCGAGAGGAGCCTTTGCAGGCACGGCTGCGTGAACGTGCTTACGTTCGACAAGGGCACCTCGAGCCTCGCCCAGAGCAACTCCGCCCACACCGCGCTTGCTCAAATCGAGAAATTTAAAGGCGAGATTAGGCCGATTACGGCGTTTTCTAAGCCTAAAATTTTGCAACATTTGGCGTAAATTTAAGCGCGCCCTTTCGCGAGCGTCTTTAAATGAGTTTGAAAATTTTGGGCTGCGGCAGACTACTTGTCTAGCCTTGTCCAAAATTTTCCGCACAACATTTAAATTCATCTCGCGGTACTTCCGCGCCGCTACACTGGATTTGAATGAGCTAGAAAATTTCGCCCTGCGACAAGCTACTTGCCTAGTCTTGGGACGAAATTTTCGTCGCAACATTCAAATCCATCTTAAAATACTTCTGTTTGTTTTTTTTGATCCGCACGCTTTTCGCAAGCGCTTTTTGCGGAACTAGTAAAATTTCATCTTGATGAACCATGCGTTCTATCTGAGCCGAAATTTTACGTCGCAACCCCAAAAATCATCTCAAAACAAGCGTAGCATTTTTGCGAAGCAAAATATTTCTGTAAAATACCTCCGTTTGTCTTTTTCGCGCTCAAAATTCATAATCCGTTAAATTTGCGCTGTATTTTGCAAGGTAAGCATGGCGAAGTTTTTAAAATTTCGCTAAAATTCGCTCAATTTAGCCCAAAGGCCGAGCCGTGCAAATCCCGAATTTGATCCAAAATTTTATCCGTAAACGTATCGTCTCAGAGTGTATTTTACTACCTTTTTTCTACCCCGACGAGGGCGAGTTTGAGAGTTTTCAGGAGGGGTATAGGCTCGCTAGCCGTAAAACGGGCGAGGATCTAACGGGCAGTGCGCCCGGACAGTGGCGCGAGAGCTGGCAGGTCATCGCTCGTAACGCCCTGGACGATCCGTTTTTCGTGGATTTTGCGCTAGGCGACGCCTCGCCCGTGTATTTTGCGTATCACGGCGCGGGCTCGTGGGAGCCGATAAAGGTTGCGGACGACATCGTTAAATTTGAAGAAATTTTAACCGCTCTCGCCGCGCTTAAAAAACCCTGCTCGCTTGATGCGATCGCGCCGTTTGCAGACTTAAACAACGAATTTTACCGCGAGCTGGCGGACGACTACGCGCAAGAAGATGAAGCGCGCGAGGAGCCCGAATATAAATATTTCAGCATTTTCATCGAGGATCTGGGCATGGACCGGGTAAAAACGCTCGTGTTTTTAAAGAAATTTTTTGAAGATGGGAGCTTTGCGGTGACTAAAGAGAGGGCACAAAAACTGCCGCTTTGCGTGTTTAGCGGCATAGAGGAGTTAGCGCTGTCGCTGCAAGACAAGCTCGCCTCGCTCGGAGTAAAATTTCACGTCCGCGAGATAACTTTTAGCGAGATGATCGCGCGCCGTAGTTAAATTTATCCAAATTTCGCTATCATACGCGGCATTTTTAAAAAAGGATAAATATGAAAAAATCACTGCTTTTGCTCGCGCTTTGCGCTTTTGCCGGACAGCTTGCTGCTGCCGATATGCCTGCGGTTTGCAAAAAATACAAAAAGGCCGCTTACGAATCCATCGACAAAATAGCGAAATTCGCTAAAGCCCAGGGCAAAGAGGATTACGACGTCGTAGGCGCGAAAAAGGACTTCGACAAAGACTACGCAGAGCTAAAAGAGCTTAGCAAGCAGGAGCAAGAAGCTGCGTGCAAAGCCGGTTTGGCTGAGGTTAAAGAGGTCGAAGCTGCGCTGCAAATGCTAAAAACGGCGCAGTAAATTTGAGCCATTCGGCTTAAATTTGAAACGGAAAATGAAAGAAAATACAAAATTTGATCGCGCTTAGCCGCAAGCTTTCTAAAGAGCACAAATACGACACCGCCGAGTATAAGGCCGTGCTCGAAGAAATTTTAAGCTTAGGCGCGGATCTAAAGAGTGAGCGTATCTACGTGCTACCGTCTAGCGCGGTTTTACTCGCATAAGTTTAAATTAGAGCAGGCGCGCGAGCCTTATGAGGCGCTCATAGGCGATCCGCGCAGTCTAAGGTGCGGCGATGAGTTCGTAAATTACGGGCTTGGCGCAACCTGATCGCTCGCATACGACTTTCGCTTCGCTAAAAACTACGCCGAGGCGATCAGGCTTTACAAGCTGCTTTTGCGCATCAGCGGCGATATGGGCGTCGCCTCATGCGAAGCTAGGACGTTTGAAAACATCGCGCTTTGCTACGAAAATCAGGCGACGCCGACGCGGCGGCGCGGGCGCTAGAAAACATTTTTGGCGCCTTTGGCGTCGAAGCAAACAGCGAATTTTACGTCTCTGCGAAGATGAGGATCGCAAAAATTTATTTCGGCACGGGCAAATTTGAGCTCGCGATAGAGCGTGCGTTCGCGCTGCCCAAGGGATTTGGCATCGGCGAGACGAGCTTGGATTGCGCGCGCATAAACGCGCTTTGTCTCATCGGCGAGAGTTTTTTGGCGCAGCGAAATTTCACCGAGGCGCGGCGGATTTTCAACGCCATGCTCGAGCTTGCGAAAACGGATAAGTATTTTAAAACCGACGAGCACAAAGCGGCAAAATTTCTTAAAATTTGCGATGATGAGCATGCGCTTTAATTTTAGCCGCGAAATTTAGCTATGCCGCTCGTGCGCATATACAGCCTCGCTAGCGACATAAATTAAATTTCAATTTGCGAGCCGCAAGAGCGGCGATTTTGAAAAACCGTGCCGATTTAAAGTCTAAATTCGGCGCCCTGATCATTTGCGCGACTAGACGGCGAGCACATGCGAGGGCGATTAAAAAAAGCTTTAAAAATCGCTTTAACCGATCAATATTATCTAAAACTTAAAATTTTTATATTATAATGGCTTTCAAAATTTTATTTACGAAAGGGTAAAAATGAAAGAGAGAATCGAGGCGCTGTTCGCGCAAAATCCTAAAATTTCGATCGCGCAGATCTGCAAAGAGCTGGGCGCCAAGGAGATCGACGTGCTGCTAAACC
>CAUUKU010000118.1:0-5708 GCA_963545665.1 uncultured Campylobacter sp. | reverse complement strand
CCGTAGATGAATTCCGCCGTATTTGCGCCGCAAATTTAGCCGAGGATCGAAATTTTAAATATATTTTAACTAACAAAAAGGTAAAATACGCCTCAAATTTCAACGATTAAGGGTTTTTATGCTAAAAGACATCTTTCTTTTCGGCGGTTTAATTTCTTACGACCACACTTTTATCTACCTTTTTTACTTCTTTTTAGTCGTCGCTATCATCGTCGCTATCGCGCTTTGCTCCACTCGCTCGCTTCAGCTGGTACCCCACGGCATGCAAAACATCGCCGAGGCCTACATCGGCGGAGTACTATCGATCGGTAAGGACACGATGGGCAGCGAAGAGCGCGCTAAAAGATATTTGCCGTTAGTCGCAACGCTCGGCTTCGTGGTGTTTTTTAGCAATATGATCGGGCTGGTCCCGGGCTTTGAATCGCCGAGCGCGAGCCTAAATTTAACTCTCTCGCTTACGCTTTGCGTTTGGTTTTATTACCATTTTGAGGGTATTCGCGAGCACGGCATAGTAAATTATCTAAAGCACTTCATGGGTCCGGTTAAAATTCTAGCGCCGTTTATGTTCTTGATCGAGCTGATTTCGCACTTCTCGCGCGTTATATCGCTCTCTTTCCGACTTTTCGGAAACATCAAAGGCGACGATACCTTCCTGCTCGTTATGCTTACGCTATTTCCTGCGCTAGTGCCGATGGTGCCGTTTGCGCTGCTTACTTTTATGGCGATTTTGCAGACTTTCATTTTCATGGTTTTAAGCTACGTTTATCTGGCGGGCGCCGTGATCGTCGATGAGCATTAATTTTAAGCGAAATTTCTTATACTTCCTCGTGGGTGCGTCGTTCGGATTGATTTTCGTCGGCGCATTCGTATTTTTTATATACCCCGCCTTTTACTTTTTGGGGTTAAAATTCCTCTTCATCTGCACCGCGCCGGGCGTGATATGCGTCATCATCACCTGCTTGATGGTCGATGTTTTCGATCTGAAAGAAAAGCTAGCCCGCGAAGGCGAGTAAGATTTTGCGGGCAAAATTTTAAAATTTAGCCTCGCCGCACGCCGCTACAAGCGAGTATTAAAGCAAAAAATTGTAAAATTACGCGAAATTTTTATTCTAAAAGGTTAAGTTTATGTTTGAAACCGTGATCGGCCTGGAGGTACACTGCCAGCTAAATACCAAAACCAAAATTTTCTGCTCCTGCCCCACGAGCTTCGGCGACGAGGCGAATTCGCACGTCTGCCCGACCTGCTTGGCGCTTCCGGGCGCTCTTCCCGTGCTAAACGAGGAAGCGGTTAAAAAAGCCATCAGCTTCGGCACCGCCGTCAATGCGACGATCAATCGCAAGTCGGTATTCGACCGCAAAAACTACTTCTACCCCGACCTTCCTAAGGCGTATCAAATTTCGCAGTGGACGATCCCGATCGTCGAGCATGGCGAGCTTTTCATAGCCTCAGACGGACAGAGCAAGCGCATCGGCATTACACGCGCGCACCTAGAGGAGGATGCGGGCAAGAATAATCATGAAAGCTCGCGCAGCCTGGTCGATCTAAACCGCGCCGGTACGCCGCTTTTGGAGATCGTAAGCGAGCCCGATATGCGCTCTGCGGACGAGGCGGTCGCGTATCTAAAAAAACTCCACAGCATTTTGCGCTTTTTAAATATCAGCGACGCGAATATGCAGGAAGGCTCGTTTCGCTGCGACGTAAACGTCAGCATCCGCCCGCAAGGCGAGCAAAAGCTCTACACGCGCGTGGAGATTAAAAACTTAAACTCCTTTAAATTTATCCAAAAGGCGATCGAGTTTGAGATCGAGCGTCAGATCGAAGCGTGGCAGGATGGCAAATATGAGCAAGAGGTCGTGCAAGAAACGCGCCTTTTTGACACCGCTAAGTTTATCACCAAGCCGATGCGTAGCAAGGAGGACAGTGCCGAGTACCGCTACTTCCCAGACCCCGACCTGCTAACCGTGATCGTGGATGACGAGATGCTGGCTGCTGCGCAGCAGATCCCCGAGCTGCCGGATCAAAAAAAGGCCCACTACGTCCGCGAGCTGGGCGTTAAAGAGAAAGACGCCGAGATCATAATCTCGACCTACGAAAACGCGCGATTTTTCGAGGATCTGATCGCGGCGGGGCACGAGCCAAAACTCTGCGTCAGCTGGCTTACCGTCGAGCTTGCGGGCAGGCTCAAAAATGGCGTTACGATCGAGGATTCGCCCGTAGGTAGCGCGAAGATGAACGAGCTTTTAAGCGCGATCGAAGGCGGCGCAGTGTCGCAAAAGGCCGCCAAAGAGGTGCTTGATTATCTAATGGAGCACGACGAGGCCGTAAGCTCGGTCATCGACAAGCTAGGCTTGAGGCAGGTAAGCGACGACGGCGCGATTTTGGAGATCATAGCGCACGTGATGAGCCAAAACGAGGAGAAGGTCGCAGACTATCGCGGCGGCAAGGACAAGCTATTCGGCTTCTTCGTAGGCCAAGTGATGAAAGAGGGCAAGGGCGCGTTTAATCCCGCAAAAGTAAACGAGCTTTTGAAACAGAAGCTGGGCTGATTTCGCAGCTTGTGCGGTGGCGAACGACGAATAAAAGGCGGCGGAGCGCATGCGATAGATGAAATTTAGAGATAAAATTTCTAAATTTCATCTATCGCGCGAAATTTGATCTGCGCTTTGCGGACACGCTGCGCGGCAAGTTCGATAAGATACGCTTGCTTGAGCGGGCAAACGGACGGCACGCATTAGTCCGGCTGTGCAATAGGTAAAATTTTGCATACGGCAGGCGATGCGTGCGAATTAAATTTAGTAAATTTTGTGCGCGCGGGCGCGGTGAAATTTACCTGCTCGCGCGCGGCGAGAAACCGGATAAAATTTTACGTCGCGGCAAGCGAAGTTTAAATTTACGTAGGCGGGTTAAATTTCGGCAAATCGCCTTGCAAATTTAACGCAAAGCCGCGCGGTAAATTCAGGCGCGGTTAAAAGCGCTAACGGATCGCTCAAATGCTCGGCGCAAGTTTTGAGGAATTTTATAAATTAAGATCGAAAGGGCTACAATGAAAATCGCAGTTATCGGCGCGGGCAAATGGGGCAGCGCGCTTTGCGACGCGTTAAGTGTGAAAAACGAATGCGTCATCACTTCGCGCACGCCTAGGCAGCTTGCGAATTTCGTAAGCGCAAAAGAGGCGCTTGATTGCGAGGCGCTCGTTTTCGCGCTCGCGGCACAGCAGACGGCAGGTTGGCTAGCGCAAAATTTCACCGACAAAAATCAAAAAATTCTAGTCGCCTCCAAGGGCATCGATGCCGCAAGCAGCAGGTTTTTGAACGAAATTTTCGAAGCGCACGTCTCAAGGGCGAACCTCGCCTATCTCTCGGGCCCGTCGTTTGCGAGCGAAGTGATAAAAAAACTCCCCTGCGCGCTCGTGGTAAGCTCGCGTAATGAAAATTTAGCCGCCGAGTTTGCGGCAGCTTTTCCGGGCTACATCAAGACCTACATCTCGAGCGACATCGCAGGTGCAGAGATTTGCGGCGCGTACAAAAACGTGATCGCCATTGCTAGCGGCGTTTGCGACGGGTTGGAGCTGGGAGCCAACGCCAGAGCGAGCCTGATCGCTCGCGGCATCGTAGAGATCGCGCGCTTCGGCAAATTTTTCGGCGCACAGGACGAGACCTTTTTGGGCTTAAGCGGCGTCGGCGATCTATTTTTGACCGCATCCAGCGCGCTGTCGCGAAACTACCGCGTGGGCTTAGGGCTCGCGCGCGGCAAGAAGCTGGATGAAATTTTAAGCGAGCTGGGCGAGGTCGCCGAGGGGGTCTATACCGCGAGCGCCGTCGTAGCCCTCGCCGCGAAAAATAGAATTTACGTGCCGATCGCCACCGAGGTTTACGAAATACTGCGCGGCAAGGACGTGGAAGCAAGCCTAAAAGATCTGCTACGAAAGAGATAACGGCGCCCGTTTAGCGGCCGCTCGCAATAGATTTGCCCGAAGCGGCGGGCTTGTCCGCTACGGCGCGTATTTACTCCAAGCGGCGGAGGCTTTGCCGCATGGAAGATTACTTTGTTCGGCGGATAATAGCGGGCGCTGTTTTGCGGAGGCGGGTTTATCGCTAGAAGAAGCGTTATCGGCCAAAGTCTTGCTCCTGCGCCGCCGATTTTACCGCACTCCTGCTTGCGATAGCCTGCCTTTGAGCAGCGACGAAACGCCTACGCTCATAAATTTTACTTCGTGCTTTGGACGGATAGTTTTAGCGCATGCACGTTTAAAATTTCATGCACGAAGCGTAACGCCCAAGACGATTTCAAACGCTTCATATTTCGGTACGAATGCCTCGAAAGCTCGTAAAATTTGCGCAAATTTTCTCCATTTGAGATAAAATTCCATAGTCTGTTTTGGCTCATTTCGCGCGTGATCTTTGAGGCCGAGCCTGTAGGCTGATTAAAACGCGCCCTGCGGTGAGCTTTTATGAAATTTTTCGGCAGTGCGGATACGGAGCACGTTTGAAATTTTATCACCGTGGGCGTTGTGATCGATACCGATCTTTAAACGACGCTCATCGCTTCATTTGCGCTAAAGAGGCCTACTGCGTTTTGACCTAGCCGTCGTTATGAGCCATAGCCGAACGCGCCTCGGCAGCCGCCGCCTCGGCCGTTAAAATCTATATACGCGCCGTCTCGTTTGCGGCGGCGTGCCGTGGGGAGATAAAATTTTAAAATTTTAGCCATGCCTATTTTGCCTTATGCAAAGCGCGCACCGCAAAGTAAAAAAGAGTGCGCGCGGCGTAGCGATAGCCGTGCCGCGTGTGTTGTCACGGGCATTTGTGCGCTAGTGATTAGGCCTGCCTGGGCGTAACGGCCGCGAGCGCGCCGCGATCAATTTTTTTCGTCGCTATCCAGCCCCAAAAGGTAGCGGTAGTGTTTGTCGTAGTCGCTAATCGGGCCGTTGGTAAAGTCCCAAATGACGGTCTTTATCTCGCCCACGCGCGAGTAAAACGGCAGCTGGTAGTAGGCGACCTTGCCGCTTTTGAAGCTGCGCAGCGGCTTGAAGCTGCCGCAGTCGGCAAAGACGCTCTCGCCGTCCATCGCGATAAAAATCAAGCCCGTGCTGTTTTGCGCGCAAATTTTACGAAAGTCGTCGCGGCTTGGGTTCGGTTTACGGTTGTAGCTAAGATAGGCGCCGCCGAGGTCGGGGTGGACGAAGGTGATGCCTGGGAAAGCCTTGCATACTTGTTCGTAAATTTCGACGTTGGGTGCTACGATGAGAGCGCGGTCGTAGAGGAAATTTAAGATCACTTTATCGCCGTTTGAGGGTAAAATTTTAGGCAGCGGCAACGCCTTTTGGGTTAGCATATCAAAGACTTCGAAGCGTACCTGCGCCTTGCCTGCGCTTTTTTCCGTCACGACTGCGCGCGCGATGATCGAGGTCGCGCCGCTGCCGAAATCATGCATCACAACCCCGCTGCTGCCTACTGCGATCGTAGGGCTATCCGTGATCTCGCCGGTGCCCTGAGATACGCTAAGTAGGGCGGTCTCGTATCGCGGCATATTAAATTCCGCGCCGAAAGCATAGGCTAAAAATAAACTCAAAACAACTAAAACTCGTTTCAAATTTTGCTCCTAAAATAAATTTCGGCTAATTATACATAAAACTTTGAAAATAGCGATAAAATTCTTAGGTATTTACGAAATATAAGCGTTTTTTCGTTACAATTTCGCCTTAAAA
>CAUUKU010000117.1:0-5966 GCA_963545665.1 uncultured Campylobacter sp. | reverse complement strand
ACACTCGACTAGTCGTCGGCAGCGTCAGATGTGTATAAGAGACAGATGTTAAAGAGGTAGTATGAGTATTTCAAAATTTTTATCGTCTGCTGCGGTCGCGCTATTGTTTTTAAATACGAGTTTTCTTTTTGCGGAAGAAAATCCCGAAAATTTAGGACAGATCAACGTTACGGGCAATGTAGAGAATGATCCGCTCACTAAAAAGGTCGGCGAGACCAAAAAGAGCGCCAAAACGCTACAAAAGCAGCAAGTCTCAGACACCAGAGACCTCGTTAAGTACGAAACGGGCGTTAGCGTCGTAGAGGCGGGCAGGATGGGCTCTAGCGGTTACTCGATCCGCGGAGTGGACGAAAATCGCGTCGCCATTACGATAGACGGGCTTCACCAAGCAGAAACTCTAAGCTCGCAAGGCTTTAAAGAGGTGTTTGAGGGGTACGGGAATTTTAACAACACGAGAAACGGCGTCGAAGTAGAAAACGTCAGAGAAGCGACTATCACCAAGGGCGCGGATTCGATCAAAACAGGCTCGGGCGCACTCGGAGGCTCGGTTATGTTCGAGACCAAAGACGCAAGGGATTATTTAACCGATAAAGATTGGTTTTACGGTCTAAAAGCGGGGATTTCAAGCAGAGACAGAGAAAAAATGAGATCCCACACCCTGGCCGCGAAAGTTAATTGGTTCGACTTTTTAGCGGTCAGGACCGACAGACACGGTCATGAGCTTAGAAACTACGGATACGGCACCTACGATGATAGCGTAAGAGGCAGAGAGAGGGAGCAGTCCGATCCTTACACTATCAAAAAAGAAAGCACTTTAGTTAAAATCGGCTTTCAACCGCACGAAGAGCATAGGATCACCTTCATAAACGACGATTACAAAAGCAGATCGAGGGGACACGACTACTCATATACGCTCTATCCTAGATCGATCACCAATCCCGATTTTTTCGAAAGCAAGCTAGGAGAGAGATACACGGATGATCTTAGCAAGAGAGAAAACAGGGGCGTCACCTACGAAAATTTTACCGAAACGCCGCTTTGGGACAGCGTAAAATTTTCATTTTCTAATCAAAAAATCAAACAAAGAGCCAGAACCGAGGAGTATTGCAGGGGCGATAACTGCGCCGACGTATCAAACACTATCGGATTAAAACCGAAGGGTTCAAAGGTAGTCGATAAGAACGGCAAGGATTTTACTACCGGCAGAGAACCGTTGCCCGGGGGAGGCAGCACCTTCCCGACGCTTACCGATTCGGACGGCAAGAAGTATAGAGATTTTTCGTATAAGAATATCAACGAATACGGCTTTGACTGCTCGGTTTTTGACTGCTCCGGCAAGACGAGACTTTATAAACCGAAGCCTTGGGGAACCGGCCCCGATGAGACCCTCGATATAGATTTATCTAAAAAATCATACACCACCCCCGACGGCAAGCACAGGTTTGACATTACGGAAGAAACCCGCAACGGAAAAACATATAAAAGGGTAACGCAAAAAACCTATAATACTTGGACGCAAAAATGGGAAAACTCCATTCAAAACGACCAATACAAAACCATTCTGCCTAATTCAAAAGGTTATAAAGAAAGAGATTGGAAAGAAAGGGATCTAAACACCGATACGAAGCAGTTTGATTTGGATTTTAGTAAAGACTTTAATCTTTTAACTACGGAAAATAGTCTAACATACGGGCTAAAATACGCGATAACGAATAAATCTATGGTAAATAGGGCGGGTTTTGATGCGGTGGATCCGAAGTGGTGGGCAAACACAACCCCGGGCGCAGATTGCAACGGCGCCGATAAGTGGGATGCGCTAAGATGTCCTAGAACCGATCCGGAAACGTCGTTTCTAATACCGGTCGAAAGCAAAAACGGGGTCTTTCATGTAGCGGACGACGTTATAGTAAATGACTTTTTTGATTTCAATCTAGCCTATAGATACGACAGGATAAAATATAAGCCGGAGTATGTCCCGGGCAAAACCCCGAAGATCCCTGACGGTATGGTTGAGGGGTTATTTATACCGCTTGCGAAAAACCCGCTTAAAGAGCCAAAATTTAGCGACTATCCTACTTGGCAGGAATACTTAAAGGCAAGAGAGAAGTATAATGCCAAGCAAGCCGAGGTAGATGCGCTAAATGCGACGAATGCCGAGCGAAATATAGAATATATGTCAAAGCCGAAGGAGTATAAAAACAACTCCTATGCCGTGGGTTTAAATTTTAACCCTCTTGAGTTCATAAGAATTCAAACGAAGTATTCAAAAGCCTTTAGGGCGCCTACTACGGATGAGCTATATCTTGCGTTTAAGCATCCGGATTTTACGATAAGACCTAACGTAGATCTAAAACCAGAAATAGCCAAAACCAAAGAGGTAGCCGTTACCTTTCATAGCGAAAGTCAGAGTTTTATCACGCTTAGTAGATTTAAAACGGATTATCAAGATTTCTTAGATTTGGAATACCAAGGCACTAAAAGGGTCAATACGGCTGCAAATAGCGCGCTTGATTTTGATATGTATCAAAACGTAAATAGACAAAGGGCCAAGGTAAACGGCATAGAGATAAACTCCAAGCTAAATCTCGTCGATATTTCGGATCTTCTAGACGGGTTTTACATAGGCTATAAATTTACCAAACAAAAAGGTAAAATTTTAACCGAGCAGGACGGCTTAGTGCCGATGAACGCCATACAGCCGAAAACTTCCGTATATAACGTAGGCTATACCGGCAAAGACGATAAATTCGGAATCGATCTGTATCTCACGGACGTTTCTGCCAAAAGGCCCGAGGATACCTACAATATGTTTTGGAAAAACGAAAAGGAAAGAGGAGACAAGATAAACGGGCGCCAGGTAACGGATTATAGATCGCACTGGTTAAGCTCTCACTATAAGGTGATAGATATGATAGCGTATACTAAACCTATCAAAAATTTGACCTTCAGGCTCGGCTTCTATAACATAACCAATGAAAAATATCTGACTTGGGAGTCGGCTAGGTCGGTAAGGTCGTTCGGAACTACGAATTTGGTCCGCAAATCAGACAGCCTTGGCATCAACCGCTTCTACGCCCCTGGGCGAAATTTCAAACTGACCTTCGAGCTTACTTTATAGATCCGATTAAAACCGAGCCAAATTTATGCTATGATTTGGCTCGGTCGCTTCTTCGCTGCGGCGCTTCCGCTTCGCTACGCAAAGCGCTTCGACACATTAAAAACCCCTGCGCGCAAAAGGCGTGCCGGAGCCTTTACTACACAGCAGGGCTTTGCTACATTGATCGCGCAGTATTTCGCGCAGATAGATCCGCTATGCGCGGACAGGTCTAGGCGCCTGGGCTCTACATATAAATCCTGTGCCGAATAAATTTCACCCTGCGCAAGACGCCGCGCTTTGGGTTTAAATTTGCGCCCAAAAATAAAATTTTATCGCGCTATTAAAAGTGGCGACGCGGGCGAATAATATGAATTTATTCGGGCGGCTGCGGGTGCTCGTGAGCCGATGCGGAATTTTATTCGCCGATACGCAAGGAGGGGTTAACAAAAGAAGCTTGCCTGCCGTGAAATTCCGACCGAAGCGACGCAGTGAAATTTCAACCTAAGCGGGGCCGTGAAATTTAAATTAGCTTTATTGGATTGAAACACCCGCTCTGCCGATCCAAAAAAGAGCCCTCGGCATTTTAAAGCTCGCTTTATGAAATTAAAATTTCAAAGCCTTCTTGCGTCTTGAAATTTTAGCCGCGACTATCTGATCTTTTTGATAGCGGACTTTGAAATTTTAAAAATTTTAGACGGCGCGGCTTCGTAAAAGCTCTCATCCGCGATAACGTCCGCGATCTCTTTCGCCGCGGCAAGGTCAAATTTTTGCTCATGAAGATTTGCCGAAGTGGAAAACATAGCGCCCATATGCGCTAGAAATTTTGCATGCGCGCAGTCCTGCACCACGCGGATCGCGGGAGATTTCAAAGCCGCTCTGCCCCGCACGCATGCCGCCGCGCCGCTCGGTAAAGACAGATCCTTCCGCGGCGATGCTTTAAATTTTTGCGGCGATGAAATTTTGCACCCCGCCTCCTCGCCTTGCAATATTAATGGGCCTGTCGGCAATACCGCTTCCTCGCCTGGCGGTCGCGATGAGCCGCCCCATATTTCTAACGCAGATGAGCCTCTGCGGGGCAACGCCTCGCTTTTTTTGAGCGATAAATTCTTTAGCGGCGCATTAAATTCTTGCGGCTCTCGCGGCGATGAAATTTCAAGCGGTAGCGCCTCATTTTTTTGCGACGACGAATTTGAGATTATCGACGTTTTGTTCTTCGGCGCCGATACATTTTGCGGCACGGATGTTTCGCCCTCGCGCCGCGATGGGCCTTCAAGCGTTTCGCCGCTTTGTAAGGAAATCTTTGACGACGTCGTATCTACTGGCGGCTGCGCACTTTCTGAGCACAGAGATTTTTCAAAGCTTTCGGCGCCGAGCTCTAAAGCTGTCAAGCTTAGCGTGGAATTTGCGTAGATGAAGGTCGTTTTTTTAGCGCGGCGCACAAAATTTTTAAATTTCTGCGGCACCCGCACGAAGTTTTTTAGCTCGCTAAATTTCGCCGTGGCCAACACGCAAGGCTGATCTTGTTCGCGCCTTTTCGCGCGGTTTAGCTCCTTGTAATCTTTGCTTAGAAATCCCGCCGTAGTGTCTGTTTGAGCTAGAAAAATCATAATCTCTCCGAGTTCGAATTTGCCTCGTATTTTAGCTTGTTTTATTAAAATTTTCGCATAATGCCCGCTCCGCCCGCTTCGAAAGCAGAAACGAAAAGCAGATTGCGCGAGGCTAAACTATTTTACGTAATGTTGATAAGCGCGGATCGCTAGTCGCGGCTAAAACCCACGCTTAAATTTACGCGCCGCGCAGCCGAAATAGAAAAGCGTCGTCAAATATAATCTCGCGTCCGTCATCGCATTTAGCGTAGCTTCATACGCGCTTGCAAAACTACGACCGAGCTAAGTTGAAATTTGACCGAGCGGATCGGTCAAATTTTGATTAAATTTTAGCGCCAAGCGCGCAAGAAAGGATTATTTATATGCCTTGATCGCTTTATCTAGAATTTTCTCGGCCTCGGCGGCGCTTGCGAAATCCTTTACTTTGACCCATTTATTCGGCTCTAAAAGCTTGTAGGTTTCGAAGAAATTTTTGATCTTATCCAGCGTCGCTTTAGGCAGATCGGCGACCCCTTTGATGCCCTCATATCGCGGATCGATCTTGCTAACCGGCACGGCAAGCAGCTTCTCGTCCATTCCGCTTTCGTCCTCCATCATCAAAACGCCGATTAGGCGGCACGCGATCACGCTGCCGGCGGCAAGCGGGTATTCGTTTAGCACTAAAACATCCGCAGGATCGCCGTCGTCAGCCAAGGTATTGGGCACGAAGCCGTAGTTTGCGGGATAAAACATCGCGCCGTATAGCACGCGATCTACGCAGAGCGCGCCGCTTGCTTTGTCGATCTCGTATTTGATATTCGAGCCGTAAGGGATCTCGATCACTGCATTGATTTTATCGGGATTTGAGCCCACTTTTATCTTTGAAAGATCCATAGTTTTCCTTTATTTAGAATTTAGAATTTTGATATTTTTCACGTCTATCGTCGTTTTGGTAAAATCTTTGTCGATCTCGCCGCTAATTCGCACGAGCGTATTTTCATCCACGCTCACGCCGCGCCAAACGTCATCATCGATCTCAACCTCGATGCTATCGCCGTTTTGATCCACAAATCTATAATGTTCATGTCTGAGTTGAGATTTTATCCTGCCGTCGATCGCGACAAAAGAATCATCTCTTAATTTAAGCGCTTCTTTGACGCTTAACGGCTGAGTTTGCGCCGCGGAGCCGCTTGGGACGAACCCGCCCGCGCCGAATGCGGCCGCACATAAAGCCATACCTGTCTCTTATACACATCTCCGAGCCCACGAGACCGATCAGTATC
>CAUUKU010000116.1:0-5979 GCA_963545665.1 uncultured Campylobacter sp. | reverse complement strand
GTATAGCATTAAAGCCCCCACGAGCGCATCGATTATGCGCCATGCCCTGCGGCTAGCGAAGAGCTTTGAAAAGGCGCGCGCGCCGTATCCTAAGCCAAAAAACCACGCGCACGAAACGACCATAATGCCTGCGTAAAACCACGGCTTTTGCGCGCTCTCGATCGTAGCGCCTAGCGAGCCCACGACCACGACGGTGTCTAAATACACGTGCGGATTTAGCAGCGTCACCGCAAGGGCTTTAGCTACGACCGGCGCCAGCGCGCCGCCTGCCGAGTTTTGTATTTTGGCAAAATGCGAACCTTGCACGGCGCTACGAAATGAGGCCAGCGCGTAGCAGAGCAGAAATACCACGCCGCCCGCGCCCAAAAACAGGGCGAAATTTGGATTTTCTCCGAGCGAGCCGCCGATCAAAAATATACCGATGCCCGTTAGCACGGCGTCGCACAGCGCACAGATCGCACAAACCGCTGCGACGTGGCTTTTAGCAAGCCCTTGTGAGATGACGAAGATGTTTTGCGCGCCGATCGCGACGATGAGCGAGAGCATGAGCCCCGCCCCGCGCGCAAACGCTTCGAAAGGAAACGCGCTTAAGATCTCGCTCAATTTAACCTCCTTTTCATTTTATCCGCGCGAGCGAGTTTGATCCGTGTTCTGCACGGCAGCACGGTAAGCTTGATCCATGCTTGACGCGGCGGCACGGCGACATGACAAGGTACGCGAACGCATTCGATCCGTCTAGTGCGCGGCGACAAGAGCGAGCGGGGCCGCTTTTGATCTGCGTATGACGAGACGGCGCGAAGGGTAAAATTTTGCGCGGTAAGACGAGCCTTGATCGCAGCAAAATTGCGCGAGGCGGTGAAATTTTGCGCGCTAAAATTTTGTGTAGCGGCGCGAGTTCTGATCGAAGCGGGATTGTGCGCAACGGCAGAATTTCGCGTGCCATTCGAATTCGTCTCGGCGTTAAAACATCGCGCGGCGGTACCGGTCGCGGAGCGGGAAATTTGCGCATTGAAATTTCGCGCATTAAAGCGAGCTTCCGCCTCGGCAAAGTTGCGTGGGGCGGTAAAATTTTGCGCGGCACAGAGACCGCACTTTACGTAAAAATTTTGCGAACCGTTAAAAATTTTCAAGCCGAAATCCTTGATCATGCAATTTCTCATACCGCCAAAATTTCGCCCCTTGCTAGAATACTGCGCGGCGGTAGAGCTTTGCGCAAAATCGCGGCTTTGCGCCGTAAAATTTCGCGCGGCGCTAAAACTCTGCGCAGTAAAATTCCGCTCCTCGCCAAAGCTTTTGCAACCGAATTTAACGCAGCACTCGGGCTTTGCGGATCGTTAGAGCTCTTAGCGTTAAAAAATTTCACGCCGAAGCTTTCAGGGCCAAAATTCTCGGTGCCGAAATTTTGCATGCCGTCATGTTCGCGTCCGGCGCCGAAATTTCGCGCAAAGTTCGGATCGCGATCGTCTTTACAATCTTGCGCGATATGTTTTTGAGCGCCGCTTAATTTTTTGCGACGATAGGGCTCTGCACGGCATCCAAACCGCGTACGCCGCCGCATTCGCGCCCGAGGGCAAAAATTTTTTGCAGCGGCGTATCTGTCTGCGCAGGAATTTTTCCAGGTGCGATTTCTCGGCGCGGCGGGGCCCTGAGCGCTAAAATTTTGCGCACGGGAATTTTGGGCTTTGCGATTTTAATACCGCATTTTCGGCGTTTAAATTTTCGGCGGCGAAATTTTCGGGCTCGCAATCCTCAAAATCCAGAAATTGCGCGCCTTTAATTCTCCGCATCGCGATCTTTCGGATCGGAATTTGAAATTTTAAGATCTTCGGCTGTAGAATTTTTGGCCGCGGCGCTTTTGGAGCCGCCGGATGTTTTTTTAGAGCTTTTCGCGCCCTTGCGGGTCTTTGCGGCGGCACGCTCTTGCGTATCGTCGTCTTGCGGCGCGGACGCAAAGCCCGCCTTCCGGCGTAAAATTTTGCTCAGCTCGTAGATTGAAATTTCAAACGTGCCCGGCAGCATCGCTTCGGTGTCGCTGTAAAAGCGCAAAAAATTGAAACGGTCGCCTAGCTGCGGGGCTTTTTTGAAGGTAAAATTTAAAAGCCCGGCTCTGTTTTTACCCGCGCTAAAAGTTTTGATGCCTAGATTTTCGATCTGATCGTAGGCAAATCTCTGGCTGTCCGCGCCGCGCACGATCGTAAGGGCGTCGTCGTCTATTTGCAGATAGTTTTTGGCCTTAAGTCTAAGCGCGCAAAAAAACGCGCACACGGCCGCCGTCGCGGAGGCAAAAAGCGCCGCGCCGCCAAAGCCCGCGCGGTAGCAGTATCCGCCCACGAGCGCCAGGATCACACAGCCCGCGAGCGTCGCCGCCGCAGGCTTTTTATTCTCTTTTACTATCATCTGCCTACCTAATCAACTCTCTGATATACTCATACACTTTGAAATTTAGCGCATCCATTACCGCGTCTTTGGAGCCCGGATTTTTGATGCTTTGGTAATTGATATTAGTCACGTAGTCCTTCCACGCGCCCTTGTTTTTAACGCTTACGTAGAGACTAATCTGCGAGTCGTAGAAGTAGTCTCTGTAATAATCGTCGTCATCCCAAGGATCATAACCGAACGGTAAGCCCCATCCTAAGCCCCAACCCGTGTATCTGTGGTATCTGCCTAAGCCCATACCGAAGCTAAATCTAGGATTTCCCCACGAGCGGCGCGAGAAGTCTGCCTTGCGAAAATAATTTAGATTGCCGCCGATTTGGATGTTTGCCGCACTTTTATTTACGACTTTAAATCCGTCTGCGCGCAGGTGCCCGATCACTACTTGGGTTAAATTCGAATCCGTCGTCGAAGTGTTAGTGAAATTTACGCTTACGAGTTTGGAGGGCGGAAGCTCCGTTATATGCAGCGGATCCGAAGTGCGCACGATACCGCTATTTACGGGTGCCGTGCGGGTGCATCCGCAGAAAAAGAAGGTCGCAAGTAGCGATAGGAATAAAATTTTAGCTTTCATATCCGATCCTTTCGTAAATTTAGTCGATTTTACCAAAAAATATAAAATTCGACGTTAAATTCGTAATAAATTTGCATCGCAAATTTTACGCGGTCGCAAGAAATTTAAAATTTTTAAATTTAGCCTTGCGGGCGTTAAACTCGCCGCGTTTCTTTTATACCCTTCTGCTCGCTCGCCCTGCGGCCGCCTCTTTCCGGTTGCGTCGAGCGAGGCGGGGCCTTCTGCCCAGCCTCGTCAAACTCGGCTCGTCAAATCTTACCGAGCAGGGTTTTATCCAAAAGTCGCGGCAGGCCGTCGCGCGATGATGACGCAGCCCGCGGAGCAGAAGGCGCTGTTTGGATAAAACGCGGCGGACGATGATAAAATTTAAAACAAAAATTGAAATGCATCTGATAATAAATAACAAGACATATTTTATCTTAAATACTTAAAACTATTTATAAATAATAAATAATAAATAATAAAATTTATCTATATTTAATAAAAAATATTTTATTATTGCATCGTTTATTTTACCTTTAAGGAGCATTTAATGAAGATTAAGTCTATTTTACTCGGTTCGGTAGCGCTTACCGCGTCGCTTTTCGCCGACAATCTAATCAAGGAGGCCCTTGATGCAGGTTTAGTGGCAATACCTAGCGATCAAAAGGCGCTTACAAAGATGATTAACGACGCATCGCCCGATTCTGCGCAGTTCCCTACAACCATGGCGGCTTACGAGCTGGGTAAAAGGCTGTATTTCGATCCGCGCCTTTCAAAATCGGGTATCATCAGCTGTAATACCTGCCACAATCTTGGGCTTGGCGGCGCAGACGGCGTGCCTGCTTCGACGGGGCACAAATGGACGCCCAATCCGCACCACGTAAATGCTCCGACGGTTTATAACTCCGTTTTTAACTCGGTGCAGTTTTGGGACGGCAGGGCGGCTCACCTAGCGGCGCAGGCGGCAGGCCCTATGACGGCGGAGCCCGAGATGGCCTCTACTCCCGAGCTCGTCGTGGATAGGCTAAAATCGATCCCCGCTTACGTGGATGAGTTTAAAAAGGCGTTTAATAGCGATATAAGCTTCGATCTCGTTACTACCGCGATCGGGATTTTTGAAAGGACGCTCGTAACTCCGTCGAGGTTCGATAAATTTTTAGAGGGCGACGCAAACGCGCTGAACGCCGACGAGAAGAAAGGGCTTAAGACGTTCATAGACAAGGGTTGCGCCTCCTGCCACAACGGCGTAAATCTAGGCGGTACCTTGCAGCCGTTTGAGGTCGCGGGCAAATACGAATTTGCAAATGTGGGCGATTTCAAAGGCGACGCAAACGGTCTCGTCAAGGCCCCTACGCTACGTAACGTGGAGCTAACGGCACCATATTTTCACAACGGCGCGGTCTGGTCTTTAAGCGATGCGGTCAAGATGATGGGCAGCGTGCAGCTGGGTATCGAAATAAACGATAAAGAGGCTCAGAGTATCGTTAAATTTCTAGGCTCTCTTAGCGGCAAAATGCCTAAAGTAGAATATCCCGAGTTTCCTGCATCGACGGATAAGACTTCAAAACCGCAGCTTGATTACTAAGCTGCGCGAAGGCGGCACAGACCGCCTTTGAGCTAAATTTTAAATTTCATGCCGCGCCGCAAAGCGTCAAAGCGCCGAGCGGCGAGGCTATAATAGATCCAAAAATATCCCGATACGATAAATTTTAAAATTTTGAGAATTTCTAAATTTAAAAGAGCTTTGGTCCGCTTTCAAACCTCATGCGGCCTCGTAAAATTTTAACGACGGCCGAGCAGCGGCATCGCTCGCAAATCTACGGCGCATATTTGCGGCATACATTTTGTGCGGTGCGGTAAGAGTTGGGCTATGGGCGGTGGTGTTGTAAGTATGGTTGCGGTGCTAGCCCGACTACGCGAGGCGACGGCACGCATTGCACGGCTTTTGGGCATACGTACGATGCGTAATGCGCTACGAGCGCAGGAAGGCGGGCAGCATTACGATTGCGCGGCTCGAATATGTCGCAAGCGCGCGAGGCCGCCTACAATGCGCCGAACGCCGAGTATCGCAGCCAAAGCAGTGGATAACTGCGCTCGCAGCTCTATCGCCGCGACACGCCGCACGTCGCGCATTATAACTGCACGAAGCGACGTATTATGACGCGCTGCCTGCGTATCTTTAATCAAACAAGACTTAGCATGCTACGACGAAGTAGCGAGGCTTTAAGCAGACTGCTTCCGCAAGCTACTTACGGCGCGCGGCACTTCATGCAAGCCGCACATTGCAAGCAAGCGGATAGAATGGATTAAAATTTTAAAGTTGCAAGCCGTAGAATTTAAGCAAAATACCGAAGTTTGCTCGCGACCCGAACGAATTTAACGCAGGATCGCGTCATTGTAGGCATCTGATCGCGCCGCTTGCGTTTGCGTCGGCCCGACTGCGCCTCCTGCGATGACGTCCGATTACGCGCCGCATGGGTGCAACCGCGCCCGCCGCCAGTCGCACATATATCGGCGCCCGCAAACATCGATACCTATCACGCCGCTACCGATTAGCACTGCGGCTCCGTCGTACGAAACTGTGATCGCACTGCTGCTAATTGCGCGCTGTATCGGCATCCGATCATGCCGTTGCCGACCCGCTCACCCGTATCATAAGGCCGCATGGCTGCGTCCGCTCGTCATTCCGACGTACGATAGCGGCAATCGGCGCTCGCAGGCGCGATGGCATACCGCTGAACCAACTACATTCGCCATGACCGCTCGGTTACGTAGTCGCGGACGCTCTGTCTCACAGACAACGCCATCCGAATTATGGCCGCAAACACTCAATCCGCCCCCCTGATACCCATTACCGATGCGTCCAGTCGCGCGGTAACGACGCCCGGCCGGCCGCAAGCCGTTAAAATTCGATCGAGAAGCTACAATTCGATCGCATCTGATCCTGTCTCTTATACACATCTGACGCTGCCGACGACTAGTCGAGTGTA
>CAUUKU010000115.1:0-5996 GCA_963545665.1 uncultured Campylobacter sp. | reverse complement strand
GGTAGAATTCCGAGTTTTAATATCAAGGAGAATTATGAAAAAGCTTATACTCTTTATCTCGGCGCTTCTTTGCTTTCTAAACTCCGCTAACGCCGCGCTAGATCCCGATACGCCGCTTAAATTTGACGAAAACGTCGTGCGCGGCGAGCTAGCAAACGGCGTGAAATTTTATATCCTCAAAAACGACGTGCCGAAAAAAAGCGCGCTTTTTTACCTCGACGTAGCCGCAGGCAGTGCCGATGAGAACGACGACGAGCAGGGCCTGGCGCACTTCGTCGAGCACATGGCGTTTAACGGCAGCGAGCACTTCGACAAAAACGAGCTCGTCCACACGCTGGAGCGCCTGGGCGTAAAATTCGGCGCCGATCTGAACGCGCAAACGAGCTTTGAAAACACCACCTACAACATCCAAGCTCAAGTAAGTGACGAGACGCTAAGAGACGTGTTTTTAGTGCTGCGCGACTACGCAGGCGGCGTGAAATTCGACGAGAACGAGACGCAAAAGGAAAAGGGCGTCATCTTGGAGGAGGCCAAAAAGGACTTTGAGAGGCGCTTTTACGAGAAACGTGCCGCCTATTTGTATCCAAACTCCGTCTTCTCAAGGCGCTTTCCTATCGGTAAAAACGAGATCATATCGAGCGCTACTGGCGAGCAACTGCGAAAATTTTATGAGCGAAACTACCTTCCTAGCGCCATTAGCGTCATCGTCGTAGGCGACGTGGACATAGCGCAAATCAAAACGCTAATCGAGCAGCATTTCGGCTCGCTTGAGCCGCGAGGCGAGCGCATAGAGCGCGATCTTGGGCTACAGCCGTTTAAAGCGGGCTTTGCAAACACTTACGAGACCGAGCTAGGCGCCAACGTCGCTAGCGTGCTCTACGCGGATGCCTACAAGCCGCTTACCACCGTGGGCGCGCTCAAAGACGCGTGGCTGCAAGCCTACGTCGCAAAGCTGATGGGTCTAGGGTACGACGCGATGAACGTAAGCTCAAAAACGCCGCTAAAGGCGTATTTCGGCTCGGACGATCTGTTTAAAAGGCGCAAACTCTACAGCCTAAGCGCCAATATTTTCAATTTCGATACCAATGCCACGCTTAGCAGCCTCTTTAGCGCGATCAAAGGGGTGCGCGAGCACGGATTTAGCGATGATGATTTTGGGAGCGTAAAGGCGGAATTTATAAACGAGCTTGAAGCGGATCTGCTCAAAAACGATACGCAAAGCTCGCAAGTAGGCGCGATCTTAGACTACGTGCAAAACGGAAATTTCAAGCTTAGCAAGCAGGACGAGCACGATCTGAGCCTTGAAATTTTAAACGAGATCACGCTTAAAGACGTCAATGAATTTTTTGTGCGCATTACGGACGGCGCGCGATTTAGCGAGCTCATTTCTACTAAGAATTTAGGCCTTAGCGAGGCGGATGAAAACAAACTCTACGAAAGCGCCGCGCCTTTTGATTTCAGCGGTGCGTCGCTAGAGAAAAAGGAGCTTGCGGGCGCGGATTTGAAGCCTAAAAAATTTAGCACGAAAAAGGGCGGCAGCGGCATTGAAATTTTAACATTCGCCAACGGCGCGAAAGTATATTTAAAGCCTCTGAAAAGCGAGAGAAATAGGGTCAAAATCGCAGCCACTAGGCGCGGAGGCTACGCGCGGCTCGGCAGGGCGAGGGGCGACATTTTAACCGCGCTGCTAAACTCGGGCACGATCGGCAGCCTCAACGAATACGAAGCCAAGCGCCTCACCTCGCGGTTCGATTATAGGCTTGGATTTCGAATGGACGACGCTAGTAGCGGCTTTAGAGGAAGCAGCGCGAGCGGGGATTTAGAGGCGATGGTGCGCGAGCTATACGCGAGATTTAGCGAGCCGCTGATCCACGAAAACGCCTTTTTCAAATACAAAACCGACGCGCTTTCGGCAATCGCGCTGCGCGACGAGACGGCGCAGTTTAAATTTAGAGAGCAAATTTTAAAATCGCTCTACGCGGAGGGGCTTTCTCAAAAGCTGCCCGTAAGCGCTAGCGACGTGCACGGCGCCGTGCTTAGCGAGCTGCAACGAGACGCGGATGAAATTTTCTCCGGCGCGGGAGATTTTATCTTCGTACTTAGCGGCGATTTTGACGCAAAGCTCGCAAAGCAAGCCCTGGCCAAATACGTTGGAAATTTAAAATCCTCCAAAGAGGGCATCGCGCCGAAAATCCCTGCGCTTAAAACCAGGAACGTAAAACTGGAGCAAGACTACGGCGACAGCGATAAAAGCGAAGTCGATATGATCTTTTTAAACCACGAGCTAGAGGGGTTTGATTTTTTAAATACATATAAATTTCAAGCGCTAAAAAGCGTGCTTAGCACCCGCATCGTCGAGCAGATCAGAGAGGCGCGAGGGCAAATTTATTCGGCGCTCGTAAGAAGCTCATACGTGCAGTTTCCGCATATCGCCGCGAGCCTGAACGTGTCATTTTCGTGCGAGCCGAAAAATACGGACGCCGTCATAGCGGGCGTGAATGAAATTTTAAAACAGATCGAAAGCTCGGGCGCAAAGGACGTCGAGCTAGCAAATTTCAAAAAAGCGCAAATTTTATCGATCAAAAGGGCCGCGCAGACGAATGATTTTTGGCTCGGTAACATCACGGCGAATGCGCTTTACGGCTATCCGCTCTACGACGAAAAAGGCTACGCCGCGCGCGTAAATGCGGTAAAAAGCGTCGACGTGCAAAAAGCCGCGCAAATGCTAAGTGGTAGGCTATTTACGGCGATTTTAAATCCAAAACCTAGCAGCGATGCGAAGCCGCAAGAGGCACAACCGAAAGAATAAAGGAGTTTAATGTTTTCATCGTTTTTTAAGAGTAAAAAATACGCATTCTTTGCTTACGCGGGTCTAATTTTTATTATTTTAGTGCAAGTTTTTGAAGTGGATCTGATGGTGCAATACAACAAATGGAACCGCTCCTTTTTTGATCTGGCTCAAGATGCCAAAAACCACACCATAGACGATTTTTGGAACCAGATGTTTATATTTTTGTGGATCGCTATCCCTTTAGTTTTAGTGGGCGTTCTTGAGAGATACGTCGTTAGGCTCTGGGTATTTCAATGGCGCGAGGCGATCACGTTTTCATATTTTAAATATTGGAAAAATGTCAAACGCGACGTAGAGGGAAGCTCGCAGCGTATCCAAGAAGACGCTCTTCGCTTTGCGCGCATTTTAGAAGATATCGGTTCGCGCGTGCTATCTGCGATTTTAACGCTAATCGCGTTCATCCCCGTGCTTTGGGGGCTTAGCGAAAAAGTGCATCTGCCCTTCCTCGCGAACGTACCGGGCTCGCTCGTATGGGTCGCACTTGCAGTTAGCATCGGCGGGCTCATCATTTCGTGGCTAGTGGGCTGGTACCTGCCGCGCCTGGAATACGATAACCAAAAGGTAGAAGCGGCTTTTCGTAAAGAGCTAGTCTTAGCCGAGGACGACAAGATCAACTATGGCGAGCAGGAGCAAGTTAGGGGGCTGTTTGCGAAGCTGAAGCATAATTATTACAAGCTATATTTGCATCTTTGTTATTTCGATCTATGGCTTCGCTCTTTTTCTCAAATTTTAATTTTAGTGCCTTACTTCCTGGTCGGTCCTAGTATCTTTACTCAAGCGATCACTTTGGGCGTCTTAACGCAGGTCAGCAACGCCTTTAATCAGGTGCGCGCCAGCTTTAGCGTGTTTATGAATAACTGGACGACGATCACGGAGCTGCGCTCAATCCATATGCGACTTAAAGAATTCGAAAAAAATATCGACTACAAGGGCTAGGCTAAATTTCAGCCGCCCCGTGCGGTTTAAAATTTCGCTCCGATTAGAGGAACGAAATTTTAACCCAAACGAAATTTTAAAATTTTACCTACTGCTCGCTTTTTTCGTGATGAGCGATGTTTGGCTTTATAAATTTATAGCTTGCGACGAGTAAGATTATCCAAATCGCGATGAAAACTAAAGGTTTGATCATTTTTAATCCTTAAAATTTTTATAGTGCGGCGCGCAAAAAGCGCCGCCGATATGAAATTTAACCAAGCGAAGGCGCACATAAACGCCGCGCAAGCAGCCTCATGATCGCGCCCGAAAGCTTCTAATCGCGCCGAGACGGCATCTATGCCGTTAAATTTAAAGCGAAGCTCGTGCAATTTTAGCGCCCTCGAAGATTGGCTTTCGCGCCGTTTAGCACGGCTCCGCTCTACTTGACGCTCATTAAATTCCAAGCAGCGTGCGCCTTGCGCCGCCGACTTCCGTTTGGTGCCGCGATAGCCTTGCGGCAAGCGGCATTTGCGTTGCCCGAGCAGCTTATTTAGCGCTTGCTAGGCACGCAAATAAAATTTTACGCGGCGCGTATTTATGTGCCGCGCTCATCCGCGCTAGGGCGGGCGCGCCTAATAATGCTCCTTCAAAAGCTCCTCTTTATCGAGCTTCTTAGCATCCATCAACCGCCAAACGTAGCCGATATAGCCCAGCACGAAAGGCACTAGAAACGATACGTAAAACATCGTCTTAAGCGTATAGAGGCTCGAGCTTGCGTTGCTTATCGAAAGCGAGCTTTGCAGGTCGAAATTTGACGGATAAAACGCCGTGTTGTTCAGACCCAGGATCAAAAATACACTCGTTACCGCACATACGACGCCTACGCCGTAGAAAAATATCCCGCGCACGCTACTTGTAAATGCGCCTTTGACGATGCCCACCAGCACCAGTACGACGCCCAGCAGCAGCAAGATTAGCGCCGTAGGCAGGCTTAGGTAATTGTGCAGATACTTAAAGCTCTCGAGACTTACGATGCCGCCGGCGCCTACTGCGTAGCCCTGCTTTAGTAAGACCCACGCCAAAAACGCTATGAAAAATGCCAAAAACGCGCTAGCGTTAAATTTAAGCGAGGCTTTGAGTTTGGCGATCATTTCGGGCTCGGCTATATTATTCATCAAATATAAGCTCGCTCCCGTCCTAGCGCAGAAAAATAGCGCAACTCCCAAGATGTAATTAAACGGATTTGCTAGCGCCTCAAGTCCGCGAGCGGAGTTTTTCCACTGCACGAAATTATTATCGCCCAGCGCAAACTCGCTGCCGCTAAAAAGCGTCGAGACGATGATGCCAAGCAGGATCGTACCCAGTGAGCCGTTTATGAAAAGAAAGGCTTCATAAGTTTTAGCGCCCAAGAAATTATCGGGCTTTTTTCTGTATTCGTAGGCGACGGCTTGGATTATGAAGCAAAAAAGCAGAGCCATCCACGCCCAATACGCTCCGCCGAAGCTGGTCGCGTAAAATAGAGGGAACGCCGCAAAGCACGCCCCGCCGAACATCACTAGCGTAGTAAACGTAAGCTCCCATTTCTTGCCGATGGAGCTTACGATGAGATCTTTTTCGCTCTCGCTTTTTGCCAGCGTAAAAAGCAGCGTCTGACCGCCCTGCACGAAGAGCATAAAAACTAAAATTCCGCCCAGAAGCGAAACCACGCACCACCAATAAATTTGCAAAATTTCGTGCATCTTAAAATCCTATCTTTATCTGTTTTAGCATGATCTTTATCTCGGCTATGAATAAAACCGTAAATAAAACCGCAAAGAGCGCGAACGAGATCATTATGTTCGTCCCCGCCAGGCTCGTAGCCGCGACGCCAACCGGCATAAGATCTTGTATAGCCCACGGCTGGCGCCCTACTTCGGCTACGATCCAGCCCGCCTCGCACGCGACGTATCCCAGCGGAATGCTACAGACGCAGAGGCGTAGAATTTTCTTAAATTTCGATATGTCGTTGGCCATGCTAAGATACAGCGTGACGAAAAATAAAACGATGAAATAGCTGCCTAGCGCGACCATCACGTGAAAGCTGTAAAAGGTAAGCGCCACGGGAGGGACGATCTGCTTCGCGTCGTCAAAGTAGCCATAGCCTAGGTTTTGCATATTTTGATCGCTGAATAAAATTTCACGCGCCCGTTGCATCGCCGCAGTATCATTCGCATCCTTAGCGACCTTATAG
>CAUUKU010000114.1:0-6086 GCA_963545665.1 uncultured Campylobacter sp. | reverse complement strand
GATACTGATCGGTCTCGTGGGCTCGGAGATGTGTATAAGAGACAGATTATCAATCGATCTCTTCTTTAAGCTTGCACTGCGGACATTCGGCGAAGTTGCCTTTTTTCAGCTCTTTGCGGAGCATGTATGAGTTGCCGCACTGCGGGCACGCGCGCGCAATCGGCGCGTAGTTACTCACAAAGCCGCATTTAGGGTAGTTCGTGCAGCCGTAGAATTTGCCGCGTCTGGAGAAGCGCTCGACGATCTCGCCGGTGCCGCAGCTTGGGCACTTAACGCCCGTGGAGACGAGCGGCTTTTTCTCCTTTGCCGCGCCCTCGATTTTGCGCGAGTATTTGCACTTCGGATAGCCCTCGCAAGCGATAAATTCGCCGTATCTGCCCTTGCGCTTGATCAAATTTTTACCGCACTGCGGGCATTTTTCATCTAGCACTTCGGGCGCCGCCTTCTCCTCGCCCGCCCCCTCGGCGCTGGCGTCCGCGTTGCGGGAGTATTTGCATTTCGGATAGTTCGAGCAAGCGATGAACTCGCCGAATCTACCCTGGCGCTTAAGTAGCTCGCCGCCGCAGTTCGGGCATGCTTCGCCGATCTTTTCGGCTAGCTTTTGGCTTGCGATCGACGTTTTTCCTTTGGCGATCTCGTCCATAAAAGGGTAGTAAAAATCCGCCAAAATTTGCTGCCAGTCCGCTTTGTTTTCGGCGATGTCGTCGAGCTTCTCTTCCATTTTGGAGGTAAACTCGCTATCGACGATATTTTTAAAATTTTGCTCCAGCATCTCGGTGATCTTAAAGGCGATCTCGCTCGGTACCAGGTGCTTTTGCTCGATATTTACGTAGTTGCGCGCCGTAAGCAGCGAGATGGTAGGCGCATAGGTCGAGGGCCTGCCGATGCCGAGGCTTTCGAGCTTTTTGATGAGGCTTGCTTCCGAATAGCGCGCCGGCGGCTCGGTGAAATGCTGCTGCGAGCTCAGGCTTTGCAGGCTCATCGCGTCGCCCGCATCGAAGTTCGGTAAAATTTTATCCTTATCCAGATCGCCGTAAGCCTTGTAAAATCCGTCAAATTCCACCTTGCGTCCGCTGATCTTAAACGCGCCCGCTTCGCCGCGCACAATGATCGTTTGGATCTGCGAGACGCTAGGGCTCATCTGCGAGGCTACGAAGCGGTTGTAGATGAGTGCGTAAAGGCGGTATTCGTCGCGAGGCAGGATTTTTTGCGCGAGCTCTGGAGTAAGCTTCAGATCGGTAGGCCGTATCGCCTCGTGCGCTTCCTGTGCGCCTTTGCTTTTGGTGGCGTATAAATTCGGGCTTTTGGGCAGATATTTTTCGCCGAAGCGCTCGCCGATTAGCTCGCGAGCCGCCGCGATCGCTTCTTTGGCGATATTTAGCGAGTCGGTTCGCATATAGGTGATCGCGCCGCCGTTTTTGGTATTGACGCCTTCGTAAAGGCTCTGCGCGAGGCTCATCGTCTTGCGTGGATTAAAGCCCAGAGCCGTGCTCGCCGCCTGCTGTAGCGTCGAGGTCATAAACGGCGGGTAGGGGTTCGTTTTGCGCGATTTGCTCTCGATACTCTCTACGCTAAATTTGTCTTTTTGCAGCGTCAGGACGATCTCGCTAGCCTGCGCCGCGTTTTTGATCGAGAGCTTTTCCATCTTCTCGCCGCGAAATTCCACGAGCTCGGCTTCCAAGTCCTTCTTAAAAACCGCGTCGATGCTGTGAAATTCTACCGGCTTAAAATTTAAAATTTCACGCTCGCGATCGACGACTATCTTGAGCGCGGCGCTTTGGACGCGACCTGCACTCAAGCCGCGCTGGATCTTTAAATTTAAAAGCGGACTTAGTTTGTAGCCCACGATACGATCGAGCAGGCGGCGCGCTTGTTGGGCGTTTACGCTTGCGATATTAAGCTTGCGCGGCGAGCTTAGCGCGTTTGAGATCGCGCTTTTGGTGATCTCGTGAAATACGATGCGCGGCAGCTCCTCCGCCTGCTTGCCGATCGAAGCGGCGATATGATAGGCGATCGCCTCGCCCTCGCGGTCCTCGTCCGTCGCGAGGTAAATTTGATCCGCCTTTTTGGCGAGCGTCTTTATCTGCTTTACGATCTGATCGTGATCGGCGCTGATTTCGTATTCGGGCTCGAAGCTTTTATCTTTGATTTTGATGCCGAAGCGTTTTTTTGGAAGGTCGCGGATATGGCCTTTAGACGCGATTACGTCGTAATCGGCGCCTAAGAAATTTTTGATAGTTTTGGCTTTTGCGGGGGATTCTACGATGATTAAATTTTTCATTGCTTAATCCTTTAGAATTCTAGGCAGCGTGATGCCCTTTTGGCTTTGGTATTTGCCCTTTTTATCGCAGTAGCTCACTTCGCACGGCTCATCTCCTTGCAGAAACAAAACCTGCGCTATGCCTTCGTTTGCGTAAATTTTTGCAGGCAGCGGCGTGGTGTTGGAAATTTCAATCGTGATATGCCCCTCAAAGCCCGGCTCAAACGGCGTTACGTTTACGATGATGCCGCAGCGCGCGTAGGTGCTTTTACCGAGGCAGATCGCAAGCACGTCGCGCGGCATTTTGAAGTATTCGATAGTGCGCGCTAGCGCGAAGGAATTCGGCGGCACGATGCAGACGTCGCCCTCAAAATCCACGACGTTTTTTGCGTCGAAATTTTTAGGATCGACGACCGTTCCGCCGACGTTTGTAAAAATTTTAAATTCGCGCGCTACGCGTATGTCGTATCCGTAGCTCGAAAGTCCGTAGCTAACGACGCCGCGACCGATATTTTCCTCGCAAAAGGGCGCTATCATATCGTGCTGCTGCGACATCTGTCTGATCCATTTATCGCTTTTTAGTCCCATAAAATTCCCTTCAAATAATTAAAAAATTTTCCGCGCATTATAGCAGTAAAAAATTATATTTAACAAATTTTGTGCTACGTGTGCTAGAATGAGCGCTAAATTCAGCTTATTTGCTCAAGGGAGAAACTATGAGCCTTTTTAATAAGTTTGCGCTGGCGGCGCTTTTTATCGCATCTTCTTTAGCGGCGGCAAAACCCAATATCTATATTTTAGCTACCGGCGGCACGATCGCGGGAAACAGTGCGAGCGCTACGGAGGGCAACTACACCGCAGGCTCCAAAGGCATAGAGGAGATATTATCGGCAGTGCCGCAGCTAGGGGATTTGGCTACGATTAAAAGCGAGCAAATTTCAAATATCGGCTCGCAGGAGATGAACGATGAAATTTGGCTCAAGCTCGCAAATCGCGTGAGCGAGCTACTTACTAAAAACGACGTCGACGGCGTCGTCATCATGCACGGAACCGATACGATGGAGGAGACGGCGTATTTTTTAAGCTTAGTCATAAAATCCAAAAAACCGATCGTACTCGTAGGCTCGATGAGATCCTCTACGTCGATGAGCGCGGACGGCCCGCTAAATATCTACAACGCCGTCAGCGTCGCGGCAAATAAAAACGCTCGCGAAAAGGGTGCTCTTGTAGTGATGAACGACGAGATCCACGCCGCGCGCGAGGTTACGAAGACAAATACCTTGAGCGTCGCTACCTTCGCCTCGCCGAATTCCGGCAAGATCGGGGCCGTGAATTACGGCGTCGTAAATTTCTATATGGCGCCGCTTCGCAAGCACACGATAAGCAGCGATTTTAATATCAAAGACGTTAAGGCTCTGCCGCGCGTCGATATTGTTTACGGGCATGCGCAAGATGCGGGCGATTTTGTAGAGACCGCCGTGCAAAAGGGCGCTAAGGGCATCATCGTAGCAGGCGTAGGCAACGGCAATTTATATCCGGATCTGCAGACCGCCCTAGCTAAGGCTAGCGAGGAGGGCGTGATCGTCGTGCGCTCAAGCCGCACCGGCAGCGGCTCAACTAGCGCCGGCTCAGAGGTAGATGATGCCAAATACGGCTTCCTAACCGCCGATAATCTAAATCCGCAAAAGGCTCGCGTGCTACTGATGCTGGCTCTCGGCAAAGGGGGCGATAAAGCCAAGATCAAAGAGTTCTTCGCTACGCATTAAATTTAAAGGCGCCGCGAGTGCCTTTAAAAATTCGTTTAAAGAAACAATTATAAAAATTTAGCTAAAATTTTATAAATTTTTTAGGAGAAATTTTATGACAAAAGCAGAAATCAAAGAGTTAATGGATTTTTTCGGCGAGAAGCAGGGCATTAACGAGTTAAAAATTAAAGATAAAGATTTTGAGATCGAGATAAAAAAATACGGCGCGAGCGCTCCCGCGGCCGCACAAGCTCAGAGCGCCTTACCCGCGGCTCAGATGACGATCGTCGCGCCGAGCGTCGCACATGGCGAAAAGCCCGTAAGCAAGGGCTCGATGGATACGATCGACAGCCCGATGGTGGGTACTTTTTATAAGGCGCCGAGTCCCGGTGCGGCAGAGTTCGTAAGCGTAGGCCAAGTCGTGCATAAGGGCGATACGATCGGTATAATCGAAGCGATGAAGATTATGAACGAGATCGAGGCGGAGTTTGACTGCCGCATCAAAAAAGCCCTCGTCGACGACGGACAGCCGGTCGAATACGCTATGGCGCTGTTTGAGGTCGAGAAGCTATGAGGGAGCTTAAGAAAATTCTGATCGCAAATCGCGGCGAGATAGCGCTCAGGGCGCTTCGCACGATCCAGGAGATGGGCAAGCAAGCCATCGTCGTGCACTCCACCGCCGATCAGGACGCGCTTTACGTAAAATACGCCGACGCGTCGGTTTGTATCGGCGGACCGCGCAGCAGCGATAGCTACCTAAATATCCCCGCGATCATCACGGCCTGCGAGCTAACGGAAGCCGACGCGATATTTCCGGGATACGGCTTTTTGAGCGAAAGTCAAAATTTCGTCGAAATTTGCGTCAAGCACGGCATTAAATTTATCGGTCCGAGCGTCGAGGCGATGACCTTGATGAGCGATAAAAGTAAAGCAAAGCAAGTAATGATGCGCGCGGGCATCCCTGTAGTGCCGGGCAGCGACGGCGCGATCGCAAGCGTCGAAGAGGCGCGCAAGCTAGCCGCGAAAATCGGCTATCCCGTTATCATTAAAGCCGCAGCCGGCGGCGGCGGACGCGGAATGCGCATAGTCGAGCGCGAAGAGGATATCGAAAAGCTCTTCTGGTCTGCCGAGAGCGAAGCGATGAGCGCGTTCGGCGACGGCACGATGTATATGGAAAAATATATCACAAACCCCCGCCACATCGAGGTTCAGGTCCTGGGCGACGAGCACGGCCGCGTCGTGCATATCGGCGAGCGCGATTGCTCGATGCAGCGCCGCCACCAAAAGCTGATCGAAGAAAGCCCTGCCGTGATCTTGGACGAGGAGACGCGAAAGAGCCTGCTCGAAACGGCGGTTCGCGCCGCTAAGGCGATAGGATACGCAAGCGCGGGAACGTTTGAGTTTTTGTACGACGGCAAGGATAAGAAATTCTATTTCATTGAGATGAATACCCGCTTGCAGGTCGAACACACCGTAAGCGAGATGCGAAGCGGGCTCGATCTGATCGAGTGGATGATCCGCATCGCGCAGGGCGAGAAGCTGTTGCCTCAAAGCGAGATAAAATTTAGCGGACACGCGCTTGAGTGCCGCATCACCGCCGAGGATTCCAAAAGCTTTATGCCAAACCCGGGCAAAATCACAAAATACGTCGCTCCGGGCGGCAGAAACGTGCGTATGGACAGCCACGTCTATGAGGGCTACTCGGTGCCGCCTTACTACGACAGCATGATCGGCAAGCTCATCGTCCACGACAAGGACCGCGAGCGCGCGATCGCGAAGATGAAGGTCGCGCTAGACGAGCTCATCATCGGCGGCATAAAATCGACGCGCGACTTTCACCTGATGATGATGAACAACCCCGATTTCTTGAGCAACGACTACGATACGAACTACCTAGCCAAGCATTAAATTTAAAATTCCAAAGGATGAAATTCTCTTGGAATTTTAAAATTTATTTGAAATTCTACATTTAAAATTCCGCTTGAAATTTTACATTTAAAAATCTACTTGAAATTTTGTTTTAAAATTTTATCGCGCTACGCTTTAAATTTTGCTATTAAATTTGTTGCAAAATTAGCAGC
>CAUUKU010000113.1:0-6115 GCA_963545665.1 uncultured Campylobacter sp. | reverse complement strand
TCCGTCAATCTCTCAAACCTAAACAAGCTCGATTGAGCATGCTTAGAGCTAATCATATGTTAGCGCTAAGACTTTATTATAGATACCTTGTGAGAGGATATCTATTCGTACTCTAGAAAGGAGGTGATCCAACCGCAGGTTCTCCTACGGTTACCTTGTTACGACTTCACCCCAGTCGCTGATTCCACTGTGGAGGGTAGCGAATTTCGCATTCCCGCTTCGAGTGAAATCAACTCCCATGGTGTGACGGGCGGTGAGTACAAGACCCGGGAACGTATTCACCGTAGCATGGCTGATCTACGATTACTAGCGATTCCGGCTTCATGGAGTCGAGTTGCAGACTCCAATCCGAACTGGGACATATTTTTTAGATTTGCTCCATCTCGCGATATTGCGTCTTATTGTATATGCCATTGTAGCACGTGTGTCGCCCCGGACATAAGGGCCATGATGACTTGACGTCGTCCACACCTTCCTCCTCCTTACGAAGGCAGTCTCATTAGAGTGCTCGGCCGAACCGTTAGCAACTAATGACGTGGGTTGCGCTCGTTGCGGGACTTAACCCAACATCTCACGACACGAGCTGACGACAGCCGTGCAGCACCTGTCTTAACATTTCTGCAAGCAGACACTCTTCCATCTCTGGATGATTTGTTAGATATCAAGTCCGGGTAAGGTTCTTCGCGTATCTTCGAATTAAACCACATGCTCCACCGCTTGTGCGGGTCCCCGTCTATTCCTTTGAGTTTTAATCTTGCGACCGTACTCCCCAGGCGGTATACTTAATCCGTTAGGTGGATTACTGCCGTGACTAGCACAGCAACAACCGGTATACATCGTTTAGGGCGTGGACTACCAGGGTATCTAATCCTGTTTGCTCCCCACGCTTTCACGCATTAGCGTCAGTTAAGTTCCAGCAGATCGCCTTCGCAATAGGTATTCTTCTTGATATCTACGGATTTTACCCCTACACCAAGAATTCCATCTGCCTCTCCCTTACTCTAGATTATCAGTTTCCCAAGCAGTTTAACGGTTGAGCCGTTAGATTTCACAAGAGACTTGATAATCCGCCTACGCGTCCTTTACGCCCAGTGATTCCGAGTAACGCTTGCACCCTCCGTATTACCGCGGCTGCTGGCACGGAGTTAGCCGGTGCTTATTCGTTAGGTACCGTCATTATTCTTCCCTAACAAAAGGAGTTTACGCTCCGAAAAGTGTCATCCTCCACGCGGCGTTGCTGCGTCAGGGTTTCCCCCATTGCGCAATATTCCCTACTGCTGCCTCCCGTAGGAGTTTGGACCGTGTCTCAGTTCCAATGTGACTGATCATCCTCTCAGACCAGTTACGCGTCATAGCCTCGGTAGGCCGTTACCCCACCGACTAGCTGATACGATATAGTCTCATCCCTTGCCGAAATTCTTTCCCGATTTATCTTATGGTAAAAAGGAGTATGGAGTATTAGCAGTCATTTCTAACTGTTGTCCTCCAGCAAGGGGCAGATTAGCTATATATTACTCACCCGTGCGCCACTAAATTTAAAAGAGCAAGCTCTTTTAAATTCCGTTCGACTTGCATGTATTAGGCACGCCGCCAGCGTTCACTCTGAGCCAGGATCAAACTCTCCATATTTATTTGATTTCGCAGACTAGCAAAGCTAGTCTTTGCGACCAAAGGGCTACGCCCTTTGGAAACCTCTAAAGCACACCGCTTCTATCGGAAGCGGCGTATAGCATGCAAATAAAACATATTATCCGCATAATTAAATTTTAAAACTAACGAAACTTTCGTTAGTTCAGATTCAAATAATTGAATCAAGCTTTAGAGAGTCGATATGAAGTTTTTAATCTAAAAACTTTATGTTTTTGTAACATTGTTTTTATGGATAGGTTTAGTTTAAAGCTAGATGCTAATTAGATATTCGTTACGGATGTAAAAAATAATCTAAATCGATCCTGCGATCTAAATCTTAATCCATAGGCTCAATCGATCACTTGTTTAGATTTCAAAGATTGACTAAAGATATTTGTTTTTAACAGTTAAAATTTTAAAAAACGCGTTTATACGCTATTTGATCGATGCATATCGATCCATTACGAAAGGCTAAGATTACCGCTTAAAGATATAAGAAAGTAAGTTAGGCTCGGCGCGAAACGGAAATGTGATTATACAAGAGCGATGCTTAAAGGGGGCTGAATGGGAAGGAATTTAAACTAAATAAATTTTATGTTCGGCATGTGCTATTACTTCGCCGATGATAGCGCTGCTAGCGTAGCCTGCGTTTTTTAAATTCGTAAGCGCTCGCGCCGCGTCCTTTTCCGCTACGGCAAGCAGAAGTCCGCCGCTGGTTTGCGCGTCGCAAAGCGTTATGTCCGGCTCGGAATCGACGCCAGGCGCGATAAATTTTAAATTTTTATAGCTTCCGGCGGGGATTAGCCCCTCATCAAGGCATCTGAGGGCACTTTTTAGAAGCGGGATTTTGCTAGGATAAATTTTAAAACTCACGTTCTCATTGATCATTTCAAGCGCGTGTCCAAGCAGTCCAAAGCCCGTCACGTCGGTTGCGGCGTGTATTTTTAAGCCTGCTAGCGCGCCCACGGCATAAAAATTTAGCAAAATCATGCTCTCTATCGCGTCACGAAATTCTTCAAATTTAAGAAATTTCGCCTTGATAGCCGTAGCGATGATGCCCGTACCGATGGGCTTTGTTAGGATCAGCAGGTCGCCTTCGCGCGCTGTATTATTACTCCAAAATTTACGCGGATTCACGCGCCCCGTAACGCTAAGCCCGTAATAAATTTCTGGAGTAGAGATGGTGTGACCGCCTACCAAGGCCCCTCCGCACTCTTTGATTTTGTCTTTGCCGCCGCACAGAATTTCGCGCAGAATTTCGTTTGAGAAATGGCAATCGTCAAAACCTACAATATTTAGGGCGTTTATCACTTCGCCGCCCATTGCAAATACGTCGCTTAGGGAGTTTGCCGCCGCGATCTGTCCGAAAATAAACGGATCGTCCACCAAAGGGGTGATGAAATCAAGTGTCTGCACGAGCGCAAGATCGTCATTTATGCGAAATACGCTCGCATCTTCGTTGCTGCAGATTGACGAAAGCAGGTTTGCATTAGGCTCAATCAAATTTCCAAGATTTTCGGTTAGACCCGCCGGGTCAAGCTTGGCGGCTCAACCGGCGGCTGCAATAAATTTCGTGAGGTTAAAATCTCTGTAGATCATAGTTTGATTACTTCGTATTTTGATAGGACGTCCATGATTTCGTATGCGTTTGAAATCTCGCCGATCGCGAGCTTATCGACCAATTTGTAGCCCTCCAGGCAGCTTCCGCAGCTTAAAATTTCAGCTCCCGCTTCGTTTAGCTTTTTGATCGCCTCGAAGCATTCGTGGCCGCGGTTCGTAGTTATAAGCACGGCGTTATTTACGCAGATGACCTTCGCTGGCTTTTCGTCTAAATTTAGCGCAGCGCCTAAAAATTTAGCAAGCAGGCTCTTTCCGATCGGGCCGCTTCCGCACTGCTCCTCGTTTAGAAATATCACCTTGCCTCTTTTTGGCTCCGTGACGTCACAATAGATATCGTCGATATTTTCATCTTTCAGCTCGTCCGTTTTTACGGTTTTTATGAGCGTGTCGGCGCCCGCTTGTGAAATTTGCGCCTCAAAGCCGTTTTTGGCCAAAAAGCGTTTTATGTTTTCGCGCGGCGCTACGTCGTTTACTAAAATTTCTAAACTCTCTGCGATTTTTAGCTCGCCGAGGGCTTTTTTAACGCGCAAAAGCGGCTCCGGGCAATTTAAATTGCGACAATCTAGTTGCATCCGTAATCCTTAAAATAAAATTCTTTGAACCTCAAAGCTAATGCGAGCCGCACGCAGGCAGCCCGAATAAAATTTACCCAAATTATAAGCGCGGGTACTTCGCTTCGAATTGCGATTTGGCGATCTGTCCTTTATCCAGCAGCTCGCGATACCAGTAGTGGTGAAGTACGTAAACTTCCTCCTCCGGCTTGTGTCCGTCGATCATCGAGTGGATGGCGCCGCTGATCGCAAAGACCGCCATGTAGATATGCACGAGCAAAAACACTGCGCAGACCGCGCCCAAAAGATTGTGGATAATCGCGCTCACTCTTAAAATTTCGATCTGGCTCACGCCTAGTGCGCTTCTCATCGCAGGAATATCGTAGTCTAAGAAAAACATCGACGCGCCCGTAGCTATCATCACTATGCCGCCTAAAGTCGCGACCCAAAACCACGCCTTTTGGCCGGCGTTAAATTTACCCGCAGGGATCGCGCGCTTCTTTTTGCTTAGATAGCCGCCCACGATCATCATCCATCTGATATCGTAAGCTCGCGGCAGCATGCGCCAAAACCACAGCAAAAACATCGGCACGACGGAGATTGCAAACGCTATCGTCGCTAGCCCGTGGATGTCTTTACAAAATTTTACGAAAGCGCCGCCGCCGAATTCCTCGCCGAACATCATAATCAAGCCCGTCGGAACCAAGATCGCCCATGCGACGGCCGCTACGAGGTGATATAGTCGCTCAAATTTATTAAATGCATAGATCGGCTTGCCCGCGTGATGGTCGAAGTGTTTCGGTCCTACGATGGCGTAGTGACCGATAAAAGCCACGATCGCGCCCAAAACCGCGCCCAGCGCCAGCCACGCAAAAAAGCCCGAGCTTTGAAGCTGCACGAAGAGCGGGCCGAAGCCGCTACCGTAGCTATCGATGTTTTCAAGCCTTGCGTTGCCCCAAACATCGCTATTCCCCTGCACGATATCGGCGTATTTTTTCTCCTCGGCCTGCGCATAAATACAGGCGAAAAGCGCGAGAAACAATCTTTTCATGGATTTCCTTAGATATAAAATTCGAGCCGATTATATCATTTTTTGCAAAAAATTTTCTTAGAAAGCAAAATTACATTTTTGCATTAAGCGCCGCGCTAGTTTCGCCTCGCGTACTCGTCGTAGCCGAATTTTTTAATAGCCAAAACCTCTCCGCGCTCATCTACCAAGACGAGATCTGGCAGCTTGATGCCGTTAAAGGTCGTATTTTTCACGATCGTGTAGTGGATCTGATCCTCGAAAATCACCCGATCGCCGATCTTTAGCGGCGCGTCAAATTTATACTCGGGCTGCCCGCTCTCAAGCCCTACGACGTCGCCTGCGAGGCAGGTATTTCCGCCGAAGCGATAGCTAAATTTACCGCTCTCGCTCTCGCCGCGCACCGCAGGGCGATACGGCATGAGCACGGTATCGGGCATGTGCGCTTCGGAAGAGGCGTCTAAGATAGCGATTTTAGCGCCGTTTTCTACGATATCAAGCACGCTAGCGACCAAATATCCGCACTCCCAGCCGACCGCCTCTCCGGGCTCAAGATAAATTTCGACTTCGTATTTTTCGCGAAATTTTTTGATCAAATTTATCAATAGCTCCACGTCGTAGCCTGCGCGCGTGATATGGTGCCCGCCGCCGAAATTTAGCCACTTTAGGCCTCCGAAATACTTGCTAAATTTCGCCTCGAAAACCTCAAGCACCCGCTCTAGGCTCTGAGCGCTTTCTTCGCACAGCGCGTGAAAATGAAGCCCCGAGATGCCGCGCAAAAACTCGCCGTCTTGCAAGATCGACCGCTGTAGCGCTTCAAGGCTCATCCCCAGCCTACTGAAGCTGCCGCATGGATTGTAAGCGTCTTTGGGCGCGAAGGAGGTCTGCGGATTTAGCCGCAAGCCGCACGATGCTCCCGTAGCAAGCGCTTTTGCGCGATATTTTTGCCACTGCGCGGCGCTATTGAACACGACGTGGTTTGAAATTTTTAAAATTTCATCCAAATCATCCTCTTTAAACGCTGGCGAGTATGTGTGGATTTCGCCGTTTTTGATAAATTCCGCGGCAAATTTCGCCTCGTGCAGGCCGCTGCAAGTTGCGCCCCAGAGGTATTTGCCAACGTAAGGCATCGCGAAGCTAAACGCAAAGCCTTTTAGCGCGCATAGAATTTTTGCGCCGCTTCGCTCGCCTACGCCGCGTAAAATTTCTAAATTTTTTACCAATTTTTGCTCCTCGCACACTGTCTCTTATACACATCTCCGAGCCCACGAGACCGATCAGTATCTCG
>CAUUKU010000112.1:0-6287 GCA_963545665.1 uncultured Campylobacter sp. | reverse complement strand
TTGAAAACTTGTTTTAGCGAAATTTTTAAAACAAGCCCCGGCACAAATTTTAAAAGCGGCGCGCTTGGCTGCGTCAAAATTTTAAAATCGCGCCCGAAAGAACGATGAAATTTAAAAATTTTATAAAGGAAAACGATGGAAAAAAAAGAGATTTCACTTAAGACCAAAGGCGGCAAGAGCGCTAAAATCGACTTTTTGTATCAGTTCGACGATTCGCTGCCGGTGGCGAGCTTCAAGCTAATTTTCAAAGCAAGCGGCGCGGTGAGCGAGAAGATAGCGGGGCTTGCGCGCATCTGCGCGGGCGTTTTGGGCGAGGGCTCAAAGACGCTGGGAGTGAGCGAATTTCACCGCAAGCTCGATATCCGCGCGGTCGAGATCAGCGCCGCGAGCAATTTTGAAACCTTCGGCATCCAGCTAAACTGCCTAAAAGAGCACTTTGATTTCGGTCTAGATATGCTGCGAGAGCTGCTTAGAGAGCCCAATCTAACGCCCTCGGTGCTGGAAAAGCTAAAAATGCAAACCATAGGCGAGATCGCCGTGCTAAAAAGCGAGTTTGATTACATCGCGACGTGCAACCTAAAAGCGCTTCTGTATCCGCGCACGAGGCTCGAGCGGCCGCTCATAGGCGACAAGGCGAGCATAGAGCAGATCACGATGAAGGACGTGCGGGAGTTTTTCGCCTCGCTGAGTTTAGAGAATTTATACGTCGTTTTATGCGGCGACGTGAACGATAAAAACCCGAAAATCGCGGAAATTTTAAGCCTTTTTGCAAGCGGCGAAAAGCGCGAGCTGCCGTTTTTCACGCCGAGCGATGCGAAAAAAATAAAGATCCAAAAGGAGCAGACACAGCAGGCCTACATCTACTTCGGTGCGCCCTTTGCACTGCCGAAGGAGCAGGAGTTCATCGCAAACACCGCGCTTTTCGTGCTCGGAAGCAGCGGTTTCGGCAGCAGGCTGATGGAGCGCATCCGCGTTAAGCACGGCCTTGCATATTCGGTCTATGCGCGCGGCGATTTTGAGCTTAGCCGCCGCGAGTTTTGGGGCTATCTGCAGACCAAAAATGAAAATTTGCAAAACGCCGCCGCCCTCGTAAAAGAGGAGATCGCGAAATTTATCGCATCTGGCGTGAGCGAAGCGGAGCTGAAAAGCGCTAAAAAATTCCTGATCGGAAGCGCGGTGCTGCAAAAAGAGACGATGTTTAAGCGCGCGGCGATCGCGCAGAGCGAGTATTACAAGGGCTACGCATTCGGCGAGTTCGAGCGAAATTTAAAGCGCATCGAGACGCTAAAACTCGGGGCGCTCAACGATTTCATCAAGTCGCACGACGAGATCATGAACCTAAGCTTTTCCGTCATTTGCGACGAGGCCGCCGCGAAAAAGGGGCTTGAAATTTAGCCCGTCGCAGCACAGCGAGTGCATACCTGCGACCGGCCTAAAATTTGAGTAAATTTTAAAATTTGTAAAGCGGTGCGGGCGGCGCTAAATTTTACTTTTACGCTCCGTTTGCGGACGGCTTATGCATTTAAATTTAAAGCCGCGCTTGCGTCGCGTTAAAATTTGCGGGGCTTACAAGAACGGCTAAATTTACGAGCCTTATAAGGGCGGCTAAATTTAAAGACGCCGTGTACGGCTCGGTAAAATTTCAGCACGCAAAATCAAAGCCCTGCCTCGCACGCCATTTGTAAGTCGCGCCGTGAAATTTCAAGCGATCGCGCTATGTTTTAAAACGAGGTGCGCACCGCAAAGACGCGGTTGCCAAACAAAGCGCGCGCAAACGAGTAAAATTTACAGGCACAGCCGACGAGTAAATTTAGCCGCAATGGATGAAATTCCGAGCAAATTTAGGCAATTCGATGCGGCGCATAGAATTTTTCGATCAAATTTCGGCGAGCGATCTGCACGGCGCGTAAAATTTCACAGCGCAATGGCTTAACGCCTATAAAATTTAAAGGATGAAAATTGATTTTTGAAGCAAAAGACGCGGCGGCACTGCAAAAGGCGGGCATTACGACGCTTTTGGATCTGGCGCTGCTTCTGCCCAAAAGCTTCGACGATCTAAGCGTGGGGGGCGCGCCGTGCGCGGGCGAGAGCACGGCGGAGGTCGAGTGCCTCTTCCAGCACAGGCGCGGTTCGATGCTCATCGTCACGGCGCACTGCCTCAGCTGGGAGCGCGAGATCAAAATCGTGATCTTCAACGCCAAAAACTGGCACTTCGGCGCCTTTAAACGCGGTAAAAAATTCTTCATCCACGGCAAATGCGACGAGAGCTTCGGCTCGTGGCAGTTCGTAAACCCAAAAATCGTAAGCGAGCCGGGCAGGATCGCGCCCAAATACAAAGCCGCGCTGAGCGACGCTGCGGCGCAAAAGCTGATCAAAAAATATCTAAGCGCGGGCGCGCTTCTAGGCTGCGGGCTGCACGCGGACGAGGCGGCGGTACTGCTCGCGCTACACGAGAGCTCGCCGCGCAGCGTGCGAATGCTAGCCGCGCTAAATAGGCAGCTCAAAGAGGGCGGCGCGGAAAATTTCGGCGAGCACGACGACATTTCAAACAGCGGCAAAATTCCGAGCGGCAGTGAAATTTTAAGAGGCGAAATTCCAAGCAGCGATAAAATTTTAAATGGCGACGGAATTTCAGATAACAGCGAAATTCCGAGCTCTCAAAGCTCCGCCGCCGCCGAAATTTTAAACGGCAGATCGCAAAATGATGAGATTTTTGAAGGTAAAATTTCAAACTATCCGCGAAGCGGCGGAGCTCTTGCCTGCGGGACAAGGCACGGCGCGGCGAATGAAATTTTAAGCGACGGAATTCCAAAGAGCACGAAGGCTTCGCCCCACCCAAGTCTCCGTGACGGCGAGATTGCGAGCGATGAAATCTTAGACGGCGATCAGCCTCGGGCGCACTGCGCAGAGATTTATAACGACGAAAATTTTGACGTCCAAAGCGGCGATAATTTTCTTGCCGTATACGGCGTCGAGGCGCGTGAGGATGAAATTTTAGACGATCTCAAAAGCGACAATGACGCGGCCTCAAGCGACGATAAAATTTCAAAAGACCCAGGATCCAGCAGCATCCAAATGGCAGCATGGTCAGTAGACGCTCAAGCCGCAACCGCGCAACCCATGCTAACTCATGTCGCGCCCGAGCAGTCCATAGCCGAGCAAGCCGCGCAACAAATTTCAAGCGCCCAAGACGTAGGTGCGCAACCCGCAGCGGTTCAAACTTCAGACATTCGAACCGCAGATTTGCAACCCGTAGCCGCCCAAACTCAAGACGTAGATACGCAATCCGCAGCAATCCAAACTTCAAGCCAAGTAGCGAGCGTGCAAGCCGCGACCATCCAAACTTTGAGCGCACAAGCTACGGGCGCCCAGCCTGTAAGCGATCAAATCGAAAATCTTCAGACGGCAGTGGCTGTGCAGACCGCAGAGCCTACAATCGCTCAAAATGCAAGCGCCAATGCTGTTCAGGACGCGCTCGCCGCACCAATGAGCGCTTCGCGCGATTGTGCCGTGCAACCTACGCATTATCAAACTGAAATTATCCAGACCGCAGCCGCCAAAGCTACGACCGCCATACCTACAATCGCTCAAATTGCAAGCGACGCTGGAACTGTCCATGCCGCCAAGACCGCTCGGGCCGTAGCCGTCACACAGATGAGCGGTACTGCGATTTTACGCACGCTGAAATTTGTCGAAATTCTAAACTACCTGCAAAAGCTAAGCGCGAAAAAAACAAGTTTTCCGGCGCAAATTTACCCGCTGCGCGACATCTCGGACTGGCTTGCCTCGCTTCCTTTTGAGCCTACGCGCGATCAGCTAAGCGCGATAAAGGACATCGCTAGCGATCTGCAAAGCCCTCTGGCGCGCCGCCGCGTCGTCATGGGCGACGTAGGCAGCGGCAAGACGCTCGTCATCCTCGCGAGCGCGGCGATGAACTACCCGCGCATCAGCTATCTGATGGCGCCTACGAGCATCTTGGCTGAGCAGATTTACGCCGAGGCGCGCCGTCTGCTGCCGCCGCAGATCAAAGTCCTGCTCGTAAAAAGCGGCGATCGCGAGCCGAATTTCGCAGGCGCGCACCTTGTCATCGGCACTCACGCCCTGCTCTACCACGAGCTCGCGCCGTCAAATCTCATAATGGTCGATGAGCAGCACCGCTTCGGCTCGAATCAGCGCGAAAAGATCGCGCGCCTAACGGGGAGCGGCGAGTTTCGCGCGCATTTCATTCAGTTTAGCGCCACGCCGATACCGCGCACGCTGAGCATGATCCAATCCGAGCTCGTAAGCTTCAGCTTTTTAAAACAGCTGCCGTTTAAAAAGCAGATCAAAACCAAAATCCTGCAAAACGACGGATTTGCGGGCTTTATGCAGGATATGCGCCGCGAGCTCGCCGCGGGCAATCAAGCGATCATCGTCTATCCGCTCGTGCAGCAAAGCGAAAGCTCGGTCTATCAAAGCCTTGAGGAGGCGGCGCCGTTTTGGAAGGCTCAGTTTGCGGACGTGATGATCACTCACGGCAGCGACAAGGACAAGGAGGAGGTTCTGCGCCGCTTCCGCGACGAGGGACAGCTGCTGATAACCACGACGATCGTCGAAGTGGGTATCTCGCTGCCGCGGCTTAGCGTCATTTTAATCGTGGGCGCCGAGCGGATGGGGCTTGCGTCGCTTCATCAGCTGCGCGGGCGCGTCGGGCGCAAAGGCCAGGCGGGGCGCTGCTACCTCTACACCAAGCTCAAATCCCCGCCGCAGCGCCTGCGCGAGTTCGCAGCGACGCTGGACGGATTCAAGGTTGCAAATATCGATCTGAAAAACCGCCAGGGAGGCGATCTGCTCGGCGGCTCGGTGCAGCACGGCGCGATGTTTGCGTGGTATGATTACGAAGAGGACGTAACGGCGGCGGCAAAACAGCGACTGAAAAGCTTAAAGACGCGCTAACTCATACGGCTACAAAGACCAAGTGCATGCAGCCGATACAGCTTGGCGAGCGCGATCCTAAAACGAAACCTTCTCGGTGCACGACTGCGTCTGAGTGCAAAGAGCAAGGCGTGTAGCAGCGGGATTAAAATTTTATCCGCAATAAAGGCGTGAAATTTAAAGAGCGCTGCGATCGCAGAAAGCGGGCAGGCGCGGAATTTAAGGCGCAGTGCGGGCATCGAATACGGGCGCACAGCGCAGATATAAGAATTTAAGGCGCGGTGCGTACGCGTATAGAAGTGCACGGTGTAGGCGTCGATGTAAGCGCGATGCAAACGCAAAATTTAAGATGTGTAGTGCGCGCGAAATTTAATGCTCTAAAATTTTGCGCGATTATATTGTGCGATTGGTGCAGCAGCGGAATTAAAGGCAAAATGGCAAAATTCTATCTGCAATTTGCTCGCGGTAAAATTTGCCGCGCTAAATTTTACGCGATAGCGGAGCTTTGAAGTATAATTTTGAGCGGATTTTAGACTAAATTTAAAGGAGAGGGATGAAAACGTTAGTATCTGTTTTGCGCAAGGTTTGTAAATTTATATTTCTGTTTTGGGTGGTCATAAGCTCGCTTTTCGGCACGTATATGATCGCCGATAAATTTTTCGGTCGTACCGTCGTGTCATGGGCGCTCATCCGCGATTTTAGCAGCGCCTCGCTGGATCTGGAGGATTTTAGCATCAGCACCCGCTTAAGAGCTACCGCTATCGGCAGAGTATGGCGCGACGAGCGCGAGCCTGAGCCCGACTTCTCGGACGATATTTAATTAAAAATGCAGTTGTGCCTCAAAAGCTGTAGAAACAAAGGTGGTTTTCGGACTAGAAAGAGATTAACGGTATGATTTTGATAAAATCTAAGTAAGTCAATAGGAATAGAGAATATAGCCTTTTGAATGCACGTTTTTTATATCGAGATTTAAATTTCTTTTTAATACGCCTACTAAATTTTGCATAGCTATTTTTGAACTCATTTTATCGTGATAAACGACCTCTTCTATCATTGAAAAGGTAGTTAGATTATTTACGTTTTGGGCTAGGAGCAAGATCAGCTTATGCTGTGAATTTGTTAAAAAAATTTGTTCGTTATTTTTATAAATTTGCTCCTTTTCAAGGTTTATTTTGACTTCTTTATTTAGCTTTAAAAAACTTATCTCTCGGCTGGTAGATAGCATAGCGATGCTATCAAGCAAAACGCTTGTTTTGATAGGCTTAAATAATATGGCAGAACTTCCGCCGTGAAAATTTTTTAAAATTTTAGAATAGACTTTTTTTGCTAAAAATATAAATTTTTGATTCGGCGAGATGGATGAAATATTAAAG
>CAUUKU010000111.1:0-6430 GCA_963545665.1 uncultured Campylobacter sp. | reverse complement strand
CAAAATACCTTGCTGTCGAAATTCTGTCTATAAAAAGATAAAATCTATCCTTATTTTATTTGCATTTAAAAATAATACTATAAAATGCATATTTTAATTTTAAATTTGCAGCCTTAAATTTAAGAATTTAAGTCGCAGAAGCTATTTCATTTTAAAGAGAGAATTGTGATTTTTTTAGGCATAGACGTTGGCTCCACCACCGTTAAAACCGTCATTTTAAACGAAAATAACGAAATTTTAAGCAAAAGCTACGAAAGGCATTTAGCAAAGCCCAAAGAGCTTGTTTTGGCAAAACTCGTAGCGCTTAAACAGGCCTGCGCGGAGGATAAAATTTGCGTTGCGATCACGGGATCTGCAGGTATGGGGCTAGCCAAAAGCTGCGGCATACCTTTTGTACAGGAGGTTTTCGCGACCTCTTTGGGGGTAAAATTTGCGTTTCCTAAGACGGACATAGTCATCGAGCTAGGCGGCGAGGACGCTAAAATTTTATTCCTCACGGGCGGGCTTGAGGAGCGGATGAACGGCTCGTGTGCGGGCGGCACCGGCGCATTTATCGATCAGATGACTACTTTGTTGCATTTAGACATCGCGGAGCTCGATCGGCTTAGCTTCGGCGCTAGTAAAATTTACCCCATCGCCTCTCGCTGCGGCGTGTTTGCCAAAAGCGACATTCAGCCGCTGCTAAATCAAGGAGTAAAAAAAGAGGATATTTGCGCGAGCATCTTCGCCGCCGTCGTCGAGCAGACGATCTCGGGTTTGGCGCAAGGGCGCGAGGTTAAGGGCAATATCCTGTTTCTCGGCGGGCCGCTGTTTTTTCTAAAGGGGCTTCGCGCGGCGTTCATTAGGGCTTTAAATTTGACGGAGCAGACCGCGACGTTTCCCGACATCGCGCCGTATTTCGTAGCCTACGGTAGCGCGCTTTACGCAAAAGACGCCGGCGAGACGATGAGTTTAGACGAGGCGATTGCGCTTTTGAAAAAGGAGCCCGATAAAACCACGCTCGATGCCGAGCCGCCGCTTTTTAGGAGCGAGGAGGAATTTAAAGAATTTACCGCCCGCCATGCGCGTGCGAGCGTTCCGAAGGCGGATATTCACGCTTATAGCGGAGATGCGTATCTGGGCGTGGATTGCGGCAGCACGACGATCAAACTCGTTTTAATCGGCGAAAATAACGAGCTTTTGTATAAATTTTACTCATCGAACAAGGGCGATCCGGTAGATATTTTATTGCCGCGGCTAAAGGAGCTCTTCGATCTTTGCGAGAGTCGCATAAAGATCAAAGGCAGCGGCGTTACCGGCTACGGCGAGGAGCTCATCAAAGCGGGCTTTAAATTCGACTACGGCATCGTCGAGACGATCGCGCATTACAGCGCCGCGCGCCACTTTAATCCAAAGGTCGATTTCATCATCGACATCGGCGGTCAGGACATCAAGTGTTTCTCCATTAGAGACGGAAATATCGATTCTATCGTACTAAACGAGGCATGTAGCTCGGGCTGCGGCTCGTTTTTGCAGACGTTTGCGAGCTCCTTGGGATACGAGATCAAGGATTTTGCAAACTTAGCTCTTTTTGCGACCCACCCGGCTAAGTTGGGCAGCCGCTGCACGGTATTTATGAACTCTTCGGTCAAGCAAGCTCAAAAAGACGGCGCTACGATCGAAGATATCAGCGCGGGCCTTGCCATTAGCGTCATAAAAAACGCGATCTACAAGGTCATCCGCGTGCGAAATGCCGATGATCTGGGGCAAAACATCGTCGTACAGGGCGGGACATTTTTAAACAACGCCGTGCTGCGTGCCTTCGAAAAAGAGCTCGGCAAGGACGTGATCCGTCTAGACATAAGCGAGCTCATGGGCGCATACGGCGCGGCGCTTTTTGCCAAAAATAACGCCGCGCAGAGCAGCTCGATGATCAGTCGCGCGGAGCTTGAGAGTTTCACCCACCGCAGCGAATTTAGCGTCTGCAAGCTCTGCACGAACAAATGCCCGCTTACGATCAGCTATTTCGGCGATACTAAATTCGTCACGGGCAATAAATGCGAGCGCGGCGCGGGCAAGGAGATCCGCCACGACGTCACGAATTTGTTTGAGTTTAAAAACGAGCTTTTGCGAAAATATCGCAAGCCGCCGAAGCAGGGCGCACCGCGGGTTGGAATTCCGTTTGTTTTGAATATGTTTGAGATGATCCCGTTTTACAGCGCATTTTTTGAAAATTTAGGCATGAGCCTCGTGCTGTCGCAAAAGCCGCGAAAAGAGACGCTGTTTTTAGCAAGCCAAAGCATCCCGAGCGATACCGTCTGCTACCCGGCCAAAAGCGTGCACGGCCACATCTACGATCTGTTAAATAAGAGCGTCGATTTTATCTTCTATCCGTGTATGAGCTACAGCTTGGACGAAAATATCAGCGAGAACTGCTACAACTGCCCCGTAGTCGCATACTATCCCGAGCTGATACGCGCGAACGTAGGCGCGCTGGAGGAGAAAAAATTCCTCTATCCGCACGTGGATCTTAACATGCAAGATTCGTTTTGCAAAACGATGCAAAAAGAGCTCGCGGACGCCGGGTATAAATTTCATTCCGACGCCGTGAAAAACGCCGTCTTGCAAGGCCTTAAGGAGCTGCAAAACTACAAAAATACCGTTTTAATAAAAGGCGAGGAGACCCTAAAGGAGATCAATGCAAGCGGCGCGCCCGCCGTCGTGCTAGCGGGTCGTCCGTATCATATCGACAAGACGATAAATCACGGCATCGATCGCTATCTAAATTCCTTGGGCTTCGTAGTTCTTAGCGAGGACGCGCTGCCGCTTAGCAGGGTGCAGACGAAGAGCCTTAATCAATGGACCTACCACGCCAGGCTTTATAGCGCGGCGCGGTTCGTCTGTAAATACCCGCGCATGCAGCTGGTGCAGCTAGTCAGCTTCGGCTGCGGGATCGATGCGATCACGGGCGACGAGGTGCGCGACATACTGCGTCAAAACGGTAAAATTTACACTCAACTTAAAATCGACGAGGTTACGAACCTTGGTGCGGTCAAGATCCGCCTGCGTAGCCTAAAAGCGACGATGATAGAGCGCGAAAGGCAAGGCGCGCAACAAGAAGCAAGAAAGGATGCGCGCTAATGTTTGCTAAATTTACGAAAGATATGAAAGCGACCCACACGATATTGATCCCCACGATGATCGATCCGCATTTTCGCTTTATGCAAGGCGTGCTGCGCGACGAGGGCTACAAGAGCGTCTTGCTTGGCGAAAATCGTCAAAATATCGTCGAGGAGGGGCTTCGCAGCGTGCATAACGACATGTGCTACCCCGCGCTGCTCGTCATCGGGCAGTTTATCGACGCGCTAAAAAGCGGCGAGTTTGATACGCACAAAGTAGCGCTTCTCATCAGCCAAACGGGCGGCGGCTGCAGGGCGAGCAACTACATAAATTTGCTTCGCAAAGCGCTTGAGGACAGCGGCTTTAGCTACGTCCCCGCGATCTCGTTAAATTTCGGCTCGCTAGATGAGAATGAATTTAGCCTCGGTAAAAAATCGCTTCTAAAGCTCTTTGCCGCGATATTTTACGGCGATTTGACGATGGGGCTGTATAATCAGTGCAAGCCCTACGAAAAGATCAAAAATCAAACGAATGAAATTTACGAACTCTGCGCCGAGCGGATCAAAAATTTGACCGATCAAAGATCGTTTTTCAATCTTAAGAAAAATTTTAAATTCATCCTCTCGCAGTTCGCTAAAATCGAGCGCGACGATAAGCCGCGAGTGAAGGTGGGTATCGTGGGCGAAATTTATCTTAAATACTCGCCCATCGGCAACAACGGCCTAAACGCCTACCTCATCCGCGAAAACGCCGAGCCCGTCAATACGGGGCTGATGGACTTCGTACTTACCTGCATCTACGATGCGGTCTACGACAAGCAGCTCTACGGCAAGGGCGGCGCGGCGTATTACGGCTCGCTTGCAGTCGCTAAGGTAGTGGAATTTTTCCAGCGCATGATGATTAAGCAGATGAAGCGCTTCGGCTTTCGCGCGCCGAGCCCATTTAGCGAGGTTCGCGCCGCCGCCGACGGCTACATCGGTCACGGCGTGAAGATGGGCGAGGGCTGGCTGCTGACGGCGGAGATGGTCGAGTTCATGCGCCACGGCATACAAAACGTCGTGTGCGCGCAGCCCTTCGGCTGCCTGCCCAATCACATCATCGCGCGCGGAATGATCCGAAAGATCAAGCAAAACTACCCGCAAGCAAACATCGCCGCTATCGACTACGACCCGGGCGCAAGCGCGGTAAATCAAGAAAACCGCATAAAGCTGATGCTTGCTAACGCAAATCGAAAGTAGCACGCTTGAATGATATGTCGCGATAATGCTGCCCGTGCGTACGCATGTCTTGCCGTCTGCGTCTAGAAGATGCTGCATGAAATTTTAAAAATTCTCGCTGCGGGCTGCGGTATCGCGCATAAACAATCGCTTTAAAATTTAGTCGCGCGGGATTTGAAATTTATCGGATTTTTAAATTCAAACGTCGCGAGGTCTCAAGGTCCGTTTAAAATTTTAAAATTCTAGCGGCGTGAAATTTTACCGCGGCGCCGGATTTAATCGCGATAGAAATTTCATCCGCCCTTTGCGCCGTAAAATTTGCTCGCCTGCGCGGTATAAATTTTTTACTCCGTCAAGTCCCAAATCCTCGCGCCATGAAGACATACTCAGTTTAAAATTTGAGCTCAAATTTGATGGGCCCGGCTTTAAATTTCAAAAAAAGCAGCATCGACGCCGCCAAAGAGCGATAGAGACAAGCAGCAATCGACGAGCGCTTAACATACATCGCCGATGTTGCCGCTTCTAGGCGGTATTTTAGTCAGCAAAAAAGTCAGCTATAAATTTTGTCCGCGATTGCTTTTAGTTGTTAATCAACGTTTGGGATTTTATGAAAATTTGTTCTAAAACTACGTTAAAATCGAGCTAAAATGTCCGCGAAAGTTTTTGACCGTCTGTGATTGTTTTGAAGTAGTGGCGGACAGAGAGGGATTTGAACCCTGATTTTGGGGTTATTAGCAATATTTCTTATTCTAAGTAGCCATTAAGCTATAAAAATATATAATACTTTTAATGTGTATATCTACACACGAAAGTTTAAAAGATGAGTAAAGACGATAAATTAATCAAGGATTTGGAAAATAATCCCAAGAACGTAAGGTTTGAAACACTTAAAAAACTGCTTGAAAATGCCGGTTATGTAGCTACAAACAATGGCTCGTCGCATTGGCAGTTTAGAAAACCAGGTAGGGATTTGGTAACTATACCAAGGCAAAGACCTATGAAAGTTATTTATGTAATAGAGGCTTTAAAAGCATTGAAAAAGGAAGAGAAATGAAAAAAGACAAAAGCTATTATCTAAATTTACCTTACGAAATAATCGTAAGAAAACTTACCGATGATGAAGGCGGCGGATACTTTGCAAGATATAAGGACTTCCCTTATATTATGGGTGACGGCGAAAATGAAGCAGAAGCAATAGCAGACGTAAAAAGTGCTTTTGACGGTGCTTTAGAGGTTATGCTTGCAAATAATGATTTCATCAAAGAGCCCAATGATAAGAAAGTTCGTGTAAATTTGAGCCTTTCGCAATCTTTGCTTAATGCTATCGACAAGGTAACCAATAATAGATCACAATTTTTGAGCGAGGCTGCAAATTTAAAGCTTAAGGGGATTTAGTTTCGATATTCAATCAAACATAGGTATCGTTATATACTCTACTTCTGCTTGATTTTCTTTAACGTATAACTCGACTGCTTTTTTAGTTTCCTCATTGGAAGTTATAAAAATTTTCCTTATTTTTCTATTTCTTAAGAATGCGGCGTTTTTATTTATGTATACGTGGCAGTCTCCTATAAAGGCTCTTATGTCTTTTTGCTCTATCTGGTATTTCCAGTTTTTACATTGTATTAGTATCGTTTCTTTGTCTTTGTGGCATATTACGTCGATTCCATCATCTTTTTTGCCATTGTTTAATCCATTCATATAAATTTTATAACCCTCGTTTCTAAAATATTTTGCTATATAAAGTTCATATTCTATACCTTTTTGCAATTTGCTATGATACGTTTTCCGCGGGCTATTTTCTACTTTGATTTTTTCATAGGCTTCAAAAATGTCTCTTTGTTGCTCTCCGCTTTTGTCTTTCTTGCTATCGTAACATGTATCTTTCGGTATTAGGTCTTTTATAAATCCTATGGTATTTATTGTTTTTGACCCTGCCTTTCTTTTTGTCTTTCTCTTGCTTCTCAAGCTCTCTTTTAGCAAAAATACTATCACGAATAAAACTATAAATATTGCTTCATTCATTTGCTAGTTCTTTTTCTAACACTTTGATTTTTATTTTTGCGAGGAAATATTCCTGTCTCTTATACACATCTGACGCTGCCGCCGACTAG
>CAUUKU010000110.1:0-6613 GCA_963545665.1 uncultured Campylobacter sp. | reverse complement strand
AAGAGAAAGATATACTTTCTTCCAATCTATTCAAAATTTCTCGGGGTGCTTATGAAAAAAATCATTAAAAGAGACGGAAGTTTTCAAGAATTTCAATCCTACAAAATAAAAGATGCTATCAAAAAAGCCTACAAAAGCGTCGGTACCGAGTTTGACGAAAAAGTCTTCGATAACGTAATGGGCGCGATCGTTTTTAAGGATAAATTAAGCGTCGAAGACATTCAGGATCTTATCGAGAAAAAGCTCTTCGAAGCGGGCGATTTCGCCGTTTTGAAAAGTTTTATGATCTATCGCCACACGCACAAGATGCAGCGCGAGCACATCCTGGGGCTTGAGGAAGATACGACCTACATCAACTGCACCCAGACGGTCAATGAATATATCAGCAAGCAGGACTGGCGAATTTTGGCAAATTCCAATACCAGCTACTCAAACGCAGGCCTGATCAACAACACCGCCGGCAAGGTCATCGCAAACTACTGGCTAGATAAAATTTACTCTCGCGAGGAGGGCGCGGCTCACCGAAACGGCGACTATCATATCCACGATCTGGACTGCCTTACGGCGTATTGCGCGGGCTGGAGCTTGCGCGTGCTTCTAAATGAGGGCTTTAACGGCGTGCGCGGCAGAGTCGAGAGCAAGGCGCCGAAGCATTTCCGCGAAGCGCTATATCAGATGGCAAATTTCCTTGGAATTTTACAAAGCGAATGGGCGGGCGCACAGGCGTTTAGCAGCTTTGACACCTATCTGGCGCCATACGTTTTCCGCGATAAATTAAGCGACGATGAGGTCAAAAAGGCGATCACGAGCTTCGTGTTTAACCTAAACGTTCCTGCGCGCTGGGGTCAGAGCCCGTTTACCAACGTCACCATCGATATGACCTGCCCGGATGATCTAAAAACGCAGATCCCTACGCATAACAACGAGCATCTATTTAAAAATTTACGCGACGATGAGCTTTTGGCCGAGGCTAAAAGGCGCGGCAAGGGCTCGCTTGAAGCGATGACTTACGGCGATTTCGAGCCTGAGATGAACCGCATCGTGATTGCGTTTTACGAGGTTTTAACAACGGGCGATAAGTGCGGTCAGCCCTTTACCTTCCCGATCCCTACGGTAAATTTAACGGAGGAGTTTGATTGGGATACCCCTGCGGCTAACGCGGTATTTGAAAACACCGCCAAGGTGGGCTCGAGCTATTTTCAAAATTTCATCGGCTCGCAATATATCACGAACGAAAAGGGCGAGCGCGTACCCAATCCAAAGGCGTATAAGCCTGGCGCCGTGCGCTCGATGTGCTGCCGTTTGCAGCTCGATCTGCGAGAGCTTCTTAAGCGCGGCGGAGGGCTTTTCGGAAGCGCGGAGATGACGGGAAGCATCGGCGTCGTAACGATAAATTTAGCCCGCCTAGGCTATCTGTATAAAAATAACGAAGAGGCGCTGTATGCGAGGCTGGACGAGCTTTTAGAGCTTGCTAGCTCGACGCTTGAGAAGAAGCGAAAATTCGTTACCGAGATGTTTGAGCGCGGCTTGTATCCATATACGAAGCGCTATCTGCCGGGCTTTAATAACCATTTCAGCACCATCGGTATCAACGGCGCAAACGAGATGATCCGAAATTTCAGCAGCGATAAAGAGAACATCACGACCCCCTTTGGGCGTAAATTCGCTCTTAAAATGGTCGATTATCTGCGCGAGAAGATCCGCTCGTTTCAGGAGCAGACGGGCAATCTATACAATCTCGAAGCTACGCCTGCCGAGGGCACGACGTATCGCTTCGCTAAAGAGGATAAGAAGCGCTACTCAGATATCATCCAGGCGGGATTTGATAAAAACATATACTACACCAACTCTACGCAGCTTCCGGCAAATTTCGGAAGCGATCCGTTTGAGGCGCTGGCGATGCAAGATGAGCTACAAAGCTCCTACACCGGCGGCACGGTGCTGCATCTGTATATGAAGGAGCGCATCAGCTCGGCTCAGGCGTGCAAACAGCTTGTAAAAAGCGTAGTGCAAAACTACAAGCTTCCTTACATCACGATCACGCCGATTTTTAGCGTTTGCCATAAGCACGGCTATATCGCGGGCGAGCATGAATACTGCCCGAAGTGCGACGAGGAGCTGCTGGCGGAATACAAAGCCAAGCAGAGCAAGGGCGCCTAAATAGCGATTTAAATTTTATCTTAGAACGAAAGGATGGAGAATGGAATTTCCAAAAGAGTTAGAAGCAAAACGCACAAAATGCGTCGTTTATACGAGAGTAATGGGCTATTTGCGCCCCGTAGAGAGCTTTAATATCGGAAAGAAGGGCGAACACAAAGAGCGCGTCTTTTTTGAAGAGAAAAAAGACAAAAAGCAGATCGCCTAGTCGCCGCTACCGGCCAAATGCAACAAACGCATACGAAGCCGCCGCAAGCCTTAAACCTGCGTAACGCGCAGATTTACGAGATCACGCCGTTTACGATGCTTGATTTTGCCGATCACATCGCCGCGATTGCGTGGTTTTGCGGCTGCAATATGCGCTGCAACTACTGCTACAACCCACAAATCGTTATTTCACGGGGTAAAATTTCAAACGAAGAGTTTCTGCACTTTTTGGATGCGCGCGCGGGCAAGCTTCAGGGCATCGTATTTAGCGGCGGCGAATGCACCTGTGCGAGCGATTTTATCCCGCTGGCGCACGAAGTTAAGCGGCGCGGCTTTTTGCTCAAGGTTGATACCAACGGCTCAAATCCACAAAAGATCGAAGAGGCGCTAAGCCTAGGGCTGATAGATTATATCGCGCTTGATTTTAAGGCGCCGCGGCAGGATTTTGAGCTCATCACGAAATCAAGTTTATACGATAAATTTTTGCAAACTCTTAGGCTTTTGCTGCGGCAAAATTTTAAATTTGAGGTGCGTACGACCGTGCATGCCGATTTTTTAAACGAAGCGAAGATCGAGCGGATGGCGCAAATTTTATGGAGCGAGGGCTACCGCGGCGTCTATTATCTGCAAAACTTCCTGCCTACAGGCGATAATTTCGGTAATTTAAACGCGCCGCTTGCGAGCTTTGATCCGAGCAAAATCCGCACCGATCTAAAGATCGAACTTCGAAATTTTGATTAAATTTGCGCCGTCGCGCGTGTCTTGCCGCGATGAGCGCGATGAGATTTTAATCTAGCGCATTTATCTAGCGTGCATTGTCCGTGCGTATTGTGCCGCGATAAATTTCGCCTTGCGGGAAAGCTTTAAATTTAATACGCCGCCCGCTTGCTATGTTTAAATTTCGCTCCGTTTGCGGCGTAAAATTTTGTTTTATCAAGCGCTTAAAATTTTATATTGCGCAGATTTAGCTTCCCGCAAAATTTCATGCCGCGTAGCCATTGCCGCTTCAAAACAAAAGGTAAATTTAGCTTGCTTTGGCTAAAATACGCCGAAATTTTGAAAAAGGCAAAAAATGGATAGGAAAAAAATCTACAACCCCTTCTCCGACGAGACCCTTACCGATCGCAAGGTCTTCGGCGGCAATCCACAGGGTATTTTAAATTTTACCAAGGCGAAATATCAATGGGCGCTGAAGCTTTGGGATCTGATGGAGGCCAATACCTGGTTTCCCAAAGAGGTCGATACCACCGACGACGTGCGCGATTATAACTTCAATCTCACAAGCGCCGAGAAGCGGATGTACGATCTCGTGTGGAGCCAGCTGATATCGATGGATAGCTTTCAGACCAACAATCTCGCCGATAATATCAACCCCTACATCACGGCTCCAGAGATCAACGCCGTGCTCGCGCGCCAAGCCTACGAGGAGGCCAACCACAGCAAATCCTACGCCGTCATGGTCGAGGCGATCTGTGAAAATACCGATCTGATCTACGAGATGGAGAAGCACGACGATATGCTCCGCAGGAAAAACGACTACATCTCAAGCGTCTATGAGGAGCTCGCGGGCGAGGTTAGCGACGATAAGCTGCTGCTCGCGATGGTGGCAAATCAAATTTTAGAGGGGATCTACTTTTATAGCGGCTTTACGTCGATCTATGCGCTCGCGCGCGCGGGCAAGATGCTAGGCAGCGCGCAGATGATCCGCTTCATACAGCGCGACGAGATCACGCATCTGCTGCTCTTTCAAAATATGATAAATTCCGTCCGCAAGGAGCGCGCCGATCTGTTTAATAAGCGCAACGTGGATAAAATTTACGAGATGTTTGAGACGGCGGGGAGCTTAGAGATCGATTGGGGCAAATACATCACGGATAACCAAATCATGGGCTTTACGGACGACATCATCGAAGAATACATCCACTACCTAGTTGATCAGCGCCTGCTCGCCATCGGGCTTGAGAAGCGATACGGCGCGAAACACCCGATAAAATGGGTCGATGATTTTTCTAAATTTAACGATCAAAAGAGCAACTTTTTCGAGAGCAAGGTCACGAACTACAGCAAAGGAAGCTTGAGTTTCGATGATTTTTAGCGGATTTTACGGTTTGAAATTTTACTCCGCCGCATCGCGGCACGGATACTTTGCAGATACTTGCCAAGGGCGGTTCGGATACGCGATGAGCGCAGAAGCCGTATTACCTGCAAAATTTTCAAAATTTAGCCGCGCTATATATTTAAAAAACGTAGCTTATGCTCTTTTGGCGCGGGGTGGACTTTCGGGAATTTTTAAAAATTTTAGCGGCTTGGAATTTAGACGGGGCGAAAGCTTTCGCGGCTTTAAATTTAACGCCTGGTCGGACGGGAGCGCGCTATGGTCTCGCTAGAGCGGCTTCGCTGCGAAAAGATGGCGAACGACATCGCCGAGCAGGTTAGCTTAAATCCTGCGCTTTTTGAGGCGTTTTGTAGCGTCGCTAGAAGCGAGTTTGCCCCGCTCGGCGCGCACGCTTTCAGCCTCAACGCACAGCCCATTTTGGCCAGCCAGTGGATCAGCTCGCCGCTGACGGTCGCGCGCATGACGATGGCGCTAAGCGTCGATCCGAAGGTCGAGAAAATTTTAGAGATCGGCTGCGGCAGCGGCTATCAAGCGGCGATTTTAAGCAGGATGGTTCACCGCGTCTTTGCCGTCGAGCGCGTCGAGCGGCTGGTGGGCGAGGCGAAAAGGCACTTCGCAAATCTCGGGATTTCAAACATCAGCCTGCGCCACGACGACGGCAACGCCGGGTGGAAAAATTTCGCCCCTTTTGATAGGATATTGCTTTCCGCGTGCGCCGAGCGGATCGACGAGCGGCTGTTTGCGCAGCTGGCAATCGGCGGAATTTTGGTCGCTCCGATGAATAGAGGCGGCTCGCAAAAGATCATTAGGTTTAGTAAAATTTCGCCAAGCGAGATCAAAGAAGAGGAGCTTGGCGCCTGCGAATTCGTCCCGCTGGTGCAGGGTCGCGGATAGATCTAGCGGCGGGCGAGTTAGACGTAGCGAACCCTGTCGGCCTGCTTGGGCAGCGAGTTTATGCGACCCGGCTCTGCGTAGCGCGCTCGCGTAGATCGGCTCGGAAGTAGGCGGGCTTGCGAGAAAAAGCTCCGTGCTAGCCAATACGGTGCGGTCGGGCGGGTCTTGCGGGTTCGTGCATGTTTGGTCGACGTAGATGAATGCGGAACAAGCGGGCGCGGCGCAAATTAGCGTAAACGTGCAAATGGCGCGCGCGGTTTTCGGGCGCGGACTTGTTAGCATTTCGGTAGCGCTCGGCGTTAAATTTTAAACCCTGCTCGCTAGGTCGGCGCGTTTGGCGGCTAAATTCTATGCCTGGCGGATCTGTATTCATCCAGCTCTACGGGCCTGCGCCGCTTGAGGCCTCGGCGGAATTTCAAATATCGAATTGGCGCTCAACTGCCCGTGCCCGAAACTTTAGGCTACGAAAGAAAAGCGGCGGATCGCTCGAAAATCATTTCGGCTATTGAAGGCCAGGAAATCATCGCTCCTTCCGCTCCTAACGCAGCCTGCTTTTAAAATTTAAACGATGAAATTTTGGTCTCTCGCTTGGCCTAGCCGAGCTAAACCGCGATAAATTTCGCTCGCGGCCGTGCGGCTCTGCGGCGATGCTTCCTGCTTCGAAACAGAGCGGCTAAAATTTTAAAGTCGCAAAATTCTACGCCGTCTGCGCCGCAAAAATAGCACGTAGCAAGCTCGGCTTCGCACCGCCCTTCGCGCCGTGCGGCGATTTCGCGCAGATTTCGCACCGTCTGCGCGCAAAAACGAAATTCGTATCTAGCCGCGCTTTGCGTTGTGCTCCGCGGCGCATAAAATTTACTTGCGCGACGCAAGGCTGCATTAAATTTCATCCGCGCCCCCGTTTAGAAGCGCTCGGCCCTCGTAGATTACATCTCTTACTCCGCGCCCCCCTAGCAGTTCTTATGCCGTAAATTAAAATCCGATTTACGACTTGACGGCAATGAAATTTTAAAATTTCATCCGCGATCGCCAATCTACCGTTTCGCCGCTACGTCGTGTCGCTACGTCTAAGCGGACGGATCGTAACTTCCGTCGCACCGCCCGGTCGCCGTTTCGCGCTACCGATGCGCCGTCTTGCGGAGCCGTCGCTATGCCGCCTTTAAATTTTAAAATTTTGCAGGGGCGCCTACCTGTCTCTTATACACATCTGACGCTGCCGACGACTAGTCGAGTGTAGAT
>CAUUKU010000109.1:0-6620 GCA_963545665.1 uncultured Campylobacter sp. | reverse complement strand
GAGATACTGATCGGTCTCGTGGGCTCGGAGATGTGTATAAGAGACAGGCGAAATTTTTAATCTAGGCGAGATCGAAGTCACGTCGAAAATCGGCGATAAGGTCCAAGAAAGCGACACGAGCGTCGCGGTAATCGACGAAGAGAAGCTGAAGAAAAACGAGATCAAGCGTCTTTTCGAGGTTGCCGAGAGCACGCCGGGACTACAAATAAGCAAAGGCGGCGGCGGAAGAGCCGAGCAGACCTTTTACGTTCGCGGCTTTAACGCCAGAAGAGTGCCCGTCTTTATCGACGGTATCCCCGTTTATATCCCTTACGACGGCTATATCGATTACGGACGATTTACGACGTTTGATCTGTCGCGCATCGTAATCTCCAAAGGCGCCAGCTCCGTGCTTTACGGACCGAACACTATGGGCGGCGCGATAAATCTGATCACTAAAAAGCCTAGCAAAGAGCTTGAGGGCGAGATCGGCTATGGAGTTGAAAGCGGCAAAAACGGCAAAACTATCGGCAACAACGTAGATTTTAGCGTCGGTACTAAGCAAAATTTATTCTACGCGCAAGTAAGCGGAAGCTTTTTTGAAGACAGAGGTCAGCAGCTTTCGTCTAAATTTCGCATACCTATAAACAAGGATGAGGATGGCGGCAGACGCGATAACTCCATCCAAAGAGACAAAAAAATCGGACTTAAAGTGGGTCTTACGCCGAACGAAACCGACGAATACGCCATCAGCTATATCAATCAAAAAGGCAGAAAACAGGCCCCTCGTTATGCGGGCCGCTATTTGGATTGGAGTAGTAGATATTGGGATTGGCCTATGTGGGATAAGCAGAGCCTCTACTTCCTCTCGCATACGCAAATTGCGGGCAGTCTGTATGTAAATACGAAGGCGTATTACGATCAATTCAAAAACGATCTGCGATCATTCGACGACAAAACCTATAGCACGCAAAAAAGAAGATATGCGTTCAATAGCCACTATAGAGACCATTCTTACGGCTTCGGCGCAGAAGTAGGCGGCGACGTGAGCGATCAAGATACGTTGAAATTTGCGGCAAATTATAAATTTGACAAGCACAAAGAGCACAACGACGGCGAGCCGATCCAAAAAACACAGGACGCTATGTATAGCTTCGCTTTGGAAAATACGTATAAATTTACCGATTATAACAAACTCATTTTAGGCATCGATTATGACATTAGAGATTCGAAAAAGGCCGAAAAATACGGCTCTATTTTAGCTAGAAGACCGCATTTTTATAGCTTTACGGATCTGAAAAAGGAAACGGCTTTAAATTATCAGGCGATATTTAAACAAAGCTTCGACGGCAACGACGAGCTTAGCTTAAGCTACGCAAAAAAGACCTATTTTCCGAGTATGAAAGACAGATATAGCGAGAGATTTGGCCGAACCTTCGCAAACCCGGCGCTTCGTCCGGAGGTAGCAAACCACTACGAAATAGATTATCAAAGGATGTTCGGCGATACGCTAAGGCTTGAAACGGCGGTATTTTATTCAAAAGTCAAAGACGCATTCGGGCTTAGAAAAGAGACGCGAAACGGTCAAACTAGAGATATGATCGCAAATATCGATAGATCGACCCACAAAGGCTTTGAGTTTAGCACGGGATATTTTGCGACGAAGGATCTTGAGATAGGCGGCAACTACTCCTATCTTATAGTTAAAAACGATAAAAGCGACGCCAAAATGTATGATCTGCCGAAGCACAAGGCTTTCTTATACGTAGATTACAAGATCACGCCTAAGCTATCTGCATACATGTCGCAATATATCTCATCCGGCAAATACGTCCTATCCAAAGAAGAGACCAGACTAGCGGGCTTTGGCGTTACAAATTTAAAACTCACGTACGAGCCGATCGAAAACTTAAGCGTAGAAGCGGGCGTATCGAACCTGTTTGATAAAAACTACGAATACGACGAAGGCTATCCTGAGGAGGGTCGCGTATTTTTCTCAAACATCAGATATAAATTTTAATTCAGGTTTAAACGGCGGCGGCATTTTGCCTTTTCATTGAACTCCGAGGGCGAGCGGTTTTGAGCCCCATCTCATACCGCCCGCCCCTTTTAAATTTAAACCCTAAATTTTAAATCCTAAATTTAGCCAGACATTCTAAAATCACCGCCGCTAAATTTTAAAATTTAGCGGCCAAATAGGCGTCTAGCGAAGATAAATCTATTTTAAAATTTCTTTTGCTATACTTGCGAAATCAAAAATTTTAAAAGGAAAAAACGGTGAAAAAAATATTTCTATTTCTCTGCGCCGCGAGCATGCTTTTTGCTCTAAGCGAAGCGCAGATCAAAGACTACATCGCCCAAAACAGCGAAAACATAGAGCAGTTGCAAGGCACTCCGTCTAAAATTTACGCCAGCTCGCCGCCGCTTTTATATATGCTTTACGCACTTGATCCCGCTAAAATCAGCGGCACAAATTTCGAGTGGAACGACTACGAGCGGCCCTACGTCAAAAAAGAGGTGCAAGAGCAGCCCGTCGTGGGCGGCTTTTTCGGTCAGGGTAAAATTCCAAACGTCGAGATGCTGCTGCGTCTAAACCCCGAGCTCATCCTCGTAAACGCAAGCTCGCGCAACACCAAAAAGATGAGCGAGGTCTTCGGCTCTATCAAAAAACCGATGCTCTATCTAAGCGCGGTGCAGCTCGAGGATTATCTGGACGGGTTTGAAATTTTAGGCGAAGTGACGGGCAAGCAGGAGCGCGCCGCACGTCTCATAAACTACGCGAAAGAGTCGCTAAATTTGACCGCGCAGATCGAGGAATATATTAAGAAAAATAACCTGCAAAAGGTAAAAATTTACTACGCGCAGGGCGGCAACGGGCTAGCTACCGAGTGCGAGGGCTCCTGGCACGCTACGCTCATCGAGCGAGCCGGGGCGCAGAACGTGCATAAATGCTCCGAAGATCCAAACGCCAAATCCTTCGGACGCGTAAAGATCAGCTTCGAGCAGCTCGTAAAATACGACCCGGACGTCATCCTCGTCTACGAAAAAGAGCTGTTTGATAAAATTTATGGCGATCCCAAGTGGCAGCTGCTAAGCGCGGTGAAAAACAAAAAAGCCTACTACATCCCGCGCGAGCCCTTTTCGTGGTTTGACCGCCCGCCTTCGTTTATGAGGTTTTTGGGGCTAAAATGGCTGGTAAATTTAATCTACCCCGAGGCGTTTAAATTTGACATCATTTCCGAAACGCGCGAGTTTTACAAGCTATTTTTGGATCTTGAGCTCACAGACGCGCAAATTTATAAAATTTTAGGACGGGGCGCCGAGTGAGTAAAGAAAAATGAGCAAAAAGGCGTTTGCGTTTTTGGCCCTGCTGCTGGCGCTTTGCGTTGCGGGCTCGCTACTTCTGGGCAAATACGGCTTTGGCGCAGAGGACTACGCGCGCTACGCCCTGGCGCTACTGCGGGGCGAAAGCTTAAAAGATTTCGAGGTCATGCACACGCTCCTGCTTGAAATTCGCCTGCCGCGCATACTTGCGTGCGTGCTCATCGGCGCTAGCTTAGCGATCAGCGGCGCGGCGTATCAGGCGATGTTTGTTAACCCGCTCGTTAGCCCCTCGATCCTGGGCGTTCTAAGCGGCGCAGGCTTTGGTGCTGCGGTGGGGATGTTTTTCAAATTTAACGAATATCTCATCCAGCTTAGCACCTTTGGCTTCGGCTTTCTCGCCGTGGCAGTGGCGCTGGGCGTCTCGGCGCTGTATTCGCGCAGCGGTAGCGTCATCGTGCTAGTTCTTGGCGGCGTCATCAGCGGCTCGCTCTTTACCTCGCTGCTCTCGGTGCTAAAATACGCCGCAGACCCGAGCGACGCGCTTCCTGCGATCACCTATTTTTTGATGGGCAGCCTGGGCTTTGCGTCCAAAAGCTTCATAGAGATTTCGATCCTGCCGATGTGTGCGGGCGTTTTGCTGCTAGCGCTTAGCGGCAAATACCTAAATGCGCTAAGCCTTGGCGAAGAGGAGGCAAAGAGTCTGGGCGTAAATACGGCGCGGGTTAAAATTTTCATCATCCTCATTGCGACTTTCGTTAGCGCGCTTAGCGTGACGATCGCGGGCATCATCGGCTGGATCGGGCTTATCGTGCCGCACATCGCGCGCTTTATCTTCGGCGCCGACAACCGCGCGGTGCTTGCTAGCTCGGCGATGATCGGCGCGATATTTCTGCTCTTTTGCGACAGCTTCTCACGGCTCATTTTTACCTTTGAGATCCCCATCGGCATCGTTACCTCGCTATTTGGCATTCCGATGTTTATCATCGTGCTTCGCCGCGCCAAGAGGAGCTTTTGATGCGAGAAAATTTGATAGAGGTGCGAAATTTGCGCTTTGCCTACCGTGATAAGCCCGTACTAAATGGCATCAGCTTTGACGTCGCGACGGGCGATACGCTAAGCATCCTAGGCGCCAACGGCAGCGGCAAAAGCACACTGCTTCGCATAATGCTCGGATTTTTAAAATTTGAGGGCGAGGTGCTAATCGGCGGCAAAAGCGTGCGCGACTACGGTAAGCGCGAGCTCGCCTCCCTCGTCGCCTACGTGCCGCAGACGCACGCGCCCTCATACGACTACAGCGTCTTTGACATCGCTCTGATGGGCGCGCTGTGCAGGACGCCGCTGTTTTCTAGCTTTAGTGCGGCGGATAAAAAGCTAGCCGAGCAGGCGCTGGAAAAGATGGGCATCGCGCATCTAAAAAACGCGCCCTACACGAGGGTTAGCGGCGGCGAGCGGCAGCTGGCGTACATCGCGCGCACGCTGGTTCAGGGCGCAAAAGTGATCTTTATGGATGAGCCTACAAACGGGCTGGATTTTGGCAATCAAATTAGGCTGCTCGAAATGATAAAAGTGCTGGGCGACGAGGGCTATACCTTCGTGCAGACGACGCACTATCCGCGCCACGCAAAGTTCGTTTCAAATTTGACGCTGTTTATAAAAGACGGCGAAATTTTAGCTTTCGGGCGCAGCGAGCAGCTCATAAACGCCGAAAATATCGATAAAATTTACGGCATAAACTACGAAAGATATGAGGATAGATTATAAATTTTACGAGCGCATAGCGCCGTTAAATTTAGCTAAATTGGGGTAAAATTGCGCGTATTATATGGTTTTCGGCGGCAAACGGCGCGCCCTATAAAATGCCGCACAGGTCGCGGCTGCGGTAACGTAAGCGGCAAACCGAATTGCTAGCGAACAAAACGTCTAAATTTAAACGATAAATTTAAAGGAAAATCATGACTCCGCGCGAGATATTTTTAAACGGCTGCGCCGAAATCGCGGCAAATTTTGCAGACTTCAAGCCCGCGCAAAAGGGGCAAAAACTAACGAAGCTCGCAAGCGACAAAGATATTTCGTTTGAAATTTATTTTAGCTCCAGCATGCGCAACTACGCCGGCAGCGTAAGCATCCTGCCGCAGGTCGCGATCTACTGCAAGCGCCTAAAAAAGCTTATGCAAGAGGAGCTGTCCTACTCGACCGACCTTGTTTTCGTATCGCACCTGGGCTATCTCACGCCGCGCAGGCAGTTTCGCGACTGGCAGCTCGCAGGCGCTAGCTTCGAGCCCAGCGTGAGGGAGATTAGCGCGGCTATTCAGGACTGCGCGCTGCCTATTTTTAAGCTTTTTGAGGATAAACAAAAGGCGGTGGAGTTTATGATGCAACGCGGGGCTAAATTTAACAAAAATCTAAGCGCTTTCGATCTGCGCCCGATCTACTTTATCTATTGTTTCGGCGGCAGGGACGCGGCGGAGGCGTTTTTCAACGTCTGCCTAAGCGAATGCACGTATAAAGGGCGATTTTACAAGCTTTACGAGGAGCTTGCAAACGGCACGGAGATGGATTTTAGCAGAAGTTTGTTTTGGGGCGATACGGAGGCGAAATTTGCATTTATAAAAGGGCTTAAAATTTTAAATGGCTGAAGCTTTAATTCAAATTTTAATCGTTATTTTTAGCGTTTTGCTTCTGGGCGGGATTATTTGGGTGCTCATTCGGCGCAACCCTCGCAGGCTTAGCTCGCGCGGGCTTGCCGCGATAGATGGGATAAGCGAGGTAAAAAGGCTTTCCGTGCGACCGTTTCTGTTTTGGCTGGAGCGGTTTTTTATCTCGTGCGAAAGCCTTTGGTTCGATCAAAATTTCATCTACGTTTTTAACGGACAGAAGCTCGCGGCGAAGTATAAATTTGAGCAAATTTTAGAGCTTGAAGTCACAAAAATACGGATAAATCATGCTAGGATTTGGCGGATCCGCTTTGCGAGCGGTGCAAGCGAGCTTGAACTTGGCGGCACGAACAAGCCCGAACAAGACGGCGCGAGCGAGTATAAATTTGCGCCCGCCGCTTCGATTTTTGAGCCAAACTTTAAAAAATTTTTGCAAATTTTACTCGAGAAAAACCGGGGCGCGATCAAGACGGAGCCGAGATTTTGGGAGACCGTTTAGCGCGGCAGAATTTTATAAAGCGATTTACAAAAAATAGAAAAAGTGCAGATCTTTGAGCGGCGATCGTCGCAAAGGACGGCAAAAGCTACGCGCGAAACCGCAAGAGGCGACAAATCTGTCTCTTATACACATCTGACGCTGCCGACGACTAGTCGAGTGTAGAT
>CAUUKU010000108.1:0-6701 GCA_963545665.1 uncultured Campylobacter sp. | reverse complement strand
CACTCGACTAGTCGTCGGCAGCGTCAGATGTGTATAAGAGACAGTTCACATACAGCGCACGACGCGGCGGATATTTTTATTGAAATTTCGAAGTAAAATTTAAAAGACTAAAGGTAGCGGACTAGCGACAAAGTGTACATCCAAGCACCCACCTAGCAAATAACCCATAAGCAGCACGCGACGTAAACACACCACAAGAGGCCCGCAAAGCCCGTTTAAATTTAAACCAAAAGGAAAGCAACCAATAAAATAATATTTGAACGCTCGCTGGATTCGATTAAATTTTAAACTCGCAGATCACTCCTTAAACAGATTTCTCTCCGCGGTCTTTAGCACGCGACCGAGCGCCTCGCGCGCCTTATCGGTTGCGATGCGGCCTTTAGCAGTCTTTTCGATGTAGCCGTTGGCGAGCAGATAGGGCTCAATGACGTCCTCGATCGTACCCTCGTCCTCGCTAAGCGCCGCCGCGATCGTGCTAAGCCCCAAGGCACGGCGCTTGGCGTCAAATAAAATTTCCAAATATTTTATATCCATCTCGTCAAAGCCCTGCTCGTCCACGCCCAGCGCCTCAAGCCCTTCGCGCGCGCGATCGTGGGAGATAGCGCCCTCGTCGCGCACCTCGGCAAAATCGCGTATGCGGCGCAGTAGCCGTAGCGCGATACGCGGAGTACCGCGGGAGCGGCGCGCGATCTCGGCACTGGCGTCGGCTGCGCTCTCCTTCCCGAGCTTAACAGAAGCGATCTGCACTATCCGCGCAAGCTCGGCGTGCGTGTAAAACTGCAAGCGAAACTGCATGCCGAAGCGATCCCGCAGCGGCGCCGAGATCATGCCCGCGCGCGTCGTGGCGCCGATGAGCGTAAAGTGCGGAATGTCGATCTTGATGGTCTGCGCGGCGGGACCCGAGCCGATGATGATGTCGAGGCGGAAGTCCTCCATCGCCGAATACAACACCTCTTCAATCGCAGGGCTTAGGCGGTGTATCTCGTCGATGAAAAGCACGTCGCCGCTTTGCAGGTTCGTTAAAATCGCCGCCAGATCGCCCGCCTTTTCGATCATCGGCGCGGCGGTGACCTTGATAGCGGCGCCCATCTGAGCGGCGATGATATGCGCCAGCGTGGTTTTACCAAGCCCCGGCGGCCCGTAGAAAAGCACGTGATCAAGCACGTCGGCGCGCTTTTTCGCCGCGGCAATCGCGATAGCGAGGTTTGATTTGATCTTCTCCTGCCCCACGTAATCCTCGAAGCTCGACGGGCGCAGTGAGCTCTCCACGCTCTCATCGAGCTGCATCTTTTCGATCTCTACAATTCTGTCCATAATTTCTCTTTAATCGTTTTTAAAATTTTAGCAAGTGTAGCGAAAAATGGCTAAATTTTGACAATTTTAGCAAGGCGCCGTCTTTGCGAACGAGATAAAATTTGCGGCGCGGAATTTTACGGTACGCGCTTAGGGCTGGGGCTAAAGAGCAGAGCACCCGTCGCGAAAGACTGCGAAATTTTACCGCGGCGGGTTTAAGACCACGCTTATGCCGCTACGCCCGCTATGCTTTAAGTGGGAATTTCACCGCAGCTGCCGCCAAACAGCGCGCGGGTTGCTAACTATGTTAAATTTTACGGCGCGAAATTTAGCGCATAGAATTTAGAAGCGAATTTAGCCGTTTGAAAAATACGCAAGGTTTTGCGACGTGAAATTTTGCGCTTAGAATTTTGCGATATTAAATTCGGCGTCTGGAATTTTGCAGCGAAATTTTGCGATAAAATTTTGTCTCGTAGAATCTTAATGCGAATTTCGCTTTTGCGGCAGCGAGGCTTTAAATTCCGCGCTTCAAGCTTCGCGGTACGCGGCCGGCTAAAATTTTATCTCGCACAATCGGTTAAAATTTTGCAATAAATTCTACGTATAATTTTATGCAAAATTTTGCCTTGCACGCTTGCACGGCTAGGTAAAATTTCGCACGGAGTTTGGTATTTCGCGACTGCTTAGAATTCGGCGCGGATTTTAAAATTTAACGCCAAGCTTAATGCGGGCTCGTGCGATTAAATTTAGCCGCACAATCTCGCGACGCCTTATCGATCGCGCCCCAAATTAAGGCGCTAAATTTTTCTTGCGCGAGCCCGGTTCTACAAATCGTGCTCTTCGATCAAAACGCTCTTGTTATTATCGCTGCTACAGAATGCTCTATATGAGCCGGACGCTGTGCTTTCGAATAAAAATACTACGCCGTCGCTTTCGAATTTCTTTGAGCAGCCCTTGGCGTGCAGCTCGGCGAGTTTCGGACTCCCCGAGGCATAAAACTGATAGCTATCGGTGAAGTGCTCCACGTATCGGTAGGTGATCTCCGCCCAAGGCACCCCGCTATCGCCGCTTCTATTTAGCACGATGGTTCTAGCGTTTATCGCCGCGAGCTTTGATTTTAGCTCTGCAAACGTCTTTTTGTCCCAGCCGATGAGCTTTAACCCATCGCCGATACCCGGCGCATTATCTCTGAAAATGGAATTTGAATAAAATTTCGTCTCGTTGCCGTCTATATCGATCCAAATATACTCATCGCCGTAGGTGCTCTGGATCGTAACGCGCAAATTTTTAGGGAAGTTGCGACCTGCAAAAGCTAACAGATCCAAAAATTTCTCGCGATTTTGCTCGTAGTTTTGCATCGGCGGGGCTTTATCCAGTTCCATATCATCTTTATCAAAGAAAGAATTAAACGCGAAAAATGCCGCCAAAATCGGCAGCACCTTTACAAAAAAGAACAAGCCCAGAGCCGCGGCTATGACGATTTTTAAAGCTTTAGCCAAATTTTATCCTTAAATTTTATAAGCCGTTTAGGCCTGACAGCCGGTTTACGCCAGAATTCTACGACTGCGTGCGTAAAATTTTATCGTTTGCAGCGTATTTTAGAGCTGCGGGTGCGAGAGCGTTCATGAAAAGCGCTCGCGCATTGCGCTCAGCGCCATAAATAAGCGCCTGCATGCAGAAGTGCGCAAACTCTCGCACGGCGCCGCCCGTATAAAATACCGCGCAGAGTATCCGCCCAAAGCGCCTGCGATCTCTCGCACTAGGTAAAGCGCTCGCAATCGCCCGCGCCGAATAAATTTCAAGCGGCGCGAGCTGTTTACGTAGCCTGCGATGCGCGAAAACGAAGCATTGTTTTAAGGTAAGCGGGACTTTATCGCTGGAATTTCGGCGCGTAAATTTTAAAATTTAGCCCAAATCTCGCTACTGCTTATATTCAAACTCCTCACTCGGGAAGCCCCCCTCCTTGACTTCGCGCGCGTATTCGCGCACCGCGCCTTTTACCAGCTCGGCGCCGTCTAGATAGCGTTTAACGAATTTCGGCCGAAACTCCGTGAAAAACCCGCACATATCGCTCCACACGAGCACCTGTCCGTCTATGCCCGCGCCCGCGCCGATACCGATGACGGGCACGTCGGTGCCGAGCGCCACTTGATTTGCGACTGCAGAAATCGTCCCCTCCACTAGCAGCAGCACCGCACCCGCCTCGGCAAGCGCTATAGCGTCGTTTAAGACCTCGCGTGCGCCCTCTTCGCCGCGCCCGCTTACCTTGTAGCCGCCCATAAAGCGCGAAAACTGCGGCTTTAGCCCGATGTGGCTCATCACGGCGATGCCGTTTCGATTAAGCAGCGACACGGTATCTGCCATATGCGCGCCGCCTTCGATCTTAACGGCGTCGCAGCCGGTGCTTTCATAGACTTTGGCGCAGTTTTGCAGCGCGAGCTCCGGCGTCGCGCACGAGCAAAACGGCATATCCACGACCATATACGCTCGCTTAAGCCCCCGTCTTACGGCGCGCGCGTGATAGATCATCTGCTCTACGCTTGCGCCTAGGGTCTCGGAGTGCCCGCCGAAGCTCATATTTAGGCTGTCGCCTACGAGTACCATATCGACTTCATCGTCGAAAATTTTAGCAAAAAGCGCGTCGTAGGCGGTGATCATCACGATCTTCTCGCCGGATTTTTTCATCTCGTATAATTTAGAAAGCGTGATTTTTGACATTTTGACTCCTTGGTTTGGTTAAAATTTGAACGCAATTCTAGCATAAGCCGAATTTGACATTTATAAAATTTTAAAGTAAAATGCGCGCGCATTCTTTCGGGGGTGACTTGGCTTCGACGGGAACGGATGGGTCAAGGCGGCATGTCGCTTTGGATACAGCGTATAAAATCCAAACTAAATTTAAACGCAAACAACGTTAAATTTGCTCCTGCTTACGCTAAAGCTGCGTAAGTCCAGTCGAGCCCTGCTCTGCGCCGATACTATCTAAGCGCGGCGGCGGGTAATCTGCGATAGCGTAGCTCTGCGGCGTGACGAGCCGTAGGGTGAAATCCTAGTCTTTGCGCCGGCGGGTCGTTTTGGAAAGTGAGCGAGCCTGCGCGAGAACTTCACTTTTGCTAAACATGTAGAGGCCTTGGTCGTTTGTTTTCGGACTGCGGTTCAATCCCGCACACCTCCACCAATTATCTATTTTTAAATTTTAATCACTTTTTATTCGAGTTGCATTTGGTTCCTGCGCGCAGGCGCCTATCTTAAATTTTGGTCGTTCCAGCCTCTTTCATTTTTATTTTAGATATAATTTTTCCCGAAATACTATGAGATCGATTAACCGATCGATGAGATAAATTTTATATCGCCAGCCGATTAAATTTAGAAAAGAGATGCTATGAAATTTAAAATTTTAGAACCAAACGAACGATACGGTTGGATTTTTAGCCAAGATGAAGGACTTTTCAAAGCTTTCGGATTTAATGAAAATGGGCCATTTCTTAAGATATTGCCCAAAACTCCAAATGTCGAGAAAAAAGATATTTTAGATTACTTTGCGTATAGGATTTTTTGTCTATGCGAATGGTTTGAGCTAGATGGGATTATTCTGGGAGACTATATGTTGGCGGGCGAAGATAAGCCGGAAATTCAGCCTATCCTACATATGCGGGAGAGTATTTCGGAGTAATGGGTCAACTATTTTTAGGGGGTATGATAGACTTCGGCATAGAGGGCGGAAATTTAAGAAAGAAATGGGCTGACTTCGATACGAATTTATCCAAGATCGATCTGGGTATGTCGCTTTATGAGAAGTGGATCTATTTTAGAGATAATTTCTTTTTTGGGTATAAATTTTTAGAGGAGGACAAAATAACTCCCCAAGCAGAGATAACTTGGAAAGACCCTAACACATGGAGCAGATTTAGCCATTGGATATGTATGACTAAGGCGAGCAAAGAGTATTGTGATAAAATTTTGGAACCTAGACTTTATGAAAGATATAAGGATGTGGTTATAGAGGTGTAAGGGCGAATGCAGCATTGATGGCTAAAATCGATATTTTATTAAATTTGATAAATTTCACCAAAGGTATAAGCGCGATAAAAAGCGACTTGGCAAAGATAGGCTTTGATAGCGAATCGGAGCTTGTAACAATAACTAAAAATACCATTGCAAACATCTTAAATAGGGCCATCGATAAAGAAATTTCATATGGCCTCCCTGAGGAATGGGCAAATTTAATCGAGTGCCGCGAGGACATAGGATATGAGGATTAAAATTTTGCGAGAGATCATATTTGAGCTGGCAAACCCTTGCCTTTATGGTGAGATAGACGAAAGGAGGATTTGTATGATTTTAGATGAAATTAAATGCGGGCGGAGCGATTTCAAATGATATTAGAAAAAAAATTGATATTGTGGGCGAGAGGGCTGTTTTGCTAATAGTGCTGGGCTCATTACGGGCATTAGAACACAAAGCGATCACCATAGATGAAAGCCAAAGAATTTTGTTTTCGCCCTATATTTCAACGCATTTGGAAAACAATAAAGTTAGCAAGCGTGTCATAGATATAATAACTGAATGTTGCGAACTAGAGGATATTTTCGAGATAATTCCTACAAAATATATACAAACCTTACGAATATTGCAAAATAGAATAATAAAAATTTTAAAGCGATACGATGAAGAGCCCAGAAAAAGATGGGTAATTATAGATGAGAAATAGCCTCCATAGCTCCGTTTTGGCGAACAAGTAAATGAAATTTGACTCAAGATAAGTTGAAAACTTTCAAAGGAATTTTTAGCTTATCTTGAACTTTTAAAATTTTAATGTCACGATAGAAATTCTGTGTAAATTTAAGTCCTTCCAATACTAGATAATGCTGCCAACAAAATCGGAGGTACGATATAAACAATAGATTTTAGACGAGCCGGCAAATTTTATGATTTGGGGAATTTGATGTATCTGCCTTATACTCGATGATTTTATTAATTTTAGACTATTAGTTAAGAATAAACTTTGTAGATAAAATTCTCAAATTTGAATTAAAACATATATTTTTGCATTTTTAAATAAAGGCAAAAGTAAAAATTAAAGTCACGATGCTGCGATATAAATATAAAGTTTATTGGTTGCAGAGGGTGGATTTGAACCACCGACCTTCGGGTTATGAGGAATTCGTGCACCTAAGTAGCCATTAAGCTACAAAAATATATAATAGCTTTATGCAAGTAAAATATACTCCATACTTTGAAAAATGGTATAAGAATTTATCGGATTATAAAGCCAAAGCTTCTATTTTGCGTCGTATCGACAAAATAAAAAATGAGAACTATTTTGGCGATTATAAATCTGTAACTAATGCTACTGATATACTGTCTCTTATACACATCTGACGCTGCCGACGACTAGTCGAGTGTAG
>CAUUKU010000107.1:0-6761 GCA_963545665.1 uncultured Campylobacter sp. | reverse complement strand
TCGCGCTTAGCTTCGTGCCCGGAGCCACAGCGATGCGCTTTAGCCCCCACGGCTCGTTTTCGAAGAGTAAAATTTTACGCATATTCTCATTTTGTGCGATATATGCGTATTTGATGATGCGTTTTATGAAATTTTTTGTCTCTTTGGGAAGCGCTTTGCTTTTTAAAAGACGGTCCAAATCGTCGCTTCCCGTAGCGGCAATAGCACTTTTTAGCCTCTGCTCGCCGCAGTTATAGGCCATGAGCGCCAGATACCATTTGCCGAAATTTTGTTTTAGATGTAAGAGATACGAAAATGCTGCGTCGGTGGAGGCTGCTGGGTCTCGGCGCTCATCCACGGCGCTATCTACTCTAAGACCGAAATTTTTCGCCGTCGTAGGCATCAGCTGCCACATACCGCCCGCGCTTGCGCCCGAAGTCACGGTATTTTTTAGATGGGATTCGACCATCGCGAGATAGAGCAGAAACTCCGGCGCTTCGATATTGTCGATCTCCGTTTTTACCAGATAAGCATTGTGCGATTGGCTAGTGACTATGTGTTTAAACTGCCTGCGGTCGCCCGCGTCGATCGCGCGGAAGATGCCCGCGACTACATTTTTGCTCGATTCGTTATTCTCGATACCGAACTGATTTAAGATGTATTCGTGGCTTGCGCGCATCAGGCTAGGCTGGCTCGCAAACGCTTCCGTCGCCAAAAATAGCGCTAGAAGCATAAATTTTAAAATTTTCATAATTCTCCTTTGATCTGATCGCCAAAAAGCCTACACGCGTTTTGGCTCGTTATTTTTTCGATTTCGCTTACGCTTAAATTTAAAATTTCCGCTATTTTTTCCACTACGAGCCTCGTGTATGCGGGCTCGTTTCGCTCGCCGCGGTGCGGATGCGGCGTGAGATACGGCGCGTCCGTTTCTATTAGTAATCGCTCTAGCGGAATTTGAGGTAAAATTTCGGCTAAGCTTTTGGCGTTTTTAAACGTCAAAACTCCGCCGATGCCGAAGTAAAATCCGCTCTCTGCAAGACTTAGCAAAAGTTTGCTTGCATTGAAGCAGTGTAAAACCCCGCCGCAGAGTTCGTCTGCGCGCTCTTTTAAAATTTTAAAGCTATCTTCGTTGGCGTCGCGGATATGGACTATGAGCGGTTTTTGAAGTTTTATTGCTAGATCGATTTGGGATATGAAGGCTTGCTTTTGAGAGGAGATTTCGGCGGATTTGGCTTCGGGGTCCTGCTTCAGTCTAAAGTAGTCAAGCCCGCATTCACCGATGCCCACGCACTTTGGATCGTCCGCGTACCGTTCCAGTACCTCCATATCTATGGATTTTATCTCATATGGATGCACGCCTGCTGCAAAATACACATTGCGGTGCGCGTGCGCGATCTCACAGGCTTTGTCAAGATCGGCTATATCGGCACCCGGTATTATGACGCTTCGTACGCCGATGCTCTGCGCGCGGTCTAAAACCGCGTCAAGATCGGCATCAAAACTAGCGTCGTCTAAATGGCAATGCGTATCTATAATCATAAAACTCACTTAAAAATTTATTGAGGCGATTTTACGCCGTTTTGCAAAATCACGCTTAAATTAAAATTAAACGCGCTATTGTAGCGAAAATTTTACGATTTAACCTTAAAGCCAAATTCTTTTAACCGAGCCTTAGCTTTTTGGCGAATTCTAGGGCTTCGGCGGTGATCGTCTTGCCGCTTATCATCCTGGCAAGCTCGGTGATTTTCTCCTCTTCGCTTAGTTGCCTTACCGACGAGACGCCACCCTCTTTGCTTACCAAAAAATGCACCGCGGCTTTGGAGCTAAGCTGCGGCTGGTGCGAGATCGCAAAAATTTGATAAAATTTTGAAATTTTTATCAGCACGTTTGCGATACTCATCGCCTCCTTGCCGCTTAAATTTGAATCGATCTCATCTAAGATTAAAATTCCGCCGCCTTCATTCGTAAGATCCAGGCTCGCGGCGATAAAAGCTAGCCTTAGGCGGTTCGTCTCGCCCGAGCTAAGGCTTTTAAAATCCGTTTTATCGATACTCGTGCCGATCTCATCACGTCCGCGCTCGTTTAGCTCCGCTTCTTTAAACTCGAGCTTTACGCCGTTCATATAAAGCTCGCTAAGATAGGAATTTATGAGCTGCTCAAGGGCGTCCTTTCCACTCTTTCTGGCTGCGCTGATCGCGCCGGCAAGCTCGTCCGTACGGTTTTTTAAAATTTCAAATTCGCTTTGCAGTTTTGATTTTTCAAAGCCGATCTGCTCGTAATGCGCAAGCTCTTTCTTGCGCGCTTCAAGCGTGGCTAGCGCCTCCCCTGCGCTTCCATAGCGCCTATTTAGCGCGCTAAGAGCCTCGATGCGATCTAAAATTTGCTCTATGTCGATGTTTTCCAGCTCGTCTAAGTTTAAACTCTCGCGCTTTAGCCGCAGCTCGTTCATCGCCTCTTCGAAAAAATCGCTCTCAAAGCCGCTGAGCTTCAGCGCTTCGGTCGCGCTGCGCTCGAAAGCGAAAATTTGCTCCGCCTGCGCCCAAAGCTCCTCGATCTTATCTTTTTTGCTGAGCTTCTTTTTGATCTGCAAAAGCTCGTCGTATTCGCCGATTTTAGGCGATACGCGCTCGATCTTTTCAATCTCGAAGCGAGCGAATTCTTTCAGCTCCTCGATCTTGCGCTCCTGCTCATTTATCAGCGCGAGCTCTTTTTGCACGCCGATAAATTGCTCGAAAGCCTCTTTAAATTTAGCCAAATTTTGCCCGTGCGAGCCGCTTTTTTTGCAGGCGCACGCATCAAGTAGCGCGAGTAAATTCGCGCTATTTATCTCGCCGCTGTCTTTGGAGCCTAGAAATTTTACGTAGCCACCGACGATTAAATTTAGATTTTTTTTCGAGACCGCTTGTGAGTTGATAAAATAGCGCACGGAGCGATCTTTTACGAGCCTGAAATTATTCGGCGTCTCGTTTTGCAGGCCGAACTCGTCCGTTTGAAATTCACTGTTCACGTCGGCTTCGATCAGTCCCGCGTCGCCGTCTTTTAGAGCAAAGACCGCCAAAATCGCGTTCATAAGCACAGATTTGCCCGCGCCGCTGCTGCCCGTAAATATATTCAGCCCCGTGCCGAAGCGCAGATCAACTTCGTCGAAGCTTAGATTATTTTTGATATAGACCCGCTCTAGCATCCGCCGTGCCCCCATCTGAGTTTGGCTTTTAAAACATCGAAATAATCGTAGCTTCTGCGTTTTATTAAATTTGCCTTGGCGTGTGAAATTTTAGCGCTCACGCTGCTAAGCTCCGCCATATCAAAAACGTCTTGTCCGTCGATGACGACGCTTACTTCGGAGCTTCCGGCGTTTTTGAAGCTTACGAGATATTCTTTGGGAAGGATCAAAGGCCGCTGCGTCAGGCTATGCGAGCAGATCGGCGTGACGCAAAACACGTCGCACAGCGGATAGACGATCGGGCCGTTCGCGCTCATATTATACGCGGTCGAGCCGACGGCGGAGCTTACGATCACGCCGTCGCCGTAGTAGGTGTTGAAATATTTTCTGTTTAAAAAGGCGTCGATCTTCGCCATCGAAGAGATATGGCTGCGGGTGATTACGACATCGTTAAATGCGGTCTTGCGGACGATCTTGCCGCTGCCGTTTTCCAGTATCACTTCAAGCAAAAACGGGCGCTCGATCTCGTATTCGCCGCGCAAAAATTCCTTTAAAAATTTTGCGAATTCGCTCGGCTGCACGTCCGTTAAAAACCCGAGAGTGCCCGCGTTGATACCCAAAATAAAGGCGTTTTTGTCGCTTAGTAGCCTCGCAAGCCCGATGAGCGTGCCGTCGCCGCCGAGGCTAATTAAAAAATTGGTCTTTTTTAAAATTTCTGCAAGCGTATGCGACTTAAGGCCGAAAAATTCCGCTCCGTCCTCTTCAAGCAAAAGCTCAATACCTTGCGCTTTTAAAATTTCGCAAATTTGCTCCACGACGGAGCGAATCTCTTCTGATTTTTTGGCTATTAGCCCTGCAAATTTTAAATTTTCGTGGATTTTGTTTTTGCTTTCCATTTTTCTACTTTCGGGCGCTATTTTATAAAAAATTAGCTTTGTAAAAGCAAAATTTAACTATAATCGGCTCTTGAAATTTTATTAAAAAGGAGTAATTTTGCGAAGTCATTACTGTGCCGATCTAAGTAAAAACGAGGTCGGCAAAGTCGTAACCGTGTGCGGCTGGGTAAATTCTTACCGCGACCACGGCGGCGTTATTTTTATAGATTTGCGCGACCGAAGCGGCCTGCTTCAGCTCGTGTGCGATCCCAAAGATAGCAAAAAAGCGTATGAAATTGCAAACGAAGTACGAAACGAATTTGTCCTAAAAGCCGTCGGCAAGATCCGAGCTCGCGGCGAGGGGCTGGAAAATCCAAATTTAAAAACCGGCGACATCGAAGTTGTGGTAGAAGACCTACAGATCGAAAATCCAAGCAAGCCGCTTCCTTTCGTAATCGGCGATAAAAGCGTCAATGAAGAAACGAAGCTGAAATACCGCTTTTTGGATCTGCGCGCCGACGGAAGCTTCGATAAATTTAAGATGCGCTCCAAGGCCGCGATCGCCGCGCGAAATGCGCTCGATAGGCTCGGCTTTGTAGAGGTCGAAACGCCGATCTTAACGCGCGCGACGCCTGAGGGCGCTAGGGATTATCTGGTGCCTAGCCGCGTCTATCCGGGCAGCTTCTACGCGCTTCCGCAAAGTCCGCAGCTTTTCAAGCAGCTTTTGATGTGCTCGGGCTTTGATAAATACTTCCAGATCGCGCGCTGCTTCCGCGACGAAGACCTACGCGCCGACCGCCAGCCGGAATTTACGCAGATCGATATCGAGATGAGCTTCAATACCCAATACGACGTAATGAGCGTGGCCGAGGAGGTTTTAAAGGACATTTTTAAATCCTGCGGCCGCGAGATCGTCACCCCTTTTAGACATATGGAGTACAAAGACGCGATGGAGCTTTACGGCAGCGACAAACCCGATCTGCGCTACGATATGCCTTTCATCGACGTAGCCGATATTTTTGAAAAATCGAGCAACGAAATTTTTTCAAATTTAGCCAAGGATCGTAAAGCCAACCGCGTAAAAGCCCTGAAAGTCGAGGGCGGCGATCTGAAATTTAGCAAGCGCCAGATGCAAGGCTTTGAGGAATACGTGAAAAAATTCGGCGCGCAAGGCCTTGCGTTTATCCAAGTAAAAGAGGACGGACCAAAGGGGCCGCTGGTAAAATTCTTTGAAAAAAGCGAGCTGGACGAACTCATCAAGCGCTGCGAGCTTAAAGTCGGCGACGTCGTATTTTTTGGCGCGGGCAAAAAGAAAATCGTGCTTGATTATATGGGTAGATTTAGAATTTTCCTCGCAAACGAGCTTGGCCTGATCGATCCGAACAGGCTTGAGTTTTTGTGGGTCGTAAATTTCCCTATGTTTGAGCAGAACGACGACGGCAGCTACTCTGCGATGCACCATCCTTTCACGATGCCGAACAATCCCGACGAGCCCGATTTGGAGGATATTACCTCGATTGCCTACGACGTCGTGCTAAACGGTATCGAGCTTGGCGGCGGCAGTATCAGGATACATAAAGCGGACATTCAAGAAAAGGTCTTTAGACTGCTTAAGATCGAGCCTGCAGAGCAGAGGGAGAAATTCGGCTTCCTGCTCGATGCGCTAAGCTTCGGCGCGCCTCCGCACGGAGGTATCGCGATCGGCTTTGATAGGCTGATGATGCTAGCTACCGGCTCAAGCAGTATCCGCGAGGTCATCGCGTTTCCTAAAACGCAGCGCGCGCAGTGTCCGCTCACCAAAGCCCCTAGCGTCGTGACCGACGAGCAGCTTTGCGAGCTAGGTCTTAGGCTTCAGAAAAAGGAGCAGAAATGAAAAGCCTTTTTCTAATCATCGGTGCTCCCGGTAGCGGCAAAACGACCGATGCGAGCATGATCGCTCGTATGAATCAAAGCATCGAGCACTATTCTACGGGCGATCTGCTTCGCGCCGAGGTAGCAAGCGGCAGCGCTCTTGGTAGGCAGATAGACAGCTTCATCTCGGGCGGAAATTTAGTCCCGCTTGATGTCGTCGTAAACGTCATAATCGGCGCGATTAAGAGCTCTCCGAAGGATCTTATCATCATCGACGGCTATCCAAGAAGCGTCGAGCAGATGAGCAAACTCGATGAGGTGCTGCAAGGCGACGAAGACGTAGCCCTTAGCGCCGTCATCGAAGTGTGCGTCAGCGAGGAAGTTGCCGAGCAGCGCGTTTTGGGGCGCGCTCGCGGGGCGGATGATAACGCGGAGGTCTTTAAAAACAGAATGCGCGTGTTTTCGGAGCCGATCGAGGATATCCGTAAATTTTACGGCGATGCGGGCATCTTTCATATAGTAAACGGCGAGCGCACGGTCGAAGAGATCGTAGCGGACATAAACGCTATAATCGCCGCGCAGATCGAAAAATTAGGCTAGCGCGCTTTGGCGGCGGTTTAAATTTTAAGCGCTTCCGGCTCCTTTTTCGTACCGCAAGCGGCGCAGATCGCGCTTAAATTTAACGCGCCTTTTTTGCAAGCGCGCTTTGAAATTTATAGCTTGCAGTTGCGCGAGATAGCCAATTCAAAGCGAGCCCGCCGTGTAAATTTAAATGCGATCGTCAAACGCAAACGGCTTTTAAATTTAATGAAATTTCGGATCTGTTTGCGTACGCAGAGATTAAAATGTTAAGGAGAGATATGGTTAGAAAATTTTTAATTAGTATGGCTTGA
>CAUUKU010000106.1:0-6822 GCA_963545665.1 uncultured Campylobacter sp. | reverse complement strand
CCCCCCCCCCCCCCCCCCCCCCCCCCCCCCCCCCCCCCCCCCCCCCCCCCCCAGAATTACATAATTTTTTTCAAAGGATTAAAATGTCTGAACAACCGACCGTTCAACCCCAATCAAACGTGCTTGGGATACTCTCCATAGTCTTTGCGATTTTAGGGATATTTTTTCTAGGGATCGTCTTTGTTCCGCTTGCGTTTTTGTGCGCGATCGCCGCGACCTATCAAGCCGTCAAAAAGCAAGCCTCGCTCGTAATAGCGATATTAGCGTGGATCCTTACGATCGTAGGGCTCATGACGTCGCCCGTACTGCTAGCCACGATCGGCATCTCCGCTTCATAGTCGCAAACATCCGCGCCGCTTGGCCGGCAATCGAAATTTCGCTAAGCGGCGCGCAAATCTCTGCTCGTGGAATTGTAAAGTTAAATTTATCGATAAAAGTTAACCGCCTAAAATTCTGCGGGCAAAATTTTAAGGCGAAATTTGGCACAGGAATTTTGTAATTTTGCAAGCAGAATTTTAGCGTGAAATTTTACTGCACCCAAAACAGCGCGTAAATTTTAAATTTAGCCGCCTTTTGGCGCGACGTAAAATTCCGAAGCAACGCGCAAATGTCGTGCAAAACTCACCGCCGAGCAACGTAGCGTAAAATTTTAAGCAACGCAATCACTGCGGAGCTTGCCTCTTAACGGCGCAGTGTGAAATTTCAAAGCGCCGCCTAGTAGCGTGAAAAATTACCTTTTATCGGCGTAAGATAAAATTTCAAAACAGGCGAGCGGCACCGGAATTTTAAAATTCTGCGCCGAACGCCGCGAGAGATCAAGAGCGACCGAGAGCAGTAATTTTAAAGGCATCTAAATTTTAACGCGCCTGCGGTACTCGCGCGATACAACAAGGCAGCGGCTCAAGGCCAATATTTACCAAATTTCCGCTCTGCCTGCGGTACTCGCGCTCGTATCGCATGCCTATAATCGCGGGCGCAAACTCAAACTCCGCCGAAAGCTCGACAAAATGACGTCTTACCCGGCGTATACGATCAATCACAATGCGAAAGGCTTGCGCGCGCAGCATGTGTGTTTGCGCGCCGTGCGTCAAATTAAAAAGCAAGGCGAGAGATACCGCGCGCATGCGTGGCTCGCGATAGGAGCGATACTTAAAAGCGCGCAAGCAAGGCGAATCCAAATTAGCCTCGCCTCTTTAGATTAAAATTTAAGTCTGCGCTTCTCAAGCGCCGTACCCCAAAGCCCTGCGCGTAAAATTTTAAAATTTCTCGCCGCTACCACTGCACGTAGGTTCGCGCCTTTTTGATCTCGTCAAGTCGCACGCCTACCTCGCCGCCGTCCGTGCGCAGTCTAAGCACGCCGCCTTCGCAGCCAAGCACCTCGCCGCTTAGCTTCTGCCCGTCCGTGCGGCTTAGGCGCACCAGCTCGCCCACGGAGTTTGCGAAATGCTGCGGCTTGCTTAGCTTGCGCTCAAGCCCGGGCGAGCCGACCTCTAGCGTCCATTTGCCCTCAAGCGGCGGCTCCACGTCGAAAATCGGCGAAAGCAGCCGCGATAGCCGCTCGCAGTCGTCTAGGCCCACACCGCCCGCTTTCGTGATGCTGATGCGGTAGATCGTTCTGCCGTTTTCGCTCACCGTCTCCACGTCGTAAAGCTGCACGCCGCACTCGCGCGCCAAAGCCTCTAAATCAACCATTTTTGCGCAACTCCTCCTCTATTTTGTCGAAAAGATCGTCCATTTTGTTTTGATACTCCAAGCGGTCGTCGAATTTGAAGTGAAACGCGGGGCAGCGATACCAGCCCTCCGCCTCGGCGCAGAAGTTTTGCAGATATCTCGCCACGCGGCCGAGCTTTTCGAGCACGAATTCCTGCTCGCGCTCGTCGAAGGCGTTTTTATCCAGATATACAAACGCGTCGTAGCGCCCGCGCTTACACTCCACGTCGGTGACGCACAGCCCGCGCAAAAGCTCGTCCTCAAGGCTCGCGAGCGCTTCGGGAATGAGCTGCTTTAGCACGCTTTGCGTGCGCAGTCTTCTGAGTTCGGTCGGATTCATCTTTACCTCGCTATCTTAAATCGCCGCAGATTATACGGCGATGGAATTTTATTTTACGTCTTGCGATGACGGAATTTTATTGCTTTGTCACAGCGGAGCGTCCGTCTTTCGGCGGCACTGAATTTTATTTCGCGTCCATCTTATGGCGACGCGGAATTCTATCTCGCTTCGGCGCAGCAAAATATACGTCCTGCGGCGACACGGTCTGTTTAAATTTGACACGGCGTGCGTAGCGCCGGAGCGTCTATTTAAATTCTAAGCGGTTTACTGCGCGCAGACACTGCGAGCGGCGCCGCACTTTTTAGAATTTCGCTTTTAAATTTTAAAAAGGCGCAAGCTCTGCTTTGAAATTTTGTTTTTAAATTTTAGCCCGCGCGCTTTGCGCTTAAATTTTAAACGCAGATCGCGCAAGAATTTTATGGCTCGCGTACGGAAGCTCGTCGCATAGCCGCACCGCTACCGCAGAAATATTTTCGCGCTAAAGCGTGGTGTTATTCTGCACTGTGCTCTCTTGCCACGACGCTATATCACCGCCGCGCTGTCCGTTCGGCGCTGCTACAGAACCGCGCGTCTTTGCGGCCTGATTTTGCGCCGCCTGCCGTTTTGTCACACACTGCGCCGCTTTAAAATTTCAACTTTGCGATTAAATTTAAAATTTAAGTCGCGCGAAAAATTCGCAACCTGCAAACGGCATAAAATAAAATTTGATCGCAAAGCCGCGCCGCAAAAAGTCTAAACATTAAATTTCAAAACTGGCGCTACGCGGCAGAGCCTCGCGCAGAAACAGACAAAATTTAAAGCCTTGCCCGCACGCTCCGCCGCTAAATTTGAAAGGCGAAATTTCACGCCCAAATTCTTGCGAGCATAAAATTTCAAAGTGCGATCGCGACTTAAAATTTAGCTGCAAGCCGTACAAACTAAGCGAATGCCCACGCGGAATTCCGCGAGCATCAGTCGATCGTAGCCTGCTCCTCTTTTTGCTTGTAGCTTTCGATAAAATCGCCTACGCGCATATCGTCGTAGCCCTCGATGCCTACGCCGCACTCGAAGCCTTTGGCGACTTCCTTGGCGTCGTCTTTGAAGCGCTTGAGCGAGCTGACGTTGCCCTCAAAAACGATGACGCCCTCTCTGATGACGCGGATCTTCGCGCCGCGAGCGATGAGCCCGTCGGTAACCATGCAGCCCGCGATCTGCCCGATCTTAGGCACGTTGATGACCTGGCGGATCTCGGCTTGACCCAAGGCCTCCTCGCTGATGATCGGGCTCATAAGGCCGCTCAAAAGCGCCTTTATATCGTCGATTAGGTTGTAGATGACGTTGTAGGTCTTAATCTGCGCGCCGCGCTCCTTGGCAAGCTCTTTGATCTCGCCCGTAGGACGGACGTTGAAGCCCAAGATCACGCAGTTTTCGCTAGCGCTTGCTAAGGCGATGTCGTTTTGCGTGATACCGCCGATGCCGCTGTGGATGATGTCGACCTTGACTTCGTCGTTGCGGAGCTTCTCAAGGCTTGCTTTGATAGCTTCCAGCGAGCCCGCGACGTCAGCCTTGACAATAACAGGAAGGCTCTTTAGCGAGCCTTCGGCAATCTTGGCGCTTAGCTCGTCGATAGTGACCTTGGTCGATTTGCTAAGCTCTTTTTGGCGCTGATGCTCATAAATTTTACTCGCATACTCGCGCGCTTCCTTATCGCTTGAAACGCCAATCAACGTCTCGCCCGCGCCCGGAACCTCGCTAAGGCCTATGATGACGCCGCATTCGCCCGGTAAAATTTGCTTTAGCGCCCTACCCTTATCGTCGCTAAGCGCGCGCGCCTTGCCGTACGCGATACCCGCTACGACGGTGTCTCCGATGCGTAGGGTGCCGTTTTGCACGATGACGGTGGCAACGGCGCCGCGCCCCTTCTGCAGGGAGCTTTCGATGATGGTTGCCTTAGCCTGCTTGCTAGGATCGGCTTTGAGCTCCAAAAGATCGGCTTGCAAAAGCACGATCTCTAATAAATTTTCAATTCCGTCGCCCGTCTTTGCGGAGATCGGCACGAACTCGTAGCTGCCGCCCCACTCGGTAGGCATGATGTCAAGCTCGGCAAGCCCCGTTTTTACGAGATCGGGATTTGCGGCGGGTTTGTCCATTTTATTTATCGCGATGATGATCGGCACGTTTGCCGCCTTGGCGTGCGCTATAGCCTCCTTAGTCTGAGGCTTGACGCCGTCGTCCGCGGCCACTACGATGATTACGATATCTGTAACCTCGGCTCCGCGCGCGCGCATCGAAGTAAAGGCCTCATGGCCCGGAGTGTCGATGAAAGTGATCTTCCTGCCGTTTTTCTCAACCATATACGCGCCTACGTGCTGCGTGATGCCGCCCGCTTCGCCGCTTGCTACGCGAGAGTTTCGGATATAATCGAGCAGGCTCGTTTTACCGTGATCGACGTGCCCCATAATGGTGATAACCGGCGCTCTGGCGATTAAATTTTCTTCGCCTTCGCTGTCCTCGTAAGCTTTGATGTAGTCAAACTCCTGCGCCTCATCGACGATATTTACCTCGATGCCAAACTCGCTTGCTAAAATTTCTATCGCGTCCTCGTCCAAAAAGTCGTTTTTCGTCGTCATCATCCCAAGCGCAAATAGCTTGCCGATAATCTCGCTAGGCTGCTTTTTGATCTTATCGGCAAACTCATAAAGTCTGATCTCTTTTGGAATATTTACCGAGCTTACGCTCTCGCTCTCTTTGTCTTTTAAAATTTTCTTATGCTTTTTGCGAGAGGAGCGGGCGATACCGCCTTCGCCGCCGAACATCTGGCTCTGAGACGTTCGATAGATATTGGGCTGAGTTTTTAGCCGCGCGCGATTTTCGACATGAATAGGTTTGAGCGTAAGATCGGGCATTACGACGACGTCTTCATCGTCGATCACGATGTCGGCTAGCTCGTGATCCGAAACGAGCTCGATCTTTTGCGCCTCCTCTTTTTTGGCGACGGGGGCCTTTTTTTTCTCGATCTTTTTCCTCTTTAGGCTCATCTCGGCATTCGAAAAGATCGCTTCTAAGCTCGCGCTCATCTTTTCGCGCCTGGATTCGACGATCTCTTTTTGCGGTGCGTCGGCGTCCTTTTTCTTTTTGACGATGACTAAGCCTCTGCGCTTTTGTAGGCTCTCGCTAACCATACTCTCGCCGCTACTGATCTGCGGCTTAGGCGGTTTTACGATCTCTTCCGCGGGAGGCGGCGTTACGGGTTGTATGTTGTCTGCCTCCTGCACGCTATCTTGCGGCTCGGGCTCTTTTTCTTTAGGAATTTTTGCACTTTTAGCCTTCGAAGGCTCCTCTTTTTCTGCGGGTTTTTTGGATTCGCGAGTTTTTTTGGCGGCTTTTGGTTTCTCGCTAGGTTCTTGCGATTTGGACGAAGCCTTTTTTGCGGGCTGCTTCGGTTTTTTAGCCTCGGGCAAAATGCCCGTTTGGATATAGTTATAAATAGCAGCCGCCTCTTCCTCGCTAACTTTATTCGACGCGGTCTTTACCCTCTTAAAGCCCATCTCTTGCGCCTTTTCGATTATTTCTTTACTCGCGTAGCCTAGCTCGTCCGCGATGTCTTTAATCAGAACACCCATTTAAAATTCTCTCCTTGATGTTTTTCAAATCCATATTATCCGTAAATTTAGATAGATATTTTGAAATTTTCTCTTTTTGATTTATGCAACCGTCGCAAATATAAAACTGTCTGTTTGAGTTTATATTTTTAAAATTTTGCAAAAAAGCGTGAAGCTCGCGCTTGGCAAAGCGCCCCCTGCAAATGACGCACATTCTAATCGGTTCGCTCATGCGATTATATCTTTATTTTTCTTAGTCAATATTAAAGCCGCCGTTGTCGATGTTTAAAATTTCGATGCGAAAATTCTTAAAATTTTCGCGAAGGCAGGCTTGAAGCTTCGCAGCATCGCCTTTATAAACCAAATTTAAAAAGCTCGAGCCGCTGCCCGAGAGCGAGCTCATCAGCGCGCCGTTCGCATAAGCGATCTCGCGTACTTTAAAAAGCTGCGGAAGCGCGCTCATGCGCATCTGCTCGTGCATCTTATCGATACAGGCGTAGCGCAAGCTGTCGTAGTCGCGCCGCATAAAGCAAGCCGTCAAAAACGCCGCGTGCGAGAGGTTGCTGACGCAATCCTTGATCGAAAAGCTCTTGGCTAGCCTGCCGCGCGATTCGTTCGTAGGCATCGGAGTATCGGGGATCGCGACGACGGCCTGTAGATCGTGTGAAATTTCGCATTTTTGCGTGCGAACCGTCTTGCCGTCTAAGACGCTGCTGACAAAGCCGCCGAGCGTCGCGGGCGCGATATTGTCGGGGTGATTTTCGTATTCTAGCGCCGTGTTTAAAATTTTAGCACGCGGGGCGTCGATGCCGCAAACTCCGTATGCGCTCGCGATCGCGCCCACGATCACCGCCGAGCTGCTGCCTAAGCCGCGCGAAAACGGAATGTTGTTGCGAAAGGCAAATTTGAAATTTCGCTTTGCGTCGCCGCCGAGGCTAGAGCAAATTTCTCGAAAAATATTTAAAAATACGTTATTTTTCTTCAGCCACGCGCGATCGCTACCTTCGCCGCTGAGCGAGACGCAAAAGAACTTCTGCTCGGTGATTTCTACTTCGTTAAACAGCGCCAAACTAAGGCCGAGTGCATCGAAACCGGGGCCCAAATTTGCGCTCGTCGCGGGAATTCGTATAATCAAGCTCTCTCCTAAACCTGTCTCTTATACACATCTCCGAGCCCACGAGACCGATCAGT
>CAUUKU010000105.1:0-6836 GCA_963545665.1 uncultured Campylobacter sp. | reverse complement strand
ATCAATCATACTAAGAAATACCAGATCCTGATCTGTCTCGTGTGCTAGGATATGTGTATAAGAGACATATTTAAAACGTTTATGTTGACTTGATTTTACTTGTGCAGGCCGCGTGATAAAATTTCAAAATTTTACTAAAGCTCGCCCAAATCGGCCGCTTTAATTTTTCTCGCTTCTTGGCCTCAAAGCGTTTTTGCGCGATTTTTAGGCGCATGTCGTCGAATCGCACTGCTTTTCTGCGTTGTGTCAAACACCGGCACGGAGCCGGAGCGCGCGAAGACGGCGAGCACATCGCAGTGGCCTTTGAAAAGGAGGGTAAAAGCGTAAAACGGCTGGAGCATCTAAGCAAGGACGAATACAAAAACCTCATCGAAAAAGCGGACGCAAAGGACGCGGAGTAGTATCCTCCAGATAGAATTTACGGCAGTTGCAGGTAAATTTTTTGCGTGCCGTTAGGCGCATTTAAATTTATCCCTCGATGCTAAGCAGATCGCCGAAAATTTCTTTGCAATACTGAATGAAGCGTTTGGGAATTTTAACGCCGCGAATATCCACGGCGATGACGCTGTCTTGGACTTCAAAAACGATAAGCTCGCTAGTGATTTTCACCGCCTTGCAGGCGCCACGGCATACGTCACCTACACTCGGCGTATAAGCCGTTATGCGGTGCGTCCTCGTACCGCCCGAGCTTGATCGGTCTTTGGAAAAGCAGGTAGTTCTTATAGTCGTACTTGTCGTCCGCAAGGCTATCATATAATAATTATCGGCGCTGTTTTTGGAAGCTGTCGCAATACCGGCTTTAAAATTTAGTCTAAACATAAATTCTGCTTTGGCAAAAAAGCGGCAAATTTTACCGCTTCAAATTTACACGAGCTGCACGCCTCTGCCTTTTACAACCTCTCCGATAACGTAGCCATCGGTGTTAGCGAGCACAAAGTCCGCGTTTTCTTTCGGTGCCACGATGATCATACCTACGCCCATGTTAAATGTCCTCATCATCTCGGCGGGCTCGACCTTCTGCGCGATGATTTTAAAGATTTCGGGCGTGCGGATCGCGGCATGTTCGATCTTCGCACCCAGCCCCTCAGGGAAGACGCGCGGCAGATTTTCCACGATGCCGCCGCCCGTGATGTGCGCGAGCGCGCGGATCTTGTCTTTTAAATTTAAAAAGTCCGCGACGTAAATCCTGGTCGGCTTCAAAAGCACATCGATGAGCGCGCGACCGTCCACTTTATCATCAAATTTTAGCCCCAGCTCGGCAACTACTTTTCGCGCAAGCGAGAAGCCGTTTGAGTGCAGACCGCTGCTAGGAAGCGCGATGAACACGTCGCCCTCGCGGACGAATTTTGAGCGGTCGATCTCGTCCTCTTCGGCGATACCCACGGCAAAGCCTGCAAGGTCGAAGTCGCCTTTCTCATACATCGAGGGCATCTCTGCCGTTTCGCCGCCGATCAGCGCGCAGCGAGCGAGTTTGCAGCCCTCAGCGATGCTTTTTACGACCTCTTTGGCATCCGCGATCTCGAGTTTCGCCGTCGCATAGTAGTCGAGGAAAAATAGCGGCTCGGCGAAGTTGCAGATGAGGTCGTTTACACACATCGCGACGAGATCCTGCCCCACGCCGTCAAATTTGCGCGCGTCGATCGCGAGTCGCAGCTTTGTGCCCACGCCGTCGGTGGCGCCTAGGATCGCAGGCTTTTTGTAGCCGGCAGGTAGCCTCACTGCGCCGCTAAACGAGCCGATACCGCCTAAAACGTGCGGAGTTTGCGCCCTTTTGACGAACGGTTTTATCGCGTTTACGAAGTCGTTTCCCGCGTCTATATCGACGCCCGCGTCTTTGTAGCTTATCAAATTTTATCCTCTAAGATGGTATAATTTCGCAGATTTTAGCTAAAATCGAATAAAAACGCTATAAAGGCTCGCCTTGAAATTTAAACACGCCATCGTCATCACGGGCAGCATCGGTAGCGGCAAGAGCACGGTTTGCGAGCTGCTTCGTGATCGCGGATTTGAGATCATCGACGCCGATAGGATTTCGCATTGCGTTTTGGATCGCTGCGCCGCGCAGGTAGCTGAAATTTTCGGCGCGCAGTACGTCGTGCAAAAAGACTCGAAAGCTGAAAATTCTGCCTCGCACGCGGAATTTAACGCTAGATCGGATGAGGAAATTTCGTCCGCCATCTGCGCCTCGGTGGACCGAAAAAAGCTAGGCGAGCTGGTGTTTAAGAATCCTGCGGAGCTTGCAAAGCTAGAAGCGCTGCTGCATCCGAAGATAACGGCTGAAATTTTATCGCAGGCGCGGGCTTTGGAGGCGAAAGGAAGGCTTTATTTTGTCGATATTCCTCTGTTTTTCGAGGGCAAGAGATATGAGTTTTTTGATAAAGTGGCGGTCGTTTATGCGCCTAAAGATACGCTAATCGCGCGCGTGATGAAGCGAAACGGGCTCGATCATGCCGCCGCAAAACACCGCGTGGAGCTGCAAACGGATATCGAGCAAAAGCGCGCTATGGCGGATTTTGTGATAGATAATAGTGGCGATCTTTCCGCGCTTGAGGCCGCGGTGGAGAGATTTTTAAAAGAGCTAAAAGATAAAATTTAGCCCTTTGCGCAAGAGCTCGTAAAATTTCTACGCAAATTGAGATGAGTTGAAAATAAAGGAGAGACGATGAGGAACGGCAGTCGCGCCCAAGGCGGCGCTAAATTTCAAAATTTTAAAAGCGCGTCGCTTAAAGAGCAGTTAAAATTTACGGCGCGAGCGGTTTTGCTCTCTGCGCTGTTTGCGACGAGCGCTACGGCGGAGATCGACGATCTAAGGAAGGGCTGCGCCGCGGGGAGCGAGATGGATTGTCAAAAACTAAGCCGCGTGATAAACGAGCTACAGCGCAACTGCGACGCCGGCGGCGAGGAAAACGCGCTAGATTGCGCAAATTTAGGCTACGCATACGACTCAAATAGAAGCTTCAGGCAGGCTGCGCGCTATTACGATAGGGCGTGCAAGCTCGGTGAGCAGAAGGGCTGCGTCTATTTAGGGTTGCTCTACAACGACGGGCAGGGGGTGACGCAGGATCGCAAGAGGGCGAATGAGCTTTTCAGCGACGCCTGCAAGAAAAATAGCAGCGAGGGGTGCGCGAGCCTTGCATACAACTACAAAAAGGGGCTCGGCGTCTATCCCGACGTGAAAAAGGCGATCGAGCTTTTGATCAAGGCTTGCAAAATGGGGCAGGTCGAGGCGTGCCACAATCTCGGGCTTAGCTACGCTCTCGGCGACGGCGTGAAAAAGGACGCGGACAGGGCCAGGACATTTTTTACGAGGGCTTGCGAGCAAGGGCACGCGGATTCCTGCGTAAATTTGGGCGTCACGTATTTCAAAGGCGACGGCGGGCAAAAGGATCAGGCGCTTGCTGCGAAGTATTTTAGCGAAGCGTGCGAGAAGAGCGATGAGCCGCTAGCCTGCTCAAATTTGGCGTATCAATACGAAAAGGGCTGGGGCGTGACGAAAGATAAAAAGAGGGCGCGCGAGCTTTATAAAAAGGCTTGCAAGCTCGGAAGATTTGATGCTTGCGAGCATTTAAAGGTGGAGAGATAGAATTTTACGGGGCACGGCTTTGCTAGATAAATTCCATCTTTTAAATTCGGTGCTTTTTGATAAATTTAAAAGCCGCTTTTGATCGCGCTTGCAAAAACCGTCCGTGCCTTTGAAATTTAATGCGTAAATTTAAAGGATCGCGCCGGTCGCAAAGTCGTCGTTTGAGACGGACGCGGCGCATGGGCTATCTGCTTTGGCAACGGAAGAACGGGCTCGTCTTTTGATAACGCAATGAAAGCGGTGATAAAATTTCACTAACGCAGCGAAATCTAGTTAGCAAAATTTCAAAATAAATCTACAAGCATGCGCAGTATAAGCTTGCTTTGGCGTTAGTAAATTTGTTAGTGATCTGCGCGCGCTTTTTGAAAATTTCAAACCATAGTGCGAGCGGCCAGGATATCTACGGACGCACTCAGAGCGGCAAGGCTAAGCCTGCGCGTGATCTATGCGGCAGATGCGAATGGGTGGGCGCGGACGGGCTTGTCGTCGCGCCGCCAAAATTTAACGCCATAGACTGGATAAATTTCTGGTGGGAATTTTATACTAGCGCCGCCGATATGTGCGGCAACGGCTCGCGCGCGGTATGTATGTACGCGTATGAGATTTTGGCTGTACAAAGTGTGAAATTCCTAGGCGTTGCGGGCGTTATTAGCGGGCGAAATTTTTAGATTTTTCGGTAGAAATTTTAGCGAAAGCATGCGCGGCGAGCTACACAACGAGGGCTTCTGCGAGATTTTACATGCGTTAGCGCTTACGCGTTAGTAGCCGACGTGAGGTTGTGTTAATGCAGCTAAAATGCCTGGACAAAAGCTTTGAGCGGGCCGGGCGAACGCGGTGCTTTATAACGCTAACGCCTCGTTTAACAACTTTTGTTAGCGGATTAAACCGGATTAATACTGCACCGATGCGGTATCTTCGCAAAATGCAACGCTAACGTCAATTGTGCGTTAGCGCAAAAATGTGTCGCAAATGAAATTCTTAAAGTGCGTATTTGCGAGCGCGACGAGAAGGCCTCGCGTGCGACACGGAAATACGGTGCGCTTCTTGCGGGCGTCGAAAATATAGGGCTTACTCCGATATGCGGCAGCATCGTTGAAATTTTAAATCGCGCCCGTTTGGGGAGCGATATTCATGCATAATGACATGTATCGGCGGGAGCTTTAAACAATACCGCAATACCGCGTTTTTGCGGTGCGTATAAATTTTAGGCGCATATGAACGATATCTATAAAATTTATAGCTCAAAATTTTGAATTTGGGATAAAATTTTCTATATAAACCCACCACTCGGGCAACTCAAAAATTTCAAAAAAATCTAAGCAAATTTATATCAAATTTTAAGGTATAAAGTGCTATAATTACCCCTGTAATTCGAGATTAGGGCATTCCAACATTCTTTGGCTTCTTTGAGAGGTCGTTATCAAAAACAAACATATTTTTACCGGTGTTTTTCTAAAAGGTTTTATCAAAAATCTTACTTTTTGGCTTGAAAAGGCTGTGGCATTTTTATGCTTAAAATTTCAAAGGGTGTTTTACGCCCAAAATTTCGGATTATGAATGTTTTAGCTCCCTAGATTTATGAATGTTTTAGCTCCCTAGATTTCGGATTACAATACAAAAAGGAGAGTTGAAATGAAAAAGGTTTTTATCATTTTAGTAGCAGCTGCGGTTTTGATTGGCGGTTGCAGCGCTTTGGTTAGTGTCGGAGATAGCAATACTAACTCGGTCAATCACACAAATAATTTTAACAAAAAGGATGGAAAATGAAAAATAATGAAGTAGATTACAACAATCTAACGGATGAGCAAAAAGAAGTTTATGCTGAAGCTATAAGAGACTTTTTACGCTTTGGCCCAGAGATAACAAAAGATAGAATTTCTCCGGAGGCAGCAAAAATTTTAGATGAATTTTTGAAGGAAGTGCATAATTGTTCGAGACTGGTTAAAGTTTTTACAAATCTTTTTACGAAAGCTTACTCGGTAGGCGGATTAGTAATTGCAATGGGAAAAGAGGCAGCAATATATGAGTTAAAGAAAGGTTATTCAAAAAGCGTATGGCTTCCTTGCTATACTGGAGCACTTAGTGGCTATCAAGCAAGAATTTCGCCACATTTATTTTAATACTATCGGCAGATTAATCTGCCGATAAACTCTTTTTATTCAATATATCTTTATATTTACCATTCTCAATCATATTGACATTATCACAAGACGATCGATTGTTTTTTTTGCATCCTGTCTCAAAATAGTGTTTAGCCTGTTCTATAAAATAATCTTTAAAATATTTTTGATTTTCGTCGAAATACATGTTTACGTATTCGCCAGCTATTACATTGCAGGCAAATGATGAGAAGTCTCCATCAAAACTACAAGACTTTTCGTAGTAATAAAAGAAAAGATTTTTATACTTTTCTTTATCTAATGCGTAAAAAGCAACAGCATTTAAAATGCATTTTTTTACATCCCTATCATAGACACAGCTCTTATCATATTCAACAAGAAGTTTTTCTAAAATTTCACAATATTGTTTTTTGCCATTATTACATGATTTGGCTAATTCATAAGTATCAATTTTAAGATCCGTACCGAATAAAACTCGTGTGCTTAAGGCTAAAACCAAAAGAATTTTATTCATTCATCGCTCCTCTTAGAAATTTCTGTATGATTATACACAAATCTAGCTTATACCCCCCCCCCTATCCCTATGCGCCTTATTTTTAGGCCCATAGCCTTTAATCTGGCCCGTATTTTTGCACCAATTCGCTCAACTGCCCGTTGTATTGTGTTTTCAAGCTCTCGCAGCTGCTTAACAAATTCTCTAGCTTTGTCATCAGCCCCTTGCTTTCTCGCAGAAGCTTCTTGTCCTGTACCAATAATCTCTCATTCTGCATCGGTACCTGTCCTGGCTCGTCTTGCAATTTCCCTATCTCTGCTATCAACTCTGTTTTTAATGTCATCATTTTTGTCCTTTGCTATTTGATTTTGATGTAGTCCTTTTTGCTCGACGCCTATAAAATTCTATGATATAATGTCGTCGCCTAATAAAACCGATAGCAGCTATAAAAGCAAGGAGATTGGAGTGCTTGATTTTATAATGAAAATGTTGGTTTGGAAAGCCCAATGGGATGTAAAAGACCAATACGACAAAGAATTTAACGATCTATCCTCTGCAAAATCGATCCTAAGATTTATAGTGCTTTTTATAGTATCTGTCTCTTATACACATCTGACGCTGCCGACGACTAGTCGAGTGT
>CAUUKU010000104.1:0-6917 GCA_963545665.1 uncultured Campylobacter sp. | reverse complement strand
CTACACTCGACTAGTCGTCGGCAGCGTCAGATGTGTATAAGAGACAGTTTCGGTATCGTAAAAAGGCGCTTGGGCGCGAAATAATGTTTTGGTGTCAAGAGAGAGACTTGAACTCTCGACCTCCGGCTTATGAGACCAGCGCTCTAACCAGCTGAGCTACCTTGACACGCGAAAAGAAATGGCAAGTATAGCTAAATATTCTTATTTTTAATTGAAACACTTTAAAAGGAGAGAAAATGAGTGCGACCTTAGTTCTGTTAGTCGTTATAGCTTTGTTAGTTTTGACGTTAGTGGGCGTTTATAACTCGCTCATCGCCAAGCGTAACCAGGTGCGAAATATCGCTTCCACCGTCGATACGCAGCTTAAAAAACGCTACGACCTCATCCCCAATCTAGTTAGCGCTACGCGCGAATACATGAGCCATGAAAGCGCGGTACTAACGCGCGTTAGCGAGCTTCGCTCACAAGCGATCAGTGCAAGCTCTAACGCCGATAAATTTAGATTAAATAGCGAAATTTCGGCTCTTTTGGGACAGATCCGCGTTGCGGTAGAGGCGTATCCAAACCTCAAGGCTAACGAATCGTTTGCCAAGCTACAAAACGCGTTAGGCGAGTGCGAGGAGCAGATCAGTGCCGCACGCCGCGCTTATAACGGCGCCGTTACGGTTTACAATAACGCTTGTGAGATGTTTCCTACTAACATCATCGCTAACGTTTTTAACTTCGTCAAAGCGGAATTCTTTGCCGCCAGCGAGCAAGAAAAGCAAGCTCCAAACGTCTCTGAGCTTTTCAAAAAATAGGCGCGAGGCGTAGAAAATTTGCGATAAAATTTTAAAATTTCATCGCAAACAATGCCGAGCGTCGCAAGGCTAAATTTATAGCGAGCAAAACAGATCGCGCGCAAAATATATGCGCTTTAAAGGGTTTGCTGCGCGCCCCGCGTGCTCGTCATCTCGTTTGAAATCTTTTGCCATGCGCGGTACTTAGAATTTTAACAATAAAATTTTACGAAATTTATTTGATTTGTATTTTTTCGCTGCGCGTAGAAACTCGTTTTAATAAATGGCAAACGCCAAATTTTAAAAGTCTAAATTTGCAACGTAAATTTTGGCTAGCTTGCCGCAGGCGTTACTTACACAAACGGCGGCAAAAGTAACGCCTCGTTAGTCGTGAGTAATTTTACAAATTTGCGCTTCGGTTGCTACTGCGAGGTCCTTCGGCGCGAGGGCGATCTGTTTTCCGCGCACGCCTGCGCTAACGTAAATTTTCTCCTGCGTTAGTGCTTTTTCATCGATGAAGGTGCGGAAGTGCTTTTTCATCCCAAGCGGCGAGCAACCGCCCCTGACGTAGCCCGTGACCTTTTGCAAATCCTTCAAATCCATCAGCTCGCAACGCTTCGCGCCGCAAATATGCGCGAGCGCCTTAAGATCGAGATTTAGATCGCCTTGCAGGCAGGCTACGACGTATTCGTGATCCGCCGTGCAAACTATCGTTTTATAAACTCGCTCGATCGGCTCGTTCACGCTGTTTGCAACATGCACCGCGTCTAAATTTAAAGGACCCACCGCATATTCTTTGATCTCGTAGGGGATTTTCAGACCGTCCAGTACGCGCGCCGCGTTCGTCTTTGAGCTCATTTCGCCTCTTTGTTTAAAATTTAATAGCGGATTTTGTTTTCTTTCAGAAAATCGCGCAGATCTTCGTATTCGCTCTGATCGAAATAGCGCCATTTGCCGGGCTTTAGCGTCCCAAGCGTCATTCTGCCGAATGCCGTGCGCTTAAGCTCCACAACGTCTAGATCAAAGTAGCCGAAAAATCTACGCAGCTCGCGGTTTTGACCCTCGTTGATGATCGCTTTGATCTTCGTATAACCGCCGCTGCTAGGCATTATGCGGTAGCCCAAAAAGGGCTTAAATTCCATCGATTTGATCTTGCTTTTGGCGTGTGCGCCCTTGCTCGCGTCTGCGGCGAAAAAGCCCTCACGGATCGCCGTTACGACCTCCTCTTTCACCTCGCCTTTTACCTTTAGATAGTACTCTCGCTCGATGTCGCTGTTCATCAGCGCCGTAGCGATCGCTGGCGCATCGGTTAGTAGCAAAAGCCCTTCGCTTGCAAAATCCAAACGCCCCACGCTAACAAATCTGCTAAATCCCTCCGGCAAGCTATCGTAAATCGTCCGCCTGTCGCGATCGTCCTTTTTAGTAACTAACTCGCCTTTCGGCTTGTTATAAACGATCATCGTAAATTCTGTTTTAGGCTTGATGAGGCGCGAGCCGATGCGGATCTTCTCCTCGCCGCTAACCTCTATAAAATCGCTAACGACGCGACCGTTAATGCTAACCTTGCCCTGCTTGATCAGCTCGTCCGCCTCACGACGTGAGTAGCCGGTGTTATGAGAGATAAATTTATTCAGACGCATCTTTTGCATTATTTTAGCCCCAAGCTAGTTAGATCGTGAATGTGCAAGATCCCCGCAGGCACGCCATTTTCGACGACAGGCAGGACTTGGATTTTAAACTGCTCGATCAAATTTAGCGCGTCTATGGCTAACATATTTTTATCGTCCAGCATTTTAGGATTTTTGGTGGCATATTTTAGCGCGCCGTCATTGATGTCAAAATCCTCTCGCATAAGCGCGCGGCGCAGATCGCCGTCGCTTAAGATCGCCTCGAGCGCGCCTTTTTCGTTTACTAACAAGACGGTGCCGAGTTTTCCGTGCGTCATAACGTCGATAGCTTGTTTTAGGCTGGCGTTACGGCTTGCGACGGGCAAATTTTTGCTTTGCATCACGTCTTTTACTTTGACGAAAAGCCGCTTGCCGAGGCTGCCGCCCGGGTGGAAATTTGCAAAATCCTCCTTGCCGAATCTGCGCCGTCTCATCAAACAGATCGCTAACGCATCGCCCAAACCGAGCGTTAGCGTCGTAGAAACCGTCGGTGCGGCGCCTAGTGGGCAGGCCTCTTTGACGATACCAAGGCTTATGAACTCATCGCAAACCTTGCCGAGCGAGCTGTTTTTATCGCGCGCCATCGCGATGATCTTCACACCGAAGCGTTTGAGATGAGGCAGAATTCTAACCAGCTCCTCGCTCTCGCCGCTAAAGCTGATCGCAAGCACCATGTCGTCCTTGCCGATCATACCCAGATCGCCGTGCAGCGCCTCGGTAGGATGGACGAAAAACGACGGCGTGCCGGTGCTGGCAAGCGTCGCGGCGATCTTAACGCCTATGTGGCCGCTCTTACCCACGCCGGTGACGATTACCTTGCCCTTGCAAGCTAGGATCAAACTTACGGCTCGCTCAATTTCGTCGCCGATAAGATCTGCATGCCGCAAAAGCTCCGCTCCTTCGAGCCTCAGCACCTCTCGTGCCGTATCTAAAATTTCACTCATTCAATCTTCTTTTTAAAATTTACTTTCATTTTATGCCTCTTTGCGCCGCGCCTAAATTTACGCTACGCGGAATTTCGCGCCTTTAAAATTTACGCCATAAATTTTAATCTACAAAATCACGCGCCGCTCTACCCGCTCGCCGCGGGCTTGCTAGACGCTTTTTAAATTTTACTTTACGCCGAAATTGCGCTCGAAATTTTACTCGCCGCTTTAAAATTTCGCGCCGCGAAACTCGCTCTCATCGTAAAATTTCGCGCCCAAAAGCTCGCAGGCACCACAAAAACCCGTCCGCCACAGTCAAAGCCCCCTTGTTCGCTAAATTTAGCGCGCTTACATCAGATAAATTACCGGCACGATGGTCGGATATTTTTTGATCTTTCTAAAGATATGCTTGCGCACGGCCTGGCGGATCTTGCCCTCCAGCGCCCAGTGATCGAGCAAAAACTCATCTTTTAAATTTGCCAAAAACTGCTCGATGATGCCCTGCATCTCTTTGGTAAAGTGTGCCGTTTGGTTCTCGGCGACGAGCCCGTAAGTGATGACGCGCGTCTGAATGAGCCTCTTTTCGTTTTTGTCGATCTGCGCGATGATGACCGCAACGCCCGCGTCGGCTAAATTTTGGCGGTGTTTGACGATCTCGTCGGAGATCTGCTTGTTGATCTGGTTGTCGATGAAGACTTTGCCCGTCTTGACGGTCTTGACGCGCTTTAGATATTTTTCGCAAACCTCCATCTGATCGCCGTCATTCATCAGATAGATATTTTTCTCCTCGATGCCGCACTCCATAGCGGTCTCTTTGTGCTTTACGATATGGTTGTATTCGCCGTGCACGGGTAGGAAAAATTTCGGCTTTATCAGGCGCAGCATGAGCTTTTGCTCCTCGATCGAGGCGTGCCCGCTTACGTGTATCTCGCTGAAGTCCTGATACGCGACCTTTGCGCCGCTTTTTAGTAGGTAGTTAAGCACGGTCGATACGCTGCTTTCATTGCCCGGGATCGCCTTGGCGCTGATGATTACTTGATCGGTGGATTTGATTTTAATGTATTTGTGCTCGTCCGTCGCCATACGGTACAGCGCACTCATCGTCTCGCCCTGCGAACCGGTAGTTACGATCAAAACCTCATTATCGGGGTATTTTGAGACCTGATCGGCATCGACGAAGATCTTTTTGTCTAAATTTACGTAGCCAAGCTCCATCGCGGTAAATAAATTCCGCTCCATGCTTCGTCCGATGACGCAGACCTTGCGGCCGTATTTTACGCCGCGCTCGATAGCCTGATAGACGCGGTGGATGTTTGAGCTGAAAGTGCTCATTATCACGCGCCCCTTACAGCTTGAAAATATCGTATCAAAGGTCCTGCCTACGGAGTTTTCGGACTTTGTGATCCCCTCTTTGTGCGAGTTTGTGCTATCGCTCATCAAAAGTATGACGCCCCCATCGCCGTAATGCGCCAGGCGGTTCAGATCGGTCGGATAGCCGTCGATCGGCGTATGATCAATCTTAAAATCGCCCGTATGGATGATCGTGCCCGCCTTCGTCGTGATCGCAAGCGCGCTTGCATCGATAATCGAGTGCGTTATGTGGATAAACTCGACCTCGAAATCGCCGATCTGATAGAGCTGGCGCTTCTGCACGGGGCGGAAGTAGCTGCGCTCGGCTTTAAGGCCGTGCTCTTCAAATTTATTGCTTATCATCCCCAGAGGAAGCGGCGTAGCGTAGATCGGAAATTGAAATTCTTTGAAAAAATACGGCATCGCGCCGATATGATCCTCGTGCGCGTGGGTGATGAGGATGCCTTTGATCTTATTTTTTATCTTGCGGACATAATCGAAATCGGGGATCAAAATATCGACCCCGAGCATGCTCTCCTCGGGAAAGCTCATGCCCACGTCAACGATGATCGCGCTCGTATTGGTCTCAAACACGGTCATATTCGCGCCAATCTCGCCTAGCCCGCCAAGCGGCGTGATGCGTATCGTATCATCGCTGCGATTCGCGTTTTTAAGCGGATGCAGGCGCTCCTCGTGGATCAGCTTGTTTTGCGCGATCGCATCGTCCATCGCCTTCTGCCACGGCTCGTTGCCCGTGAGGCTCTTTGGCATATTTGAGCGCTTTTTATGCTTTTTCTTTTTCTGCGAGTCCGAAGAGTTCGTATCGTCTGCGGCGTTAGAATTTGCGCCTTTTGCGTTGTTGCCGCCCGGTTTTGCACGGCCGTCGCGGTTTAAATTTGAACCGCCCGCGCCGTTTGAATGCGCACCGTCCGTGTCGCCGCGAGACGAGCCGCCCGCAGAATTTGATCCGTTGCGGGAGCCGTTTTTTACGCCCTTGGCGCTATTGGATCGGCTGGAGCCCTGCTCGCTTTGTGCGGCGGCACCCTTTTTTTTGCGCGATCCGTTCTCGCGCGTGCCGCCCGATGCGGCGCTTTTATCGCCCTCCGCGCCGTAAAATCCCACGCTGCCGGGCTTAGCACCGTCTTCGCTAAGGCTACCGCTTGCGACCGACCTTTTTAAATTCTCCTTGCGTCTTTTGTAGCGATTGCTTTTTTTAAGCCTCTCTACGCCATTTTCATTCCTGTTTTCTTCCATCTTTTACCTTTAAATTTTTAAAAATTTCTAAAAAAAAGGTGGAATTTAACTCGTGCGCCCGGACCGCGGGCGGAATTTGCAAATCTAAAAAGATCTCTTCAACCGAACGTCTATCAAATCTCGCGCTCAAATTTTTAACGAGCGTCTTTCGCGGCGCGCTGAAACACGTGCGCAAAAAGCTTTTAAATCTCTCGTATTCATCGGGGCTTCGCGGCTTGCCGCGCATCTTAGCATCGCGATTTTTTATGTCGGCTTCGGGATGCGACGCAAAATGAATGCCTCTAAAATTTCTGCGCTTTAATAGCCGCATAACCGACGAAGTTACCTTCGGCGCGGGCTCGAAACAGTCGGGCTCGACGTCGAATAGAAGCTCGAAGCCGCCCGCAAGATCCGCCAGGATCGAAAGAGCGCTAAAATCGCTCTGCCCGGCTTTGGCGCAGAATTTTAAAGCGACCTCCTTTTGGATCATCACCAAAAATCCGCTGCATAGCTCATCGTCGATCGCCTGCAAAATCATCTTCGTAGCGACGTAGTAGGGCAAATTTGCGACCAAAAAATATTCGCCGCGCTCAAGACCCTGCTGCTGCCAAATCCGCAAAGCATCGCCCAAAACGAGCTCAAGCTCGCCGCTGGCGATCTGCTGCGCAAATTTAGCGCTTAAAATTTGATATAAATCTTCATCTATCTCGAAACTTTTTAATCTGTAAAATTCCAAAAGCTTACGAGTTAAATCACCTAAGCCAGCCCCGATCTCAACGATATTCTGTACGTTCTCGGGGATCGCTTGGATGATCTTGCTTAAAACGGCTTCGTCTTTCAAAAAATTTTGTCCGAACTCTTTTTTCGCCCTAATCATCGCGAGAGTTTAACCAAATTTTACTTATAAAGTCATTATATTAAGTAAAATTTGGCTAAAATTATAAAATTTAACCCAAGAAAGG
>CAUUKU010000103.1:0-6920 GCA_963545665.1 uncultured Campylobacter sp. | reverse complement strand
AATTAATAGTTTTTAAACACTCGGTTTTTGCGCTGCCGTTTATCTTTACGGCGATGATCACTGCGAGCAAGTTACAAAGCGGCTCGGTGTGGTTCGGCTGGAAGCTGCTTTTTTTAGGAATTTTGTGCGCGGTAAGCGCGAGAAGCTTCGCTATGGCGCTAAATCGTTACTTGGACGAGGACATCGACCGCACCAATCCGCGCTGCGCTTCACGTCCTAGCGTGGACGGACGGATCGGCAAAAGAAATTTATTGATTTTCATCGCGGTAAATGCCGCGGTTTTTATCGTCGTCTCGGCGCTTATAAATCCTTTGGCGTTTAAGCTTTCGATGCCGATTTTAGCGGCGTTAGGCGGGTATTCGTATTTTAAGCGCTTTAGCGAGACCGCGCATTTGATGCTCGGCTTTTGCCTAGGGCTTGCGCCGATTGCCGGAGCGATCGCCGTTAGCGGCGGAATTCCGCTGTGGTCGGTGCTGCTGTGTCTCGGGGTAGTGTTTTGGGCGGGCGGCTTTGACGTACTGTATTCGCTTCAAGATATGGAATTTGACCGCACGGCGGGGCTTTACAGCATCCCTGCGCTTTACGGCAAGGAAGCCTCGATGTTTATCTCTAAAATTTTTCACGCCGTGGCGGTACTTTTTTGGACGCTGTTTTGCGCGGCGGCAAATTTGGGCTTTTTTGCCTATCTAGGCGTGGCGGCGTGCGCGGTGATCCTATGCTTCGAGCACAGGATCGTACGTAGCGATTTTAGCAAGATCGATCGCGCGTTTTTCACGCTAAACGGCTACTTGGGCATCGCGTTTTTTGCTTTTATTTTTGTAAATTTATTTTAAGGAATCAATATGGATCTTAACACCATCATCGTTTTGGGACTTTGCATCGTTATATTTTTGATGTTTTTCGTCATATATTTTAAGGACAAACAAGCCGATAAGAAATTTGAGCGCTTCGATCAGGTGCTAACCGACGCTATGCAGGAAAACTATCTGCTTAAAAAGAAACTCGAAGAGCTAAAAGAGACGATGGATCCTAATGCTAAATCCGCTCCGAATATCGACATCAACGCGATTGCGGACGTGATCGACGAGACGATAGAACAGAGGCTGGGCGAGGTTCCTAAGATGATCGACGATCGCGTTGAAGAGCAGATCAGGCCTTTGCTAGATCAGCTTAAAGAGCTCATCGGCTCGGTGAAAAAATAACGCAACAAATATAAAAATAAAATTTTGCAAAATCGCTTCGTTTTGTATATAATCGGCGCAAATTGATATTAAGGCAAAATATGCTAATTGATAAATTCGGGCGCAAGATCGATTATTTACGTATTTCCGTTACGCAGCGATGTAATTTCAGATGCAGATATTGCATGCCCAATACCCCCTTTGATTGGGTGCCGAAAGAGAATATTTTAAGCTTTGAAGAGATGTTCTTGTTCGTCAAAGTAGCGATTGATCGCGGCGTAAAAAAGATCCGCATCACAGGCGGCGAACCGCTAGTGCGCAAGGATTTGGATAAATTTATCAAAATGATAAGCGACTACGCCCCGAATATCGATCTTGCGCTCACCACCAACGGCTATTTTCTCAAAAACTACGCACGCGCCTTGAAAGACGCGGGGCTAAAGCGCATCAACATGTCGCTTGATTCGCTCCGCCCGGAGATCGCTAAATTTATCGCTCAGCGCGGCGTGCTTTATAGCGTCTTAGAAGGCCTCGACGCCGCGCTTGACGCAGGGCTGAAGGTCAAGCTAAACACCGTCGCGCTTAAGGGCTTAAACGAAGGCGAACTCGTTTATCTGCTGGAATTCGCTCGCGAAAAGGGCTGCGAGATACGATTTATCGAGTTTATGGAAAACACCCACGCGAGCAATCTTTCGGGATTAAAATCGAACGAAATTTTAGAAATTTTAAGGCGTAAATTTATCTTTACCGCGCTGCAAAAATCGCAGAGCTCGCCCGCGTCGCTCTACATGCTGCAGGGCGGCTATGTTTTTGGCATCATCGATCCGCACAAGCACGATTTTTGCGAGAGCTGCAACCGCATCAGACTAAGCGCCGAGGGGCTTTTGATCCCGTGCCTTTACTTCGAGGACGCGCTAAGCATCAAGCGCGCGGTCAGAGGCGGCGACATCGCGGCTGCGGCTGAAATTTTATCGCAAGTGCTGCAAAACAAGCCCGAAAAAAATCGCTGGCAGACGGACGCTTCGAATGAAATTTCAAGCCGCGCATTTTACGAGACGGGCGGATGAGGCTCGTAGAGAGCTTTTTAAGTATCCAAGGCGAGGGCAAATACGCAGGCAGGCTCGCGTTTTTCTTTCGCTTTGCGGGCTGTAATCTGCGCTGCGAGGGCTTCGGCGGTGCACGCATTTCGCCAAAGACCGGCGAGATCTTGCGCGGCTGCGATACGATCCGCGCGGTGTTTGTAAACCACTTCGAGCACGAAGAAATTTTAAATTTAGCCCAGCTTTTGAATAAAATTCCAAATTTATCCGATCTCTCTCGCTTTGCACCTGCGTGCTCTGCGGCAGGTTTTTGCGTCGCCGAGGCTTTTTCTGAAACCGATACGTTAAATTCCGCCGCCGCGCAAACATTTTCCCGTCCAAGCGGTAGCGCAGAAAAATCTTTAAATTTAACGAGCGAAAATTCTTTAAATTCCGCGGCGCAAAATTCCTCAAATTTAAATCCGCAAAGCTCCGTCTCGCCGCAGAGCGCTGAGCTTTATCAAAAGCCGATCGTCGTTATCACCGGCGGCGAGCCGCTACTGCACTATAAAGAGGCGCTATTTTACGAGTTCGTCTGCGAGCTGCTTGCGCGCGGACACGCGGTGCACTTTGAAACCAACGGCACGATTTTCGTGGATTTTGAAAAATTTCCCGCCTACAAAAGCTGCGTCTTTGCGGTCTCGCCTAAGCTTTCAAACTCCGCCGAGCCGCGCGAACGCAGGTTAAACTTCGCCGCGCTGCGAAATTTAAAGCAAAACACAAAAGATAGTTTTTACAAGTTCGTCATCTCGCCCGAGTTTGACGCGCAGCCCGAGATCAGAGAAATTTTAGCGGCGTGCGAGAGCGAGGTTTATTGCATGCCGCGCGGCGCAGATCGTCGCGAGCTGGAAAGTGGCGCGCAATTTTGCGTGGATTTTTGCCTAAAAAACGGCTATAATTACTCCGATCGCTTGCACATTAGAATTTGGGGCGAGAAGGACGGGGTATGATAATCAGGAAATTATACGAATTCGAAAACGCTCATATCGTGCGCCTGTGCGGCTCGAAGCGATGTCGCACGAGCATCCACGGCCACTCCTATAGATGCGAAATTTTACTTAGCTCAAATTTTTTGGATGAAGCGGGGATGGTTTACGACTTCGGCTACATGAAGCTCGGTATCCGCGAGCTTATCGATAGTTTCGACCACGCTACGACGATCTATGCGCGCGATGATGCCAGCTACATCGCGGATCTTAAAAAACACAGCGCGCGCTGGGTGCAGATACCGCTAAATCCGAGCGCGGAGCAGTTTTGTAGAATTTTTTTCGTTCTAATCGACCGACTTTTGAGCCTAACTCAGATGCAAAACGGCGAGCGCGAAGTAAAGCTTCACAGCGTCATCGTGCACGAAACTGCCACCGGCTACGCGCAGTGCTTCCGCGAGGACGCCTACAACGCGCAGATGGGCGAGATCGCGCTGGATGAGATAGAATTCTCGCCCGCCGTGCGCGAGGAGTGGAGGCAGCCCGAGCTTTGGCAAAAGCTGCTGCGCGGCGAAAAAATCATCTATCCAAAGGACTGCTGATGAGAAATTTCTTTAAATTTGGCGCGGGGCTTATGCGCGTTTTTGCCGCGTGCGCGGTCTTTGCCTGCGCGCTTGCCTTGGGCGGTTGCGACGATGAGAAAAAGGACACCTTGCAAAAGCCGCCTGTGGATAGCGAGGTGCCGAAGGACGTACCCATCGCGCCTAGCGAGCCCAAAGTCGATATAAACGCCGATATGCCGCCGCTTCCGGTGACCGAATAGGGCGGAGCGTTGAAAAATCCGCGGCTAAATTTGAAAATTTTTAAAATTTACGTGGTTCGTATGCGGCGCGCAAGCGCGATTTTAGCGTCATTTTTACCCGTGCGATCTGCGCAGAGAAATTTTAAATTTTATAAAGCTCTATCTGCGAAATTTCATTCTTGGCGCGAGAGATACGGCGCGAAACAGCGATTAGAAGGCAGCAGGATAAATTTTAACGCAATAAATAGCCGCGACCGCTTTGAAAGGTTTTTAGAATTTCAAAGGCGCGGAGCAGGTCTGTTTGATCTCGCGCTGAAAAAATTTGCGTCTAAATTTGATCGTTTCGGCTCTAGCCGCGCAAAATTTTATCCTGCGAATTTAACCCTCCGGCGGGAATGATGGATTATCTGTATCAAAGCGCCCTGGGTTTTCATAAATTTTTCGCGTTAGCTACGGCGATTTTAACGATAATTTATCTGATTTTTACCCAGCTTAAGATCGATGCGGCGGCGGAATTTTGCCCGCGCAGTGAAGCTTTAAATTTTGCCGCCTCCGCGCCGCAAGCTGAAAATTTAAAGCAAAAGAGCAGATCTGGGCTTAGATTTCTTAGGCGCATCAGGCTGTTTTTGCCGATCTATTATTCGTGTATCGCGGCGCTGATAATCAGCGGAAGCGTGATGCTGCCGGTGCTACGCTTTGATCTGAGCTTTAAAATTTACTTTATGGCGGTCGGATCGCTAGCGATGATCGCGCTTAGCGCGGTATCGTACAAGCGGCTGAAAATCGCGTATCTAAGTCAAAACTTTGCGCCGTATCAGCGCAAAATGCGGGTGATTTTGGGGCTAAACTTAGCGATAATTTTGATAGCGAGTGTTATTTGATGGTATATTTTTACGATAAACTTGCAGGCGAACAGAGCCTAGTTTTGCAGAATGATCAGTTTTTGCACCTAAAGGCTAGGCGAGCAAGGGCGGGCGAGCGCATAGACGTGCGAAATCTAAAGGACGGGGCAAGTTATCTATATGAGATCTCTGAAATTTCGCGTAAAGGTGCGGCTTTAAATTTGGTTTTTAAAAGCTCGGTTTTTACGCCGAGCCACGTTTTTTGCGTCGCTTGGGCGGTCGTCGAGAGCGCTGTGATCGAAAAGAGCCTGCCTGCGCTAAACGAGATGGGCGTCGGGCGGCTTATTTTGGTCTATGCCGATCTGTCGCAGAAAAACGTGCGGCTCGATCCGCAGAGGATGGAGCGGATTTTGATCAACTCGTCTCAACAATGCGGGCGAAATTCCATCATGCAGATCGAGGTTTTGAGCGGCTCGGACGAGCTTGCGCAAAGATATGAAAACGTAAGCCTGATCGATTTTGGCGGCAAGAACATCGACATTTTCGGCGGCGACGAGATTGCGTTCGTAGGCCCCGAGGGCGGGTTTTCGCCGCGCGAAAGAGAGAAATTTAAAAATGCCTATGCGCTTAATAGCCCCTATATTTTGCGCTCAAACACCGCACTGATCGCAACTTGCGCGAAGTTGATGTTTTAAGCGCCCGACAAATTTTAAAATTTAAAAAGCCGCGTGCTTTAAATTTTGGAATTTAAAATTTTACCTTTCGCGACCTGTTATGTTTATCGGCGGCTTAACGCGCGGCGCGTATTTGCGGCGGCGTATCTTTGCACGCCGCCGCAGGTCGCGGTAAATCAAAATTTTATTTTCAAAATGCGCTAAATTTTAAAATTCTTCGCGCTTAAAAAGCATGATTGAGAAAAAATTGTCGCTTTGCTGAGAGTTTTTTTAAAACCCTTTAAATTTGCTTTTTAGATAAAAAAGTTGTATAATCGCTCCCTTTTAAAATCATCAAAAAGGATCAAAAATGAAAAAAGATATCCATCCGAACTTTGTCGAAACGACAGTTACCTGCGCTTGCGGCAACACTTTTAAAACGCGCTCGAACAAGCCTGAGATCCGCGTCGATATCTGCTCCAACTGCCATCCGTTTTTCACAGGCAGCGAGAAGATCGTAGATAGCGCGGGCCGCGTCGAGAAATTTAAGCAAAAATACGGAATGAAATAGTTGCTATATCTCATTCCTACGCCGATAGGAAATCTAAGCGATATCTCGAGCCGCGCGCTTGAGGTATTGCAAAGCTGCGAAATCCTAATCTGCGAGGATACGAGGGTTTCAAAAAAACTTCTAAACTTATTATCCGATAAATTTCAAATTTCATTTAAAATTTCACAATTTTACTCGCTGCACACGCACAACGAAGCGGAGTTTTTCGCGAGCTTTGATGCGGCACTTCTGCGCGAAAAAGCTTGCGCATACGTAAGCGATGCCGGCATGCCCTGCATCAGCGATCCGGGAATTGCGCTCGTAAAATTTGCGCAGCGAAGCGGCGTAGCTTACGAGGTGCTTAGCGGCGCAAACGCTCTACTGCTCGCAGCCGCCGCAAGCGGACTAGTGGAGAAAGAATTTAGCTTTTTAGGCTTTTTGAACAATGACGGCGCGCAGCGCAAAGCTCAGATTCTAAATTTAATGCAAAGCCCATATCCGTGCGTGCTCTACGAATCTCCAAAGCGCGTGGTAAAGCTAATAGAGCAGATCGCAGGGATCGACGCGCGGCGCAAAATTTTTGCGATTAAGGAAGCCACGAAAAAATTTGAAACCAAATTTTTCGGTAGCGCCGCAGAGCTCTTGCTGGAGCTGAAAAGCGCAAATTTAAACGGCGAATGGTGCGTCGTGATTGACGGCGCGGGTGAAAAGAGTTTTGAAAAAATCACGCAAGAAGATATTCTTTCGCTTGAGATCGCGCCGAAAATAAAAGCAAAACTACTCTCAAAAATCAGCGGCGAACCCGCCAAAGAAATATATAAAAATTTGATACGCTAAGTCCTGTCTCTTATACACATCTGACGCTGCCGACGACTAGTCGAGTGTAG
>CAUUKU010000102.1:0-7101 GCA_963545665.1 uncultured Campylobacter sp. | reverse complement strand
ACACTCGACTAGTCGTCGGCAGCGTCAGATGTGTATAAGAGACAGTCCTAGCAGCAACGCGAGCGCGCACGTTAAGATGAAGCTCTTGGCAAAAAATAGCGCTGCGCAAGCTGCGATGCCGATGGCGCAAACTATCATTATCGCGCGTTTGCGGCCGAATTTATCTGAGATTACGCCGCAGAAGAGCTGCGCCAAAAACCCTCCGACCATCGCCGATCCCATAAATGCGCCCACAGAGCCCACTCCAAGCCCTGCGCTTAGCACGAAAACGCTCGCCATCGAAAAAAAGCCGTTAATCAAAATGCCCGCGCAAACCACCGTCGCAAACGCAAGCGGCGGCACGATCGAAATTTGCGGCATACAGATGCGCATGCGAGCGGAAACTCTAGGAGGGTTGAAAGGGATCAAATTTAGCGGTAGCAGCGCTAAGATGATGAAAAATGCGCTTAGCACGAATACCTTCATTGCCTCTAAATTTAACGCCAAAATTATAACTCCTATCGTAAAGGCACCATAAAAAACTACCTCGTAGATCGCTAGCACGCGGGAGCGGATGGAGTTTGTGATCTTTGAGTTGATCCAGCTTTCGATTATCATCAAAAGCGCGTAGTAGCAAAAGCCCAAAATAAAGCGCAAAACTGCCCAGTATGCGAGGTTTGAGCCTAGATCGTGTAGCATCGCCGCGATGCCGAAAAGCGCCGTGAAGACCGCGTATGCTCGCACGTGCGTTAATGCGCCGATTATCGAAGGCACGAAAAAGCCGCTAAAGATCGCCCCTAAAAAGAAAAATGCAGAAATCGCACCGATCTCAAGTTCGCTGCGGCCTGCTTCTTTTAGTATGATGCCCGCGCTTGCGATGACTAGCGCGTCGCCGATAAACATAAAGAAAATCCCCAGGAATAGGGCGCTTAGCGATCGCGCTGCGCGCATAGATCTAAACACGATGCGGCCTTTGAAATTTTAAATGCCGAGTATTTCGTAAAATTCGCAGCACCTGCAAAGCCCGCAGCATGCGAGATGTTTTTAAAACCGCCGCGTCATGTATCTTTAGAATTTCTGCGCAGAGCGGTTTTAAAATTTCTTCGCAGCGCAGTATTCGCAAAAGCCGCATGCAAGGATAAAAGAGGAAATTTTCGGCGCCGAAATTAAAATTTGAAATTTTCGCCTGCGCCTTTGCGGTTAAAATTTTACCGCGCAAAATTTCAAAAAATTTATGCCTGCGCTCCTTGCGGTCCGCTCGCCGGTTTGAAATTTCAAAGATAAAGCCGGAGCGCCATTTAGCCATTTTGCATTATCCCCTTTAGGCTGCGATACTCCTCGCACTCACCCGTCAGCTTCGCGTCGGTGCCGATGGCGAGGATGCGGCCGTTTTTCATCACGGCGATATTATCGGCGCGTTCGATCGTGGAGAGGCGGTGAGCGATGACGAATACGATTTTGCTTTGTTTGATCTTTTCGATGACGTTTGAGATCTCCTTTTCGCTTGCGTTATCCAACGCTGAAGTCGCCTCGTCGAATATTAAAATTTGCGGGTCCTTATACAGCGCGCGCGCGATGGCGATACGCTGGCGCTGCCCGCCGCTAAGATTTGCGCCGAACTCGCTAAGCACGGTGTAAATTCCATCCTTCATCGAGCTTACGAACTCATAGGCGTTGGCGAGTTTCAGCGCTTCTATGACGCGCTGCTCGTTAAATTCCGCGCCGTAGCTTACGTTTTGCGCGATCGTATCGTTGAAAATATATACGCGCTGGCTTACGAGGCCGATATTCTCGCGCAGGCTAGGGATGCTAAACTCGCCGATCTCGTCGTTGCCGTTGAATAAAATTTTACCGCTGCTTGCGTCGTAAAAGCGCATCAGTAGGTTCACGACCGAGCTTTTTCCGCCGCCGCTGTTTCCGACGAGCGCTAAAATTTCGCCCTTTTTGACGCTGAAGCTTATATCCTTCAGCGCCGCCTTGTCGCCGTAGTTTAGCGATACGTCGCAAAAGCTCACCGAGCCGATCTCGCCCATCTGCTTGCCGCCCCCGACGATCGTAGGTTCCAAATCTATGAGCTCAAAGGTCCGCTCGCTCGCCGCGATGGCGTCTTGCATGTTGTTGTAGAGCGATGAGACCTTTTTTATCGGCGTATAGACCATAAAAAGCGCCGTAAGGAAGCTGAAAAAGCTGCCGATGCTCATCTGGCCCGCGATGACCTCCTGTCCTCCGACGATGATCACCACGGCGATGCCTACGGCACCTAGCATCTCCATTATCGGGCTTACCAGGCACGCCGTTACGACCGCCTTTAAATTTAGACTGAAAAATTTCTTGTTTTCGGCGTTAAATTTCTCCACCTCAAAGCTCTCGGCGTTGCTTGCTTTGACGATTTCGATGTTGGAGTAAATTTGACTGAGCGCCGAGGAGATATCGGAGGTTTTCTCTTGAGACTCGCGCGAAATTTTTTTCATCCGCTTTGCGAGGCGCGAGAGCGGATATATCGCGCACGGAAAGACCACGAGCGCGAAAAACGAAAGCTTTGGGCTCTGATAGATTACGACGCCCAAAAGCCCCAAAATCGTAATGATCTGCGTGAAAAAATCTGGGATCATATTCGAAACCACGACGCGGATGCGCTCGATGTCGTTGATCGTGCGGCTGATGAGCTCGCCCGTGCGGAAGCGGTTAAAAAAATCCACGTCCAGCCGCACGAGGCTTGCGACGAGCCTATCGCGGAAGCGGCGCACCGTGTCTTGACCGATGAAGGCTGTGAAGTAGTTTTGCATAAACGCGCCGCCGCTTTTCATCGCGAAAACCACGATGATCGCGATCGGAAGCGTGTAGAGATACGGCTCGTTTTTTTCGACGAAAATTTTATTTAAAACGGGCTCGACCAGCTTCGCGCTCGCAGCAGTCGCCACGCTCGTCATCACCATACCCAAAATTGCCAATGCAAACTGCGGCTTGTAATCCCTAAAATAGGGCTTAAAGCGCGATAATAAAGTTTTAAAGCCGTTCAAATACAATCCTTTTTTATAAAATTTTTAAAATTTAAAATCCAAAAATTCATGAAATTTCAAAATTCATGAAATTTCAAAATTCTTGAAATTTTAGAATTTCCAACCCCAAAATTCTTGAAATTTTAAAATTTCGGCCGCGAGGCAGCACGAAATTTATGGGGCGGCGCGGGACTAATTTGCGCTTCGCAAGCTCGCTAAATCAACTCACTCGCATGCGGCGACCATGCGGACGACGCCGAGATTTGCTTTTTTGTTTGCCGCTTTTAAAGCGTTAAGCGCTTAAAGCGAGCGAGTTTTTATCTATCGCGATTTTTCGGCGCTTTCGTACGCCCATTTTAAGCGGCAAATGCTTTGAGGCGCTGTGAACCGTCCAGAGGGCGCCGCACTGCCATATCGCCGAACAAAAATCGCACTAAATTTACACACAGGCACTGTGACACTACCTCGCCGCGGCGTTATTCCGCTACACTGCAACTCGGCATAAGCTAAAAACCACGCTTTCATCATCGTATCAGCTGCGCCGACGAATGAAAATAGCGATCCGCCTTGCGCCTCTGCCACTGCGTCGTGCCGTACATCGCATCGCTCCTGCACCGTATCACTGAACAAAACCGCGCCGCCGTATCGAAATGCCGCAGATAAAAATCGCGCTAAAATTTACGCGCGAATTAGCGTTCGGATTTGTACTCCGTATGACAAAAATCACAAAATTTAGCGTAAAATTTTACGCTAAATTTTACGTTTTACTCCGCTGTGACCTCCCAAACGGTGCCGCTAGGCGTATCCATCACTTCGATCTTCATATCCGTAAGGCGCGCCCTGATGGCATCCGCGCTTGCAAAGTCCTTTTCCGCCTTCGCCTGTGCACGCTGTTTTATCAACTCTTCGATCTGTGCTCTTTGCTGCTCGCTCACGCCGAAGCGAAAGTATTCGGTCTCATCCTCGTATAAAATTCCAAGGGTCTGCTTCGCAAACTCTAAATTTGCGGCGATCTGAGCCTTTAAGATCTTGTCTTTTGGCGTGCGATCTAGCGCTTCATTCGCGCCTGCTACGAAGCTATCGAGCACCGCAAGCGCGCCTGAAGTGTTAAGATCATCGCTTAAAAACTCCATCATCTCCGATCTAAATTTAGCCTCCGCAGCAGGCAGCTCGGACACGGAATTTTTAGGCTTGGAATTCGGCGCCGCGCCCAGGCTTAAATTTTGAGATACGCTCGAAGCTAAATTTTGCCCAGCATCTCTGCAAGCCCGCGCAGAGCTTGCGGATGAAATTTGCGCGGTATGTTCAGATATGCATACTGCGAAATTTTGCCCCGTAGCGGGAGCTAAAACGTCACGGACGCGCTTTTTAAGGCGGTAAATTTTATCGAGCCTCTTTTTGCTTGCAAGCAGATCGGTCACCGAATAATTAAAATTTGCCCTGTAATGCGAGCTTAAGAGATAAAATCTCAGCGCCTCGCCTGGTGCGATTTTTAGGGCGTCTCCTACAAAAAAGGAGTTGCCTAGGCTCTTGCTCATCTTTTCGTTATTTACCTGCACGAAGCCGTTGTGAAGCCAGTATTTGCTTAGTGTTCTATGACTGGCGCAGCGGCACTGCGCGGCTTCGTTTTCGTGATGCGGGAAGAGCAGATCGGCGCCGCCTGCGTGAATGTCGATGCAAAATTGCGGATCGCCGCTATCAAGGTGCGCTAAAATCATCGCGACGCACTCGCTGTGCCAGCCGGGGCGCCCTTTGCCAAACGGGCTATCAAACCAATTCTCGTCAAATTTCCACAGCACAAAGTCCTTCTCGTCGTGCTTGGCATCGTTTGAGGCGACGCGGGCAATGTTTTTGCCGGCGCCCTCTTTTTTGCCGCTAAGGCTTAGATAATCCCCGTCCTTGCGCGTGTCGAAGTAGATGCCGTCGCCCGCGATCTCGTAGGCAAAGCCTTTTTGAAGAAGCGAGGATATGAGCTCGCAGATCGCGGCGATATTTTCGGTCGCTTTGGGCGAAATGCTCGCGTCCGCGACGTTTAGCGCGCTCATATCCTGCAAATATCTGCAGGTGTAAAGCTCCGTGATCTCCTCCAGGCTCTTACCGGTTTCCGCCATCTTTTTTAAAATTTTATCGTCGATGTCGGTGAAATTTCGCGCAAATTTTACCTCATAGCCCTCGGCTTGCAGCACGCGGCGCAGCAGATCGAAGCTCACGGCGCTCTTTGCGTGGCCCAGATGCGCGTCGTCATAGACGGTCGGACCGCAGGCGTAAATGCGCGCCAGCCCCTCGCTAATGGGCTCAAAAGGGAGCTTCTTTTTGCTCAAACTATCATAAATTACCATAATACAAGCCTTTTAAAATGTATAAAATCGCCGCTTCGCCCGCACAAAGCGCCGCGATCGCAATAATTTTTTTTGCGCGGATTATAGCCAAAAAGTTATTAAATCCAAAAAAATAGAGATTAAAGCCGAGTAGAAACGCCCCCGTTATCGTGCTTGCAAACGCAAGCCCCACCGCTCCGAAGGGTTTAAAAAACAGCGCGCACAAAGCGACGTTTATAAAGACGCACCAGATCGAAATTTTCGCGCTTAGCTTCTGCTTCATATTCGCATACAGCCAGTGCGAAAAAATCCTAGACAGCCCGAACGGCACGAGCCCCACCATATACGCGCCGAGAACTGCGGCGCATTCGATGGAATTTTGGCGGGTAAATTCTCCGCGCTCAAATAGCAGCTGCGTGATCTCGTTTCGCAGCATCACGCCGCCTATCGCAGAGAGGCCAAGTAGCGCCAAAAGGAAGTAAAATCCGCGCTCGACGAGCGCCAGAGCCTGCGCGTCGTCGCGAGCTTTTACAAATTTGCTCATGCGCGGAAAGATCGCCGTGCTAAGCGCAATCGCAAAAAGCGCGAGCGGCAGCTGAAATATGCGGTTGGCGTAGTACAGATAGCTGATGCTGCCGCTAGCAAGGAAGCTCGCAAAAAAGGTATCTATAAACGAGCTTAGCTGAAGTGCCGACGCACCGAGCACGCCCGCGAAAAAATTTTTATAAAAGCCCTGCGTCTGCGGTTTATCGCCCCGTGCAAGCCGCGCAAAGCCGCCCGCTAAGACGCGTAGCATACCGGTAAATTTCAGCGCATAAACATGCACCGCTAGCTGCAAAAATCCGCCTGCTACGACGCCTAAGCTAAGATAGAGCACCGCCGTGGCGCCGTCTTTGCCGCGAGCTAGCAGAAGCGCCGCTATCATCGCTAAATTTAAAAGTGCGGTCGAAAACGCCGTCGTAGCGAAGTGGTCGCGGTACTGAAGCAGCGAGGCAAAGAGCGTAACGACGAAGATAAACGTGAGGTAGAAAAAATTTATCCGCACGTATGGCACCGCAAGACCGATCTGCTCAGCGCTAAATCCGTATGCTAAAACTTTGGTAAAAACGGGCGCGGCGAGCAGCACGAGCGCCGTCAAAAGCGCGATGAAAATGCTAAATTTGATAAGCACCGCTGCGGCGAAAATTCCTTTTTTGCGCGCGGCGGTAAAACTAGGCAAAAACGCCTGCGTAAAGGCTCCCTCGCCGAAGAGCCTGCGGAAAAGATTGGGCAGTTTAAACGCTACGAAAAACAGATCGCTGTAAATCCCCGCGCCTAAAACCGATGCGGTAAGCAGGTCGCGCACGAAACCCAAAACTCGCGAAACCAACGTGCCTGCGCTATTTGTAAAAAAGCCTCTGAGCATAAATCTCCATTAAATTTTATAAAATGCCAAGGTTGATTATATTATAATTTCCCCTATTTTTTGATTTTGGAGAGAAATTTTTGCGGAATTTAGCCTTTTCGCTCGAAAGCTCGGGCGGGAAAAACACCTTATCGCTACGCGGGCAGTGGAACTACAAAAGCTCGCGCTCCCAGCTACTTGCACTAAAAAAAGCGGTAAAAAATTTAAATGAGCTGGAGCTAAGCTTAAGCGAAATTTCAAATTTAGACTATTTCATGGCGCTGATGATCAAAAACGCCCTTGCTGGCAAGCGGGTAAAGCTCACCGGTCAAAACCGAAAAGCGGAGAAAATTTTTGATTTCATAAATGACGAATCGATCGATTTTGGTCTGTCTCTTATACACATCTGACGCTGCCGACG
>CAUUKU010000101.1:0-7224 GCA_963545665.1 uncultured Campylobacter sp. | reverse complement strand
ACACTCGACTAGTCGTCGGCAGCGTCAGATGTGTATAAGAGACAGGTTTAATTTCTTTGAAGTAAAAGAGCTTAATTGCGGCCGTCTCTCTAAATTCTCCGATTTTACTCCTCGCGGCGTCTTAATTGAGCGCGATGTAGCCCGTGCTTTTATATGCAACGCCACGCAAGTTTTGTAAATGTGAATTTTAATTTACAGTCAAATACGGATAGAGGTCGTCAGTGCCGATAGATGCGTTGAAATTTGCACCGATAGACGCGGGTAGGAGTTCTACGATTTTAGAGATTAAATACCCGTTCGGTTAAAGTCTGTCGAGCTGTTTTTGAGAGCCGCACACCGATAGGCGCTTGTAAAAAATTTCAAAGCTGCGGAGGCGAATGCGCGATTAGGCATTGCTCTGCGCAGATATTGGAGGGCACGATCAAAGCGACGAATTTTGAGCGAACTTAATTTTTATTGCAAAATTTAGCCCAAATTTAGGGCTAAATTTCATGCGCTTCTAATTTTTCTCGATTAATTTCTTCTCGATAAGTTTTAAAATTTCATCCGCGCTTACGCTCTGCCGCTTTAGGCCTGCGCGAGTGATAAACTCGACGCTTCCCTCCGCTAGGGCTTTGCCTACGAGAACGGCATACGGAAAGCCCATCAGCTCGAAGTCGTTCATCTTCACGCCGAAGCGCTCTGCGCGATCGTCGAGCAGCACGCGAACTCCGCGCGCACGGCACTGCTCGTATAGTTTCTCGGCAAATTCTACCGCAGCGGCGTCTTTGTGATTTGAGATGATGATCTCAAGCTCGAAAGGCGCCAGCTCGCGCGGCCACACGCAGCCTCGCTCATCGTGGCTGCTTTCGATCGCTACGGCGATGAGGCGGCTTGCGCCGATGCCGTAGCAGCCCATGAAAAACGCACGAGCCTTGCCGTTTGCGTCCAAAAATCGCGCCTCCATCGGCTCTGAATAGCGCGTGCCGAGCTGAAAGATATGGCCTACCTCGATGCCTTTCGTGATGCTAAGCTCGCCGCCGCAACACGGACACGCATCGCCTGCGCCCACGGCAGCGAGATCCGCAAAGCGCGATTCGTTAAAATTTATCACGCTAGCGCCCACGTAGTGGTAATCCGGCTCGTTCGCGCCCGCGATCATCTCGCGCGCTCCTTTTAGCTCGGCGTCGATGTAAAATTTCGCCCCTTCGCCGAGCCCGAAAGGTCCGCAAAAGCCCGCCGTAAAGCCAGCTCGCGCGATCTCCTCCTCACTAGCATCGATTAGCTCCAGCGCACCGCAGGCGTTTTGCGCCTTGGTCTCTTGCAGCTCGTCGCAGCCGCGGATAAAAAACGCTACGATCTCGCTACGATCCTCGTATAGCGCTTTTTTGATCACCGCTTTGACGGTGTAGAATTTATCCACTTTGAAAAATTCCGCGACCGCATCGATCGTTTTCATCGCGGGGGTTTTAAATTTCATCATGCCGTCGGTCTCGGGCGCAGCGGCGTTCGTAGTTTTGGGCGCACGGCGCGCAGCCTCGATATTTGCGGCATACTCGCAGCGCTTGCACACGACGATATCGTCCTCGCCGTTATCCGCTAGCACCATAAACTCCTTACTGCCGCTGCCGCCGATCGCGCCGCTGTCCGCATCGACCGCGCGAAAATTTAATCCCAGTCGCGTAAAAATCCGCGAGTACGCCTGTCTCATCACCTCAAACTCGCGCTTCATATCCGCAGCGTCTGCGTGGAAGCTATAAGCGTCCTTCATCGTAAACTCGCGTCCGCGCAGAAGCCCGAAGCGAGGGCGCGCCTCGTCGCGGAATTTCGTATTGATCTGATAGATATTTAGCGGCAACTGCTTGTAGCTCGTAATCTTATCCGCTACCATCAAAACCGCCGCTTCCTCGTTAGTTGGGCTTAGCACGAAGTCGTTATCCTTGCGATCTTTGAAGCGCAGCAGCTCCTTGCCGTATTTGGCGTAGCGGCCGCTTTTTTTCCACGCATCTGCGGACGTCACGACGCTAAAAGAGACCTCCTGCGCGCCCGCAGCGTCCATCTCCTGTCTGATGACGGCGCAGATCCGCTCTAGCACTATCTTTCCTAGCGGCAAAAAATTATAAAGCCCGCTGCCCAGCTGCTCGATAAATCCCGCGCGGATTAAAAGCGCGTGGCTAGGTAGTACGGCGTCTCTGGGAGCCTCTTTTAGGCTCGGAGCGAAAAGCTTGCTAAATTTCATTCTCTCTGTCCTTTTTCTCGTTTTCTTGATTTAAAAATTTTTCGTAGTTTTCTTGCAGTTCAAAAATTTCGACCAGCGCATTTACCGTGCCGCCCTCATCATCCGCGTCGCCGAGGTTTTTCAAATTTACCGTCGGAACGTGCAGAAACGCTTTAAAAACCTGATGGATCAGCTTGCGCGCCTCCTCTGCATCGCTGTGCTTTAGATAGCCCTTTTTAAGCGCCTTGGCTAGCTCCAGCTCAGCTACTTGCTTCGCGCTTTGACGCAAAGCCTTGATGATCGGCGTGGATGCCGCTGCCTTGAGCCATTTGAAAAATTCATTCGTGCATTTTGCCACGATCGAGTAAGCGATCTGCGCCTGCTCCTCGCGAAGGATCAAATTTTTCTTTACGATATCCTCCAGATCATCGACGCTGTAAACCTCGACGTCCTCGCTTTGGGTGAGCTCTACGTCGCGCGGCACGGCAATGTCGAAAAAGTAGCGCTTAAATCCTTGCGGCTGCAACAAAGTATCGGTGATAACGGGCTCTTGCGAACCGGTGGCGCTAAAAAACAAGCTCGCAGAGTTTAGATATTTTTTCAGATTATCTAGCGCGTCGGTTTTGATACGAGCCGCGCAGCCATTTACACCGCCTCTTAAATTTGCGCCGCCCGCGTCATCGCGACTTGCGCGTCCGCCTAAGATCGCGCCGTCTGCCGCGCCGATTAGGGAGGCGGCCAGCTTTTGCGCGTTAGTCAAATTTCGATTTAAAATCGTAACGTTCGCGCCGCTTGCGAGCAGATGTTTGCACGCTAGCTCGCTCATCTCTCCCGCGCCCAGTACGACGGCGTCTGCGCCCTGTAAGGAGCCCAGTTTCTCCTTTGCCATCGCCACGGCGACGCTTGAGACGGAGATCGGGTTTTTTGAAATTTCAGTCTGATTGCGGATGCGCGCCGCGCACTTTAGAGCTTCGTCTATGGCTGCGGCGATGGCGGTGTTTGCATAGGCGTTTTGTTTGGCAAATTTAAAAGCGTCTTTGAGCTGGCCTACGATCTGCGTCTCGCCCACTACGAGGCTATCAAGAGAGGCTGCGACGGCGAAAAGGTGGTGTATCGCGCCGTAATCCTCGTAAATGTCGGCACGCTCGGCTAGCTCGTCGTAGCTCACGCCGCTTACGCGCGAAAGGGCTAAAAGTACGAATTTGTTGGCCGCTTCGAAGTCGCTTACGGCGGTAAAAATTTCTACGCGGTTGCAGGTGCTTAGCACCAAGCACTCTTCTATTGCGGAGTTTGAAGCCAAAAGGCGCAAAATTTCTTTCTTGCGCACGTCGTTTGAAAACGACAGCTTCTCGCGCACCGTGATGTCCGTGTTTTTGTGGGTGAAACTCACGCTCATATACGCCATCAAAACTCCCTATCTATCATATCTCGCACGATTTGCTCCAGCTTGTCGTTTTTAAATTCCGCCACGGCTTCAAGCGCCTTCTGCCCGTAGGCGCGAGCTTCGTTTATACAGCGCTCGATGATGCCGTGCTCGCTAAGCTTTGCCTTAATCCATGAAATTTCGCTCTCGCGCAGCTGTTTTTTAAAAAATGATTTCAGCTTTTGCCGCTGCGCATCATCTAAATTTTCGTATAAATAGATGTAGGGCAGGGTGGTTTTACCCTCTGCAAAATCGCTTAAGCTCGGCTTACCTAGCGCTTCTGAGCTTTGCGTTACATCTAAAATATCGTCGATGATCTGAAAGGCAAGCCCAAGGTTTTTGCCGTATTCGCCAAATTTCGCGCTTGCGCTTAAAATTTCATCATGATCTTTCGCGGCATTTGGAATTTTGCCTTTGTTTTTTGCGAGGCTCATATCTGAAATTTCGCCGCAATTTTCCGCGCCGCCGAATTTTAAAAACGCCCCGCAGCGCGCAACCTCTTCGATCAAAGCGGAGGTTTTTAGATAGATCATTTGCAGATATTTGCTCGCATCGTCGTTGAAATCGTTGCTTAAGCTAACATCCATTAGCTCGCCAACGGCCAGTTTCGTGACGGCGCCCGAAAGCGCGGCGGCGATGCGGCTTTCAAATTTAGAAAGCTCGAAGTATGCCTTAGAATAGAGTATGTCGCCCAGCATCACGGCGTTTTTGGAGCCGTAGGTGGCGTTGATCGAGGGCTTGCCGCGGCGCACCGAGCTTTCGTCGATGACGTCGTCGTGCAGCAGGCTCGCGGCTTGAATGAGCTCGATGATCGCGCATAGACGCAGCGATTTTTCATCCTTTTGCGCGATGTTTAGCAGCAGCTTGGAGCGCAGTTTTTTGCCTGAGCTAAGTTTCGCAAACATCTCATTGGCGGGCTCGTATCCGCAGTCTGCGATGAAGCTTTTCATAATTAAATCAATTTGATCTAGCATTTTACTCGTCGTTACTTAGGATATTTCGGCTCATCTGCAAAATTCGTCGTTCAGACCGCTCGCACATCTATTTTGCGCGATGAAGCTTTCGAGCTCGCTAATGCCGCGCGCTTCGCATGTGCGCTCGCAGGCGATTGGGCGGTTTAGGGTTTGTGCGGTCTCGTTTCGCACCGAAGCGGGGCCTTCCGCGGATAAAATTTCAAAAAATTTTCCCCTCGGGCCGCCTTCGAAAATATCCATTTACCTTCCTTAAAATTTCGCGATTATAGCAAATGTAAAATTTAATTTAGGTTAGGGCGCGACCCGGGCTTTTAAACGCGAACGGATTTGCGCGGAATTCGTGAGCGGTGGAATTTTATCTGCCCGCTAGAGCGGTCGGCCGGACACGGTGCCTGCCGGTTGCGGCAGGTTAAATCAAGCACCGGTCGGAAGGGGCGGGCAATGAGTTAAAGCGAGCGGCAGGCTAAGGCGACGGTTGCGGCGATGGGTCGGCGCCAAACATCCTGCTACGCAAAGACCGATTATAAAGTGGGCGCCGAGACCAAGCGAGTGACGGCAGACATACGCCTTGCTAGCGTAAAGACAGCTCCTTCCTGCCGATGCATGCTCTGCGCGCGTCATGCATGATGCGATTGGTGGAATTTTATCGATGCGAGTGCGGAATTTGCGATCGCCGTCGATACTTTAGGCTGGCATATACGCTTAGAATTTTATCGGCGCGGCTGTTAGGAAAGGGATCGATTATCTCGCGCGGTCGCTCGGTATTTTGATGAGCGACGCTTTGCGTGATCGGCAAATTTCATCGGGCAAGTACGCAATCTGCGCTATTTTGCGCCGCTGTTCGATACTTCGGTAGGTCTTGCACACTGCGATTAAATTTTATCTGCGGACGGCTCCTTTGGGTTGCGATTTGAAATGCCAAAACCCGTTCGCTGATAAAATTTAAAGCGCAGATCGCCTTGCGCGTCAAAATTTTATCGGCGCGAGCGATAGTTTTGCGAAGTGTTTCGCGCCGCAGACGTCCTTTGATCGGCATTTGCGCGGCGGCATGAAATTATTAGAGCGAGCCAATGTTTGCAAAGCGCTCTTTGCGGCCGATCTTTGCGCTGCTAAAAGCCCTGCTTGCAAGCATCAGAGTGCATCGATTATCTCGCGCGCCTGCTCGACGCTTTGTGCGTTGCGCGAGATCTCGCTAGGCTCGCCGAAACCCCAGCTGACCTGCAAATACTCAAGCTGCGCGCCCAGTAGATCTGCTAAGTGCAGCTGCGCGCCTCGCGCCTTGCCCGCCGCAGTTTGTGCGGTAGCCCCGCCTGGCGTAGATTTAGCGGTAATTTTACTGCCCTTAAAGCTTAACGCGCTCGCGTCGCTAGAGCCGAAATTCTTACCGCTAGTGCCGCCGCTTGCACAGCTTGCGTCGTCTGCATTCGCTTCGTTTGCGCTGCAAGTCGTGCCGCCTGCCGTAAAATTTTGAGATTTTAAATTTTTATCGTCCGCCTCGCTTGCGTCTATGTTTATTCCGCCCGCGCTGCCGCTCGCGTTAAAATTTCTGCCGTCGGAGCTTAAAATTTCGCCGCCCGCGCCGCCACCCACGCTAAAATCATCATCGTTTGCGCTTAAATTTTCGCCGCACGCCTTAAAGCCTTGTGGAAATTTTAAATTTTTCAAAAATTCTGCGCCGCGGATCGCTGCAAGCTCATCTTTTTTGCTATCTCCCAAAAAGATCGCCTTTTTGTGCGGTGAGTGCGCGATCGTGCGCAAAAGCATCGCTGGATCGGGCTTTGAGGGCGTGTGTTCGTCCGCGCCCACGACCAGGTCAAATAACTCGCGCGAGCCCGTTTTTCTTAGAATTTCTTGCAGCGTGTACGCAGGCGCGTTTGAGGCGAGCGCGACGAAATAGCCCGAGCTCTTGCAGTGGCGCAAAAGCCCGTCAATGCCGTCGTAGAGCACGGCGAACTCATGGTAGTTTTTGACGAATTCCTTTTCAAAAAACGCAAGCTCCTCGGCGCTCGCTTCGGTTTTGCCGTAGAATTCCAAAAAGGCGTTCTTGCTCGGATCGTTGATCGTGCGGACGATGAAATCCCTTTGTATCGGCGCTAGGCCGTAGAGCTCGCGGCGAGTGTTGTTGACGCTCACCTCTATCGCGCGTGAGGAGTCGAGCAGCGTGCCGTCCATATCAAAAATCACGGTTTTCATCTAATAATCCTTAAAAAAATCGATTTTGTGTTTGTCTTTTTTATAACTTTTATTATTTTTGAGCTTTTCTAAGGCGTTTGCCTCTCGCACCAAAGCGCCCTGATCTATGGGCTTTGCGTCGCAGGCGCCTTCGCTGGAGCTCATGACGTTTTGAGCAAAGCTCTCAAGCGCCTTGGTGTAGGGGCTATCTAGGTTTACGGCGGCCGCTTTGGATAAAATTTCATAGTTTTTCGCCATCCGCTTCGCAAAAAGCGCCGCGTCGAAATCGTCGCGCTTTAGCAGTGCTACTGCGGATTTTACGAAGCGTTCTAACGCGCGGATGTATTTGACGCGCCCGTCCTTTTCTTTGATTTGCATTTAGGTCCTTAAATTTTAAAAACGCATTATAGCAAAATTTAAAATTTAGACAAAATTTAATATATTTTATAACTATGTAT